>NZ_CP175504.1:2270935-2595355 GCF_049262615.1 Planococcus daihaiensis | reverse complement strand
GGAAAGTTCAGGAGCGTGAGCAACTGGCTGAACAAGGTGCGGCTTTCATGAGCATCGTTTCGCAAAGCCCCGACCTGTTAAAAGGCATCGATTCAAAACGTATCGCCGCTTCCCAGAAAGCGACCGGGCAGGCGCTCAATAAATACCGTCAATATGTCCAATCCGACAAAATCAGCTGGACGGTGCTGGCCGCTCCTTCCAAAGCATGGGCAGCCAAAGTTTTCCCCGATGTGCCGGAAGAGCAGCAAGTCGACACTTTATGGGCGGCAATTTTAAAAGCGGTCCGCGCGGATCTTGAAGAGCCGATCGAGGCATGGAAAAAGCATGATGAATTGCTGCATACCAAAGTCGATTATTTAAACGGCAAAAAATATGCCAAATTGCATTACACTTCACCTGACACCGACCTCGAAGTAGCGCTGCCTAAAGGCCATCTATGGTGCGGCGCAGGCTCCAACAACGAAAAAGGCGATGCGTTCATGGCGAATTTGCCAACAGAGGAAGTTTTCACTGTGCCACAAAAAGACGGTGTAAACGGCTATGTATCCAGCACAAAGCCCTTGAGTTACGGCGGCAACATTATCGATGAATTCAAAGTGACATTTAAAAACGGCCGGATTACGGACATCACCGCTAAACAAGGTGAAGACGTTTTGAAGCAGCTGGTTGAAACGGATGAAGGTTCCCATTTTCTTGGGGAAGTTGCGCTTGTCCCTCATCAATCGCCGATCTCGGCTTCGAATATTCTTTTCTACAACACCTTATTCGATGAAAATGCGTCTAATCATTTTGCCATCGGAAGCGCTTACTCTTTCTGCCTCGAAGGCGGCAAGAAGATGGACACTGTGCAATTGCTGAAACACGGCCTGAACCAAAGCATCACCCACGTTGACTTTATGGTCGGTTCAGAAAAAATGGACATCGATGGCGTTTTGGAAGATGGCACGCGCGAACCGATTTTCAGAAACGGCAACTGGGCATTTTAAAACTCAGAAATTCGACACTTAATCTTTTTTCTTTTATCATGTATAATAAAGGTTGATAATCATTGTCGAGAGAGGAGTTTTTAGCATGTTGGCTGGTGTAGTTACCGTTTTAGGTTTCATGGTTGTAATCTTCATGTTCTTCTTTACCCTGCTTCATTATCTGGGGAAAGAATTGCACACACATGATGCAGAACATGTAGATCCACTTCCGGAACGCAAATTCTGAATCACATAACGCAAGCAGGCTTTTATCATAAAGCCTGCTTTTTTATTATCTTAAAATGACTGATAGATTACAGTTTGAAAACATTTGGTTTGCATCAACATTACATCTTGAAACAAAAGTCCCGATTTTTTTCATGCCGACGCGCCAATAGACCCTCGTAATATTGCAAGTTCAAGTACGCTATTAAAGAACGCTTTTTTAGCGTGTTAAAATTCAAAATGGACTTGTTTTATATTAGGAGGAGTATAGGTATGTTTTCTTCATCAGATATTGGAATTGACTTAGGTACAGCAAATATTCTCGTTTATACACAATCAAAAGGCATCATCCTAAATGAACCATCCGTAGTGGCATTGGATACGAAGTCAGGGAAAGTCATTGCCATCGGCGAAGAAGCCAAAGCGATGATCGGCAAAACCCCGGCGTCCATCCGTGTGGTTCGGCCGCTCAAAGACGGCGTCATCGCAGATTTTGATGTCACTACGGATCTATTGAAAATGGTGATGCAAAAAGCCGCCAAACAATTGGGGGCTGCCTACCGGAAACCGAATGTCATGATCTGTACGCCATCTGGAGCGACTTCGGTGGAACGCCGTGCCATTCACGATGCGGTTAAGCAAAGTGGCGCGAAAAGTGTACACTTGATCGAAGAACCCGTTGCAGCGGCAATTGGAGCAGATTTGCCGGTAAGTGAACCGATTGCCAGCGTCATTGTGGATATCGGCGGCGGCACGACAGAAGTCGGCATTATTTCGTTTGGCGGCGTCGTTTCTTCCAACACGGTTAAAGTCGGCGGCGACCGTATGGATGAAGATATTATCCAGTACGTGCGCAAGCATTATAATGTATTGATTGGCGAACCAACTGCTGAAAATATCAAAAAAGAAATCGGCTATGCATTGATTCCCCATAAAGCGGAAACGATGGAAATTCGTGGCCGCGACATCATGACCGGCCTGCCGAAGACAGTCACGCTGACGTCGACGGAAATCCAGGAAACGCTGAAGGAGCCGTTATTGGCGATACTGGAATGCATCCGTGCAACGCTTGAAAACTGCCCGGCGGAATTGTCAGGCGATATTGTCGACCAGGGCGTCGTCATCACCGGCGGCGGTGCGTTATTGAAAGGCATGCAGCAATGGCTGTCTGAAGAAATTTCCGTCCCCGTCCACATGGCACCGATGCCTTTGGAATCCGTAGCTGTTGGCACTGGGCGTTCACTCAGCATGCTCCACAAACTGAACAAAATTGCAAAATGATTCTTCCGGAAGCCTTGTGCTTCCGGATTTTTTTATACGGATGGAGTGAAACTCGTAATCGGCAGAACTTTCGATTAAAATAAAAGATAGCAAGAGTATAAGGAGGGCAAAGTATGTCAATACTGAATGAAATCCTGGACTATAATAAGAAGTTTGTGGAAGAGGAAAAGTACGAGCAATTCATCACCACAAAATTTCCAGACAAGAAAATGGTTATCCTGACATGTATGGATACGCGGCTGTTTGAATTGTTGCCGAAATCGATGAATTTAAAAAACGGCGACGTGAAAATTGTGAAATCCGCCGGCGCTGTCATCAATCATCCTTTCGGCGGCATTATGCGCAGCCTGATAGTGGCAATCTATGAATTGAATGCAGATGAAGTGTACATAATCGGGCATTATGATTGTGGCATGGCCGCTATCGAACCGCAGAAAATCCTTGAAAAGATGAAAACGCGGGGCATAACTGAAGAAACGATTGAAATGATGCGCTATTCAGGTGTCAATCTTGATGAATGGCTGCGCGGCTTTGATGATGTAACCCAAAGCATCAGCCACAGCGTCAATATGGTGCGCAACCATCCACTGATGGACAGCAAGGTGCCGGTGCACGGACTGGTGATTGATCCGACCACAGGTAAACTGGATCTTGTCATAGACGGAAATAAAAACTGATGAAGAAAACCGCTTAAAAAAAGCCGCTGAGAAATTTTTCTCAGCGGTTTTATAGATTTTCTAGAAAACAACAATTTCTTTAATCATTTCGCTCTAGGCAGATGCTTTCCACAGGGATGGCCTGAGCCGTCTCAGTTGCGTTGAAAACCGGTGCTCCTGTCTCTGCATCGCTGCGCTAGCTTCGAGACATGAAAGAGCGTTGCAGCGTTTCACGCTTCGTCGCAAAGGTTCGACCGAATGCTGTTCGGTCAAACCTTCTCAGCGGTTTTCTTTCGGAAAATAAATATAATCGACAGTTGTTCCTTCCTTGCCGAATTGACGAAGCAAAGAAGTGATCTGTCCCCTGTGATAAGATCCGTGGTTGATAAACGTAAACAGCATCTCTTCCCTGGTCTCCTCAAAAGCTTCCCCTTTGAGATTCACGAAAGGCATGACTTCCTGCCATTGGTCTTCCGACAGCGAGGAAAAATAAAGTTCCATTTCTGCATGCAGCAGCATGAATGCCTGTTTGGCATCCGCGACTGTTTCGACATGGAATTGCTCCCTTGCCGGTTTTTCAATGCCGGTCATCCTGAGCAGCCATAATTTTTCAACAGTGATGACATGGCTGATCGTTGCTTTAATTGACGCGAAGGAACTTTCTCCTTCTCTTGTATAAATCTCATCTCCGAATTGTTCTGTATGTGACAGGATTTTTTGGGTGGCCCATTGATGATAGGGCAACAGTTTATCTCTTAGCATCAGACACCTGCTTCCGTCGGCATTTTTATTCCCATAACCATCTCTTCGCTTGTTTCCACCATTTTTTAACGGTGGCCTTACCCTTTCAAAATTCTGTTTCCAGGACAGCAAAATGATAATGATCTTCCCACACACCATTAATATAAAGAAATTCTTTCATCAAGCCTTCATTGTGAAACCGCGCTTTTTCCAAAACACGGACGGAACCGGCATTTCGCGGGGAGACATACGCTTCAATCCGGTGGAGGCGGAGCTTCTCAAATCCGAAAGCCACCACCAATTCCACCGCTTCCGTTGCAATTCCGCGCCCAGTATATTCTTCATCAATCGAATAACCGACCAACGCACTGAGAAATGGCAGACGCTTAATGCTGTACATCGAAATATGGCCAATCAGTTTGTTGGTGCTCGGTTCAAAAATTCCGAAACTATACTCCCGGTTTTCCTTCGCCTGGTAAATGGATTCGAGAATCTTTTCGCGCTGGACAGCTGCCGTAAAATAACTGTCGCGATGCTGCGGCTCGAATATCGCCCAATAGTTTCGGTTCCGGAGGAGCAATTGCACCAATTCTTCGGCATCCTCTGCAGTCAGAATACGCAGGTAGCACAGCCTGCCCTTTAAATGAAGGTTCATATCAGTCAGCTTTTGACGTCAGCGAAATAAACTCTTGTGCATCTTTTACGCATAGAGCAATTCCTTTTTCCCAGAATGCTTCTTGCGTAATGTCTTCCCCAAGATGCTTGAGCGCCAAGTCTTCAGCAGTCATGACAGCCGTGTCACGCAATAACGCCATGTATTTCTCTTCAAATCCGGCACCTTCTTCCAGCGCTTTAGCGTAAACGCTCAAGGAGAACAGGTAACCGAACGTATACGGGAAGTTATAAAACGGCACATAAGTAATATAGAAATGGAGCTTGGATGCCCAGAAATGCGGATGCGTGGATTTTAACCCGCCGCCGAACCCTTCCATTTGTGCCTGTTCCATCAATTCATTCAAACGCGATGCCGGAACAACGCCTTTTTTGCGCTCCTCGTAAAACCGTGTTTCAAAGAGGAATCTCGAATGGATGTTCATGAAGAACGCCACGCTGCGCTGAATTTTATCTTCCAGCAGGGCAATTTTTTCATCATCGGAAGATGCATTTTTCACTGCCGCATCCGCAACGATCATTTCAGCGAAAGTGGAAGCCGTTTCGGCCACATTCATCGCGTAGGAGCGGTTGATCTGATGAACCGGGCGCAAAGCATATGAATGGAACGCATGTCCGAGTTCATGAGCCAAAGTGGCGACATTGGACATCGAACCGCTGTAGGTCATAAAGATCCGAGACTCTTCGGTCATCGGCAGCCCGGTACAAAATCCACCCGGACGCTTGTTCGGACGGTCTTCCGCTTCAATCCATCCTTTTTCAAAAGCCGTACGCGAGAATTTCTCGAGTTCCGGACCGAACTTTTTGAAATGCTCCAAGATGAATTCGGCGCCTTCCTGATAGGAAAATGTTTGGGTGCTTTCCGTTACGGGCGCATCCACGTCATACCATTCGAGTCCGTCTTTGCCGAGCAGCTTCGCTTTCTGGTTCAGGTAATCGACAAACGGCTGTTTGTTTTTGGAGATGGCTCCCCACATAGCGTCCAGCGTCTGCTGCTTCATGCGGTTAATCTGAAGCGGTTCCTGCAATGGATTGTCCCATCCGCGTTTTTTGTAAGTTTCAAGACGGAATCCTGCAATCGAATTCAATGTCTTGGCAAAGAAATCTTCTTTTTCTGCCCAGGCACCTTCCAGCTTTTCGTAGGATTCTTTTCTCACTTCGGCGTTGGCGTGGGAACTTAAATTATTTGCCTGTCCGACTGACATGGTTTTTTCCTGGCCATCTACCGTAATTTTGATTTTGATTTCCCCGACCAGCATATCGTACAGCTGGCTCCAGCCGTGATAGCCATCCATGCTCAGCGCTGTGATCAGATTTTCTTCTTTTTCAGAAAGCAGCAAACGTGCTTTGTCACGCCATTCATTGAGCACGAAATTGAATTCCTTCAACGCCTCATCTTCCATCAGCGCATTCCAGACAGCATCATCCGTCTTCGTCAGATCCTGCTGGATTTTTTGGAGCGCAGAACTGAAACGCGCGCTCTGGCTTGATGATTCACTCTGCAACAGAGAAGCCTTTTTGTCTTCTGTGTCCTGTGCCATCAAACAGCCGATAAATGCACCCGACTGCCTTAAGTGGAGCATCGTCTCCTTAACTGCTTCCAGCACTTCTGCCACATTCTTGGCGTCACTTGCCTTGGCGGGCACTTCAAAGTTCCCTGAAAGCTTCTCGAATTCCTCTAATTTTGGAACCGCTTCGTCCATATGTACACGCAATTTTTCCGATTCGCTCCCACCCGGGAACAACACATCCAAATCCCACACTTCCGGATATTTTACTGTCATGGCAAATCCTCCTGATAAACTAAATTTTCTAAAAACATTATCAGTATACCATTATTCTTCGGATTACGGAATAATGAACGCCAGAGAATTAAAAGCTGACATAATATCGACGATTTCCCCGGATCTTTTTTCCATATTGCCAAACAGTTAATTGTTGTCCCAAACAAGGAAAGGTATACTGTAAGCGAGGAGGGATCTGAGATGTTCCGTATAATATTGATGACGATCGCATTTCTGGCCGTCGTTACCATCAACGCACTAGCAAATATACTGCCGATCAATGGCCAGACTACGGGCGAAATTTCCAACAGGCTGCCGGTTCTGTTTACACCTGCCGGTTATGTCTTTTCCATCTGGTCAGTCATTTACATATTATTGGCAATCTGGATTGCCGGCTTCTGGATCCGTTATAAGAAGACCAAAGAATTACCTTCCACTGCCATCAGCCTTTATTTCATCCTAAGTGCCATTTCCAATATTACGTGGCTGCTGCTTTGGCATTATGAATATTTTGCCTGGTCAATTGCAGCTATGCTCGTTTATCTAGTTTCTCTGATTCTTCTATACCTTCAATATCATAACGATGACAACAAAGTTACCCAACGCCTGCCCATTTCCGTGAATATGGCCTGGATCAGTGTAGCGACCATTGCTAACATCAGCTATGTTCTCACCTTTTACAGCTGGGGCGGATGGGGTTTAAGCAATGAATTATGGGCAGTCATCATGCTCACCGTTGCAACCGCACTTGCGCTCCACGTGCGTTTCCACCATTCAGATATACCGTTTGCGCTTGTTTTTGTCTGGGCATTCGTCGGCATCGCCGTCAAACACGGCCTGGATGAAATGCTCGTCACCACCGCTTCGCTGTTCCTGAGCGGCGTTATCGTGACCGGCATTCTGCTGATAAAGAAAAAGTAAGGAAAGTTTGCAATAAAAAAAAGCCTGCTCAGCGCAGGCTTTTTTTTATTCCTCTAATTTAGTTAATAGAATTGGTGCACCTTTTGTCACCAGAACCGTATGTTCGATTTGTGCGACCAATGACTGGTCCGGCGTGATGAACGTCCAGCCGTCACCGGATTCGATGATATGTTCTGCCTTCTGCGAGATGAAAGGCTCCACGGCCAGAACCATTCCTTCTTTCAGGATGGTCGTTTCCCATGCGTCATAATAATTCAGGATATGCTGAGGCGCTTCGTGCAATGATTTGCCGATGCCGTGGCCGGTAAGGTTCTTGATGACGAACAAGCCCTGGTCTTTCGCTTCACGCTCGACCGCTTTGCCGATCCCATTCAATTTCGAACCGGCTTTGACTTTTGTCATCGCCCGCTCAAAAGCCTTTTCAGCCGCTTCGCAAATCTTTTCTTTTTCCGGATGGTTATCGCCGACGACAAAGGAAATTCCAGTGTCGGAAAAATAACCTTCCAATGAACCGGAAACATCAATGTTCACGATGTCCCCTTCTTGAATCACACGTTTCCCTGGAATGCCATGTGCGACTTCTTCATTGACGCTGATGCAGGTAAAGCCAGGAAAATCGTATTCGGATTTCGGTCCTGATACGCCGCCCAATTCATCGAACAGGCGTCCCCCGATTTCATCAATTTCTTTCGTTGTTATTCCCGGTTTAGTGGCGGCTCGCATTTCCTCACGGATTTTCGCGACCATCTGTCCGGCTTTTTTCAGCATTTCAATATCTTTTTCGTTAGTTGCAATCATTCATTACCCTTCTTTCAAGCTTTTCTATCCAAAATTATAACATAAGAAAAGAAGACTATCATAAGATAGCCTTCCGCTTTTATTCCTTCACATCCACGAGCCGCGGCGCTGCAATAAACAGGATCGAACAAACAAACGCTGTCAGCAGAAACGCCGGGATCATATAAGTCGCATTGTATCCGAATGAATAGAGATAAACATTTCCAGTGGCAAATTCACGGAAGAACCAGATGCCCACAATCACGTGGACGATATAGCGCAGGAATGCGCCGATAAAAGCACCGGCGATAATCCAGGTAACAGCTTTTCCTTTCAGTCCGTTTCGCAGATTCTTAAAATATGCCGTTCTCATCATGCCCGCAAAGCCAATGCTTGCAAACGCCACAATATAATCCAGCGTCACCTGCGTAAATGCGAAACCGAATGACAAGGGAACGATATAAACCCGTCCCGTGACCACTTGCAGCAAGCCGACTGCGAGTCCAGTGAGCAGCCCTGCCCCTATTCCTCTGCGAAACGCCATCAGCACGATCGGAATCATGACCAGACTGACAGATCCTCCCTGTGGCATACTGAACGCGATAAAATCCAATACGTAACCGAGTGCACCGAAAATCGCAATTTCCAGCATCAGCAATAATTTTTTATTTCTCATAATATCCTCCTATGTGTTTGCACATCACCAGAAGGGCCGCTAATAAAAACCATACAAAAAGCGGCGCCAGGATAGATCCTGACGCCGCATAAGGGCAGGTTTCCATCCACAATCCCTGCGCAAGTATTAACTTACAGGTTCAAAGGGTAAGAACGGTCTCGTTCACTCTCAGCAATTGCTCCCCTTGTGGTGTATACAGTTTTTGGTTTCATCTGTATTGTAACGAACAAAAAGGTGGGATGCAAGTTCGTTTCATCCGCAGGCATTAGGGTATTGTGAAAGTAAATGTTTATGAAAGGCGGTGGAGGCAGCGAAACTTGCTGCTGGAATTATATGATCGAATTATTGAAAGAGCTGATTAAAATTAAAAGTGATACAAAAGAAGGTGCCAATGAGGCGCTCCAATTTTGCGCCCGGTGGCTCGAAGAAAATGGAGAAACTGTGAAGATCCATGACAATAAAGGCTACTTGATGCTCACGGCCTCCAAAGGGCAAGGCGATGAAAAACTGATCTGGAACGGGCATGTCGATGTTGTGCCGGGCCACGAAGAGCAATTCAATCCAATGGAAGAACTTGGACGCTTATATGGCCGCGGATCGGCGGATATGAAGGCCGGTGTGGCGGCAATGATGCAAGCATTCACGGAACTGGATTCCGAAAAATTAACGCGGGAAGTTCAGCTCCACATCGTCACGGACGAAGAAATCGGCGGACATAACACTTCGGAATGGCTCGTCTCACAAGGGTACAGCGGAAACTTCGTCATCTGCGGTGAACCGACAGGCTTGAAAGTCGGGCTCCAATCCAAAGGCATCCTACACATGGACATGGTTTTCAAAGGGAAACCGGCTCACGGCAGCAGACCGTGGGAAGGGATTAACGCCATCGAACAGGCGATGAAATATCATATGGCCATGTCCGAGCTTCCGTTCCGGAAAGAATCGACCCAGTATTATGACCAGCCTTCGGTAAACCTTGCCATCATCAATGCTGGCAAGCGCTATAATATGGTTCCGGAAATCTGTGAAATGTCCTACGACATCCGCTTTATGCCCGGACAGGATCCGAAAGAGATCACAAAGCAGATGGTGGATCTCGGAGAGACGCTGGGCATCGATTTTGATTATAAATCCAGCTCCTCCACCACTCCTGCGTTGACTACGACCGATGAAAATCCGTACATCAAAACGCTTGAGAAGAGCATACAAAGCACCACCGGAAATGACGCCATCCTATTTGGCCAGCACGGTGCTGCCGATACCCGCTATTATGCGGCGGTGAACGGCGGCGAAGGTGCTATCGAATTCGGGCCAACTGGCGATGACTGGCACGGCAATGCCGAATATGTTGAAATTTCGAGTGTCCATGAATACAAGGATATCCTGTTGACCCACGCGATGGCGTAAGCTCAATGTTTAAATCATCCGTAAAACGGGGATTTATATAGTATCTTTAAAAACGAATGGAGCGATTTGAATGGCAGTTGGGAGATTGTTGCGAACAGCACTTAGATATGGTCCTTTAGCATATCCAATTATCCGAAAGTTTATGAATAAAAAGAAAGCTAAAGACAATGCGCAGACTAATACTAACCAATATAAAAATAACCAATCAAAGCGTTAATAGAGAAAATCCCCCTTCCGATAATTTGGAAGGGGGATTTTTGGGTTAAATGATCGGCAAAACAGTGCGCAAGGCCAAATAACCTGACTGGATATCCGGCAATAGACGGGCAGATGACTCATCTTCCACATCTGCAGCATCCGGTTCTTCGGCCTCATCAATTTGCTCAGAACTGTTGTCAGCCGACTCGTCCTGCTGCGCCATAATATCCTCGAAACTGATAGGATTCGGCTCAGGAACCTCTCCGTCCGCGATGCTCCAACCGCTGCGATATTGTTCCAGGAATTGATTGGCCATCGCTTGGTAGCCTTCAATATTTGGGTGAACATCGTCGGGATTGGGAACTTTTGATGTCGCATTTTTCCCGAAGGCTTCATCAACCGATACGAATATCACCCCGGCCGCTTCAGCTTCATTCCTCAGGATTTCATTGAGCGTTGCCAATTGCTGGGCAATGCCTTCTTTTTGCGATTCCCGGGCATGCGGATAAGCAAAGTAATAACCCATTACATAAATATCCGCGTCGGGTGCGGCATCCGTCAATTGCTTCAAAATCTCTTCAATGTTCTGCCTCGCTCTATTCAGTGCAAAATCCGATTGGATCTGCTGAAACTGCAGCGAGCCGTCAGCGGGATTGACCTGCACCAAGCGGAGCAGATCGTTGGCTCCAGCTGACAGTGTAATAATATTCGCCGAAGCGAGAACGTCCTGCGCCTCTTCTTCTGTCACCCGCTCCAGAACGTCTTCCGTTGTAAATCCTGGAAAAGCGAGATCTTTTGAAAATAACGCGACCGGCTGATTCCGGCCCAATTCCTGGGCAATTAAATCGGCGTAGCCCGTATCAATCTGGCTTTCGGGGGTCTGCCCCGCAGCCAGCGAATCGCCCAGCGCAATATAAACAGCTGGAATTTTCACTTCAGCTGCTGCCGTAGTCATTAAACTTAATGCCAGCAATGGAGCCAGCATCATTGCCACTGCTTTTCTCATCTTCTTCACCTCTTAGAATGCCCAGTTTCCTTTGCGGAAAACCGGAATCTTCGAACCATCCGCCTTGATGCCATCAATCTCCATTTCGGCGCTGCCGATCATAAAGTCTTCGTGAACTATGGAGGTGTTTAATCCAATTTCCGCCAATTGCTCGCGTTCCAGATCACGGGCGCCTTCGTAGCAGGTAGGATAGGAATCACCAATGGCGAGATGGTTGGATGCATTTTCATCAAATAATGTATTGAAGAATAACAGACCTGAATCTGATATCGGCGATTGATGCGGCACCAAAGCCACTTCACCCAGATAAGCGGCACCATCGTCCGATGAGATCATTTCAGTCAATAACTCTTCGCCCTTTTCGGCTTGGGCTTTGACAATTTTTCCGTCTTCGAAAGTTAAAGTAAATCCGTCTATGATATTGCCCTGATAAACCAAGGGCTTCGTATTGCGGACAAAGCCATCAACTCCGTTTTTCAACGGAACGGTATAGACTTCTTCCGTCGGCATGTTGGCGATGAACGGATTGCCCTGCGGCGTTTTCGACGCCCCCGACATCCAGACATGCTTATCCGGCAAGGCAATCGTCAAATCCGTCCCCGGAGCTGTGTAATGTAGTTTCGCAAAACGATGGTCATTCAATTTTGACGCTCGTTTTTCGAGAAAATCAATATGTTCTTTCCATAAAGAAACAGCATCTCCCCGGCCAATGCGCACGGTAGTAAAGATAGCTTCCCACAGAGCTTCAATTTGTTGCTCCGGCTCGAGCTCCGGATATACTTTGGCAGCCCATTTCTGTGAAGGAATCGCTACAATCGACCAGGCCACTTTATCAGAGCCCACTGCCTGGCGGTATCTCTCCAATGCCTTGCCTGCAGCTTTTTGAGAATTCGACAAACGCTTGGCCGGAATTCCGGTCAATAAATCAGGATCTTCTGCATCTATCCAAAGGAATGAACCACCTTTTTCGATGACTTCATCACGCTGGACAACTGACCACTTGGGATATTCTGTAAACGCTTCGTCCGGCGCCAACTCGTAATGTGTGCGCGTTTGGACAGGATCCGAATAATTCACGTGAACGTTTTTCGCACCGGCTTCATAGGCCTTTTTGACAACCAGGCGAGTAAATTCAATCGTATCGGTAGTTGTATTGATCAGTACGTGCTGATTCTTTTGGACGTTCAATCCAACATAGACGGTCAGCTCCGCATATTGCTCCATTTTTTGCTGGAAATTCATCCCTTTTTCCCCTTTGCGGTCAATGTTTTGCTTGAACCTTCCACCAATTCCCCGCTGTGCATGATCTTCTGCACCGGTTTTGACGGCAGATCTTTCGTGAATTTCTTGTAATGTCTTTCATCCTGATAGGCAAGGAGTGTCAATACTTCTCCGTCTGCGCCAGCTCTTCCTGTCCGTCCTGAACGATGAAGATATTGATCGATCGTCTTCGGAACATCCACATGGATGACGTGTGAAACCGAATCGATATCCAATCCACGCGCAGCGACTTCGGTTGCAATCAGGATTGAAACTTCCCCGTTGCGGAATGAGTCCAACGCTTTCTTGCGCTCATCTTTTCTCATTTCAGAATGCAGCGTGACGATTTTGGTGTCACGGAATTTCAATTTATTTTCTTTCATCAGCAATTGATCGAGGTTGTTGACGAAAGCCAGCGCTTTTACCCCTTCAATATGGGAAATGCGGCGAAGCATATCTGTCTTGTCGCGCTCGTCCACTTTGATGAAAGAATGCGTTACTTTTCCTTGCATTGGCATTTCTTCCGCCGTGACATGGAGTCGCGTTGGCTGCTGCATAAGGCGGTCGGCCACCAATTTCACTTCTTCTGTAATTGTCGCTGATACCAGCACCACTTGACGCTCATTTTGGGTTTTTTCGATGAGTGCTTTCATCACATTGCGGTGTTCCCGCGCCATCAATTGATCGCCTTCATCCAGGACCAATATCCGGATTTCATGCATTTTCAATTTTTTACTTTTCACCAGTTCATTTAAACGGCCCGGCGTCCCGACGACAATTGTCGGCTTCTTCTTCAACTTCTCCAATTGTCGCTGCATATTTGCTCCGCCGATCAATTGGGTCACTGTAATAGCCGTGCCTTCTGTCCATTCGCGCAGCACATTGACGATCTGCATCGACAATTCCTGCGACGGCGCAATAATCATCGCCTGTGTAGACATTTTTTCCGGATCTACGCGCTCTAAAATCGGCAGCACATAAG
This sequence comes from Planococcus daihaiensis, assembly GCF_049262615.1. Classification (GTDB taxonomy): domain Bacteria; phylum Bacillota; class Bacilli; order Bacillales_A; family Planococcaceae; genus Planococcus. The sequence continues at coordinate 2,581,804 of NZ_CP175504.1, read as the reverse complement.
CCAATGTCTTACCGGAACCTGTCGGTGATTGGGCCAGGATATCTTTGCCCGCCATCATTTCCGGAATCATTTGTTCCTGGATCGGCATGATTGATTCAAAACCGGTTTGTTTCCATTTTTCTTGCCATACTGGACTTAATTCATCTATAAATGTCATTTCAATTCCACCTTCTTTTCAATGCTTTCAGTGTACCATATTTGGCGTACTGACGCCTTTTTTTGATGCATTGCCCCCAACTGCCCGTCTCTTAAAATAATGAAAAGCCGCTCCGAAACCGGAACGGCCAATCGATCAGGATTCTGTTGCTTCTTTTCGGGTATAGACCTGTTCTTTTTCCTCTTCCGTCACCGGGCGCTGCGGCTTTTTGATAAACAAAGCTAAAATGAGCGCAGCCAATGCGATGAACGTCGAAATGAAAAATGAGAAGTTAATCCCTTCAAGCATCGACATGTTCACTATATCTTCCGGAGCTGTTCCACTGGCCAGCAATTGTACAGCCACCGAATCCGTTCGCATGTTCATCAATGTGATCAGGAACGCTGACCCAATGGCACCTGCCACCTGCTGCAATGTATTGTTGATGGCAGTACCATGCGGATATTCTTTTATCGGCAAGGTATTTAAACCGTTTGTCATAACCGGCATCATCACCAGGGATATGCCAAGCATCCGGATCGAGTAGATCAGCATGATTTCCCAGTAGCTGGTCTCCATTGATAATTGGCTGAACAGATAAGTTGTGATGACGACCAGCGACAATCCCGGAATCGCCAACACTTTGGCGCCCCATTTATCAAACAGACGGCCCGTGATGGGAGACATCGCCCCCATGAGCAAGGCACCCGGAAGCATTAAGAGACCCGAATCGATAGGGGAAATCCCTTTGATGGTCTGGACATAAATCGGCATCAGGATCATTGCGGAAAACAATGACATCGACAAGGCGATGGAAATGACCGAAGATAACGCGAACATGGGATATTTATAGATCCGCACTTGGAGCAAAGGTTCATCCAGTTTCAATTGGCGCAGGATGAACAGAATCAGCGAAACCAATCCGACGATGATAGTAATGTAGACAACCGGATTTGACCAGCCGAGAGTGCCTGCCGAACTGAAACCGTAGAGTATTCCGCCAAATCCAAGACTCGATAGCACAAGCGAAATCTTGTCCAATGAAATTTCACGATTCTGGAATGTTAAATTCTTTAATTTGAAAATACCCAGCACCAAGGAAGTCAATGCAACGGGCAGCACAATAAAAAATAGGACGCGCCAATCGTAGTTTTGAACGATGAAGCCGGATAAAGTGGGACCGATTGCCGGTGCCACAATCATCACAAGGCCGAAATAGCCCATCGCTGTGCCTCGTTTTTCGACTGGAAATGCCGCCAGCATAACATTCATCAAGAGCGGCATCATTAATGCTGAACCGGAAGCCTGCAGCAGACGTCCGGCAAAAAGAACTTCAAATGTCGGGGCGAGCCCGGCAATCAGGGTGCCGAGAGAAAATAACGACATTGCTGCAATAAATACCGAGCGATTTGAAAAACGCTGGATGAAATAGGCACTCGCCGGGATCAGGATCCCGTTCACGAGCATATAGCCGGTGACCAGCCACTGCGCGGTAGCCGCTTTGATCCCAAAGTCTGCCATGATTTCAGGCAAAGCGATGTTCAATAATGTTTGAGTGAATATCGCCACAAATGCCCCTGTAAAAAGAATTGCGATTATGCCATAAGGCGGTTTTTTCTGTTCTGTCATTCTGTTGTTCCTCCGTATACTTCATGTTGAATTTACCCGTTTAAATCTCCATTTCCTTATTCTATACCTGCAGTATATTATTATCAACAAAAATATACTGCAGGTATAATTTCATTGATTAAAATCTGATTTACAGGTATTCTGTTTATAGAATACGACGATAAAGGTGAGTATAAATGAATCGAAAAAAACAAAATATCATAGACGCGGCGTACGCCCTTTTCATCGATAAAGGCTATTCCGCCACTTCGATCCAGGAAATTCTCGATGAAGCGGGAATTTCCAAGGGCACCTTCTATAATTATTTCACCTCCAAAACGGAATGCCTTATCGCCATCATGGAATCCGTGGGTGCTGAAATCCGCCAAAAACGAATGGAATGTGCCGCCGGAAAACGGGTGGATGATAAAGAAGTGTTTGCCGACCAGCTGGCTGTCCGAATACAGATAAATCGGGAGAAAAACCTGTTCGCGCTGTACGAAAGTATTTTTTATTCCCAGGATAAAGAACTGAAAAATTTCGCTAAAACCTCCTATAAAAAAGAACTCGATTGGATGTCTTCACGCATCATCGACCTTTTCGGACAAACAGCCGCGCCTTACGCATTGGATAATGCTGCAGCGATGCACGGTACAATCCAGCAGCTGGTGAATGTCTGGCTATTGACTACCGATGAAGATCTTCCGCCCAAAGCATTGGCCACATTCGCCGTCAACCGGCTCGAGGTCTCGTTGCGGGCTCAAATTGACTCCGGTGAACGCTTTATACTTGCCCCAACGGTCTATACCGAAAAATCCGCAGCAAACCTGTCTGTTGCAGAACTGGCTCAGCAGCTGGAAAGCTATAGCCGCAATACGCTTGAGGATTCAGCTTCCAAACAACTCGTTGAATTTCTTGCCGGCGAATTGAAAAGCGGATCCCCACGGAAAGCATTGCTCGAAAGTGTATTGGGAACGCTATCCACGATTCCAGGTCATGAATCCGAATTGATGATCTTGTTGGAACAGGTATGGAAGAAACTTGCGAAGTTTTAAATGAATAGAAAAAAGGTGACCCGGTTTTTTTCGGATCACCTTTTTTTATGGTTTTCTTCTGCCTTTTACCGCTTGTTCAAACGCATAGGCATATTCGATAAGCTTCGGTTCGCTGAAAGCCAGTCCGTTGAACGTGATGCCGAAGGGCTCACGCGTTTCCGTATAGCCGAATGGCACGGTAATCGCCGGAAAGCCTGCAGCGGCGCCGACATTGCAGCCGAAATCCTGCGGCAGGATGATGGCATCAGCTCCAATTTCTTTTAGCGTGGCGTCGATTCCCTGCTCTGCTGCCAGGAAGCGATTGCGTTCAAGCGCTTCCACATACTCTCTTTCGGTGAGCCTTCCCGTCAGCAGATTGGCCTGCTCCAAAAGATTCTGGCCAAATCCCAGCATTTTATCGGAGTTTTCATTATTAAAAGCGATGACATCATCCAATGACCGTATCGGGTTCATCGGGTCGGTTTTCGCCAAATAGGCATTCAAATCCGCTTTGAATTCGTGCAGCAATACGGCAAATCCAAGATCTTCCTGATTGGACCCAAGATCCACGTCTTCGATAATTTCAGCGCCGCATTCTTTTAGCCTGGCTTTCGCCTGCTCAAACATCTCCATCTGCTCATCTGAAATTTCTTTGAACAATTCAGGCGTTACCGCGAGCTTCACATTCTTTAATCCGTCTTCCTTCAGGTGGACGCTCCAGTCATATCCTTCGAAATCTACGGAAAATCGGGTAATCGGATCTTCCGGGTCATATCCAATCAGTGCGGAAAAGACTTTGACGGCATCTTCAACTGTGCGGGCCATCGTTCCTGCAGTATCCTGGGTATGCGACAACGGAATGATGCCTCTCCTGCTGATCATGCCAATGGTCGGCTTTATGCCCACAACGCTATTTTGGGCAGCGGGATTGATAATCGAGCCCGATGTTTCCGTACCGACTGACGCCGCCGCGAGATTGGCCGCTACTGCTGCTGCCGCACCCGAACTTGAGCCTCCGACATCGAAAGCGCCATAGGGATTATTCACCTGCCCCCCGCGCGAACTGAAGCCATTCGTCATTTTATCGGACATGAAATTTGCCCATTCCGTCATATTGGTTTTGCCTAAAATGACGGCACCTGCTTTGCGCAGTTTTTCGATCAAAAATGCATCGTTCAGGGCGTAATGATTTTCGAGTGCCAGGGAACCGGCACTGGTATGCATTTTATCGCCCGTTTCCATATTATCTTTCACCACGATGGGAATGCCATGCAACGGACTTTTGAAGCCTTTGCGCTGCTGCTCAAAATCCAGTGATTGGGCAACCTGGAGGGCATCCGGGTTAATTTCCAACAGCGCATTGATGTTTTTATCACGCAGTGAAATATTCTCCTTATACATCAACACCAATTCTTCTGAATTGATATTGCCCGCCTTCATTTCCTTCTGCATTTCGGAAAGGGTCATTTCATCCAGTTTTTCACTCCGGTAATCTTCCAGCTTCTTATGATGCATAGACTTTCCTCCTTCATCCACTTTAATCTTATATGAAAAGAAAGAAAAAGCCGTAGCTTACGAGCTAAGGCTTTTCTGGGTATATTCCTTCATTAATTCATATAAGCTCAACTCATATAATTGCCGTCCATTAATTTTAAAGACGTTCTGCGCCACCAATTCCTCGATGACCATCGAGCGTTTATTTTCAAATTTCGATTGGGGTATCTGGTCCATGCTGTTTGTTCTCTCCTTGTGAGGTATTCTCTTGTCTTTACCCCTCCGGGACCCTGCACGAAACACATTCCATCGAAATAAAACAAAAGAAAAACCGGACCTATTTCGCGACCGGTTTCAATATTATATTCTGTTATTTCTCAAGCTGCAGCCATGCGACCGCTTCGCAGTGGGTGGATTGCGGGAACATGTCCACCGGCTGAACTTCCTGGGTGCGGTAGCCGCCGTCTTCAAGAATGCGAAGATCTCTGGCAAGCGTCGCCGGGTTGCAGGAAACATAGACAACGCGTTCCGGCCGCTGTTTCAGAATGGTTTGAAGCAATTGCTCATCGCAGCCTTTGCGCGGCGGATCGACGACAAGCACATCGGCCCGTTTGCCTTCTTTATACCAGCGCGGAATCACCTGTTCGGCAGGTCCCGCCTCAAAGAGTGTGTTGCTGAGGCCGTTGAGCTCGGCATTGCGTTTGGCGTCTTCAATTGCCGGCGCCACGATTTCGACACCCATGACGAATTTGGCGCGTTTGGCCAGGAACAACGAAATTGTGCCGATGCCACAATAGGCGTCGATGACGGTTTCATTGCCGGTCAGGTTGGCATATTCGAGCGCCTGTCCGTAAAGCACTTCGGTCTGCTCCGGATTGATCTGATAGAACGAGCGGGCGGAAATTTCAAAACGGACGTCGCCGATCTTGTCTTCAATAACGTCTTTGCCCCAAATAGTAATTGTTTCATCCCCGAAAATGACATTCGTTTTTTCAGGATTGACGTTCTGGACGACTGACACAGTATCGGGCACAAGCTGCCGGATCAGTTCAACAGCTTGCGCCGCCTGCGGAAATTTTTTCTTTTTGGTAATCAAGACCACCATGACCTCGCCGGTGGCACGCGCTTTGCGAACGACGACGTGGCGCAGCTGCCCGCGATGCGTCTCTTCTTCATACGGCTCGATGCCGAATTCCATCAGCTTCTGTTTGATGCCAGCCATTAAAGTATCAGCTTCCGGCGTTTGGATCAGGCAGATGTCCGTATCCGCAATGCGGTGGGAACGCGGCTGGTAAAACCCGGCAACCACACGGCCATCTTCCATACCGAAAGGAATCTGCGATTTATTGCGGTAACGCCACGGATCTTCCATCCCTTTGACGGCGTGGACCGGAACATCCGGCAATTTTCCGATGCGGGTGATGGCATCGCGGACGAGTTTGCGTTTGAATGTCATCTGGCCTTCATAGGAAAGATGCTGAATCTGGCAGCCGCCGCATGTATCAAATACCGGACAAGGCGCTTCCACCCGGAACGGTGAGGCATTTTCGATTTGAAGCAATTTTGCAAAGCCGTAGGATTTTAAAGTTTTCATTACGTGGACATGGACGTCTTCCCCCGGCAATGCGCCGTGGATAAATAAAGGATAGCCTTCTACTTTGGCAACGCCGGCTCCGTCGTGGGTTAAATCTTCCACGTGGACCAACAGCCGTTCATTTTTCGTTACAGGTTTCAATTCGTTCACTCCATTTCACATTCGTTTATTCTACATGAAAAAACGTGCCCAGGCAAAGCCTGGGCACGTCAGTCAGTCACGATCCTTCGATACTGCTCCGTCTTTCAACGCGAACCAGAAACCGAAGATCAATGCTGCGATCAATACGAGAAACGGTGCATAAAATATTAAGAAATCCTGCATGGAAAGTGCCTCCTTTTACGCATGATAATCCGATTTGCCTTTGACGTAATCTTTATCAAACAAGAACAGACGGAACAGGAGATACAAGGATGGCAACAATAAACCGAGCCCCGCGATAAAGGCGATGATCAATGCAATCGCCATTGCTTCATTGGTAAAGCTGTCGTAGATCGTCAAATATGGATACAGAAGATAAGGATAATGGGAAACGCCATACGCGAAGAAAGCCGTAAAGAATTGGCCGACCAGCAGGATGAACGCCAAACCATAATTTTTTCTTTTCCAGATCAGATAGACTGTACCCGCGAACAGCAGGAACGAAATGGCGAAAGCCCACCACAGGTCAAGGATGCGGCTGAAATGTTCCGGGTTATGGGCACGGAGCTCATAAATGATACCCGTTGCGGTCACAATTGCCGGTCCTGCCCACACCAGAGCATATTTCCGCATCAAATCCGTCGCTTTGGCATCCCCGGCTTTATTGGCGTACCACGTCAGAAATACGGCCGATATATAAAGCACAGCCGTGAGACTGAGGACAACGATGCTCCACATCAATGGGCTGGTGAAAAGCGCCCAATAATCTAGGTATGGCTGGCTGCCGTCCATTTTGATGAATCCGCCTTCCGAAATTGCCAGCACCGGAGATAATGACGCCGGCAATAGAAGCCCCGACAAACCATACATATAAATATAGCCGCGGTGATCAATTTTTGCACCGTACGTGGCGAAGGCGTAATAGGAACCGCGTATCGCCAGCAACACAAGCGCTATACTCGCCGGAATCAACAGGGTGGTGCCGTAATAAAATGCGGTCTGCGGGAAAAATCCGATGATCCCCACAAAGAAGAAAACGAAAAACACGTTCGTTACTTCCCATACCGGCGACAGATACCGCTGAATGATGCCCGTCAGGATATGCTGCTTGTTGGTGAACGCGCTATAGGCATTGAAAAAGCCGGCCCCGAAATCGATGGATGCCACAATGACGTATAGAAACAGAAACAGCCAGAGAACCGAAACGCCAATGATTTCTAATGTCATTCCGGATCACCGCCCTTTTTAGCATTTTCGCGATCAACCAATTCTTTTTCCACCGGATTGCGTTTATACATCCGGGACAGAACGACAATCGTTCCGATTCCCAATATGAAATACAGGCCTGCGAAAAGGATGATCATCAGATCGACCTGCCCGCTTGTCGTGGCAGCTTCACTGGTTCGCATATGGCCAACCATAATCCATGGCTGTCGGCCCACTTCCGTAAACCACCAGCCGGCTTCGATGGCGATCAATGCGAGCGGCCCTCCTGCTACTGTCAGCCAGCGGAACCATTTCTTCGTAATGATCGACCAGTTGCGCCAGGTTCCGATAAGGAAAACGAAGGAGAAGAATGCCAGCCACATGCCGATGGTCACCATCGTATCGAACAGGTAATGGATCCACAGCGGCGGCCTTTCATCTTCCGGGAATTCATTCAACCCGGTAACCTCAGCTGTCGGATCGCCATGTGCCAGTATACTCAATGCGTAAGGAATCTTGATGGCATATTTTGGTTCCTCGCCGTCAAGCACACCGAAGAGCACCAATTCTGCGTCTCCACCTGTTTCAAAATGCCATTCAGCTGCTGCCAGCTTCTCCGGCTGGTATTCTGCAAGGTATTTACCCGAGAAATCGCCGATGATCGCAGTGGCCACCGCGAACACAAAGCCGATTTTCATCGTCAGCAGCAACGCTTTTTTATGGTAGATATGATTGGATCCCTGCACCAGGCGCAGCGCGGCAATCGATGCCAGAACAAATGCGCTGGTCATGAAAGCCGTCGCCATAACGTGAGCGACTTTCGTCGGCACCGCCGGACTGAACATTGCGAGCAGCGGGCTGATGTTGACGAGTTCACCGTTTAAGATATCAAAGCCTTGCGGTGCGTTCATGAAGGCGTTGACTATGGTAATGAAGACAGAAGAAGCGGCTGCCCCCAACGCGACAGGAATCAGCAGCAACAAATGCTTGCGCTGGTCTTCGAAACGATCCCATGTATAAAGATAAATGCCGAGGAAAATGGCTTCAAAGAAAAATGCGAAAACTTCCATGAACAACGGCAAGGCGATTACATTGCCCGCCAATTGCATAAAATTCGGCCACAGCAGCGACAATTGCAGGCCAATCGCTGTCCCGGTCACGACCCCGACGGCTACCGTAATAACAAATCCTCTCGCCCACCTGCGGGCGAGCAAAATATAATGCTCATCATTCTTTTTAATCCCGACCCACTGAGCGATCAAAATCATCAGTGGAATGCCGACTCCAATTGTAGCGTATAAAATATGAAATGAAAGAGTCATCATTGTCAGGATGCGGCTTAATAACGCTGTATCTTCAAATCCCATTTCCCGGTCCCTCCTGAGGAATATATTTCTCCGTAATCAACATACAATTATTGTACCCTAAGCGGGCTCCGTGAATCCTCTGCGAGGGATTTTATAGGTCCAGTTTTTCCGCAAACTATGAATAAGCTGTGACAATAAAAGTTAAATACCCCTTGATATTTAGCTGAATTTTTAGTATTCTATAGAGAACATAAATAAAGGGTGATTTAAATGGAGACAAGCAGAAAAGTTTTTGCCTACATTACAAGAGGCCCTGAAGACAACCGCGAATTACTGGTTTTCGAGTATCAAGGCGAACCTGAAGTCGGTGTCCAGGTTCCTGGCGGTTCGATCGCTGAAGGTGAAATGCTCATTGATGCACTTTATCGGGAAGTCCAGGAAGAAACAGGTCTTTCTCGTGACGTATTGGATTTTGCAGGAAAAATCCACAAGTATAATTATTATCCTGAACATCGGGATAAAGTGTATGAACGCAATATGTTTCATTTCGAATACACCGGTGAAAAAGTCGATGAGTGGGAGCATACCATCAAAAGTGATGGCCGCGACAACGGCATGACACTGTTGTTCCGATGGGAACCGGTCGAAGATTTGCCGAAACTCGCGATGGAGCAAGACACAGCGATTGAATTATTGTAATGATACGGGCACACCAAAAGAAGCCTGGCAGGTAACACACTGCCAGGCTTCTTTTTATTGTTTAGTCAGGAATCGATTGACGTGAATCATGCCGATCCTTTGACTGCTAATTAATGTCTTTATTATGCAAAGATTGTATTGGAACCATTACTTCAATATGTTTTTCAAGGTTTTGGAAAACCGCCGGTAAAACGCCACCGAATTCACCGTCAAGATTCAACATGACCCGTTCCTTCGATGTGACTGAAATTCTGCTGGCTTTGGCATAAATAACATGAGGGTTTGACAGATGCTCTCCCCGAAGTGCCAGTGAAGCCAAACGGATAAACTCAGCCATATTCACTTCTTTCAAAATCAGCAACGTAAATTTCCCATCATTGATGCTGGCATCCGGCGCCAGTTTTTCAAAGCCACCAACCGAATTGGTCAATCCAATCAGGAACATCATTGCTTTATCATCAAACACTTCTCCATCGTATTCAATGCGGACATTCGACGAACGGATCGACGGCAGCATTTCGATGCCTTTCAAATAATAAGCCATCTGGCCAAGAACCGTTTTCAACTTGCTTGGAACTTCATAAGTCAGCTCCGTCATTCTGCCGCCACCGGCAATATTGATGAAATAGCGGTCGTTCATCATCCCCACATCCACCGGAATCGATTCCCCTTGCAGGATGATGTCTACGGCTTTATTGATGTCGCGGGGAATATGTACCGCCCGTGCAAAATCATTCGTCGTGCCCATGGGAATCAAACCGATTTTCGGCCGCTTCTCAAATGTTGAAACGCCGGAGACCACTTCGTTCAATGTCCCGTCTCCTCCGACTGCTACAATCAGGTCGAAATCTCTTTCGACCGCTGTGATGGCAGCGGCGGTTGCATCACCTTCGCAGGTTGTGGCATGGCACGACGTTTCGTAACCGGCTATTTCCATTTTTTCCAGCACTTCCGGCAAATGCTTGCGGAATAATTCCCTGCCGGACGTGGGGTTATAAATAATTCGTGCTCGTTTCATAGGATTTCAGCCTTTCTCCACTTACTCTAGAAAATAAGACACTATATAGAAGATAAAAGTTCCGTGTATAAGAAATTCTTCATTTTGAAAGTGATTTTGTCAACACTGCTTTTAACTCATCATAAACACTGTTCCAAAACTCACCTTTATAAACAAAACCATCCGTAATTTCACCGAGGATGGTCTTAAAATGCAGATCGTATTGCGGATCTTCTTTATCGGGCAGCTTTGCTTTCAGTCCGTCCACAAATTTCTGGACCATAGCGGATCTCGGACCCCAATCAGCCAGCACTTCCCCGTCCGGCGATAAAAAGATGTATTTCGGAATGGACCGGCCGTCGTTTGTCAGATACCGTTCCATCAATTCAAGGTTTTCATCCCGGTAGACACAACGAACTTCCAGGTCCGCCGCATCTGCAATTTTACGCAAAATTGCATTGTTCATCATGGCATCTCCACACCAGTCTTCTGTAATGACCAAAATGTGGGGGTTCTTCTCTTTCAAAAGCGCAAAGAATTCTTTGTCTTCCGGCAGCTTGAACTTTTCGTAAATTGAATAGGATTTCTCTTGGTTGGATTCCATTTGAGACATATATTTTTCAAGAGTTATCGCGTTTTCAAAATAATTCTGCTCTATTGTCATAATATCACAACTCCTTTAAATTCAGTTTACTTGTCTTCCCCAAAAGCTTCAAATCTTATTGCTCTAAATAAGGAAAGCGAAAACGGCCGTTCAGCTCCGACATGCGCTGGAGGGCTTGAAAGTAATGGTGCTTTTTGTCATTGCCGGCAACTTTTTTTCATGTGTCGAAGCTGGCGAAGCGATGCAGACACATGACCGAAGCGACTCGAGGCGTTGGAGTCTGGACACAAAAAGGATGGTCCAGTTGTGGACCATCCTTCCTTTTACCTATTACCTATTTCTTCCAATAGGATTTTATTTAAGAGCGGCGGGTTTGCCTGCCCTTTGGTGGCTTTCATGATCTGCCCGACAAGGAAACCGATTGCGCGGTCTTTGCCGTTTTTGAAGTCTTCGATCGATTGCGGGTTGGCATCGAGTGTAGTCGTGACATATTCACGCAAAACGCCTTCATCCGAGATTTGGACAAGTCCTTTTGCTTTGACGATTTCATTGGCGTTGCCGCCTTTTTCAATCAATTCACGGAACACTTTTTTGGCGATTTTTGAAGAAATGGTGCCGTCACCGATCAATTTGATCATGCCGGCCAGTCCTGCTGGCGTTAACGCCGTATCTGCCAATTCTTTCTGTTCAGCATTCAAATAGGCGGAAACTTCACCCATCAGCCAGTTGGAGACCAGTTTTGCATCAGCCCCTTCAGCAACCGTCGCTTCGAAAAAGTCAGAAATCGGTTTGGCCAGCGTCAGCACCATCGCGTCGTATGGAGACATGCCGAGTTCGGACACATAACGGGCTTTGCGCGCATCCGGCAATTCCGGAATTTCCGCACGGACACGTTCAATCCAGGCATCGTCAATGACGATGTCGACAAGATCCGGTTCCGGGAAATAACGGTAATCATCGGATCCTTCTTTGATGCGCATCAGAACGGTTTTGGCAGTCGTTTCATCATAACGGCGCGTTTCCTGTGGAATTATGCCACCCGACAGGAGAACTTGTTCCTGACGGATCTGTTCATGTTCAATCCCTTTTCGTACGTAGTTGAACGAGTTCAGGTTTTTCAATTCCGTTTTCGTGCCGAATTGCTCCTGGCCCCATGGACGCAATGAAATGTTCGCATCGCAGCGCAGCGATCCTTCTTCCATACGGACATCAGAAACGCCCGTGTACTGGATAATCGCCTTGATTTTCTCCAGGAAAGCATAAGCTTCGTCAGCAGTGCGCATATCCGGTTCCGAAACGATTTCGATCAATGGTGTACCCTGGCGATTGAAATCCACCAGTGAATGGCCATTATCCGTATGCGTCAGTTTCCCTGCGTCTTCTTCCATGTGAAGACGCGTGATGCCGATGCGTTTTTTCTCACCGTTCACTTCAATTTCGATCCAGCCATGTTCACCGATCGGCTGATCAAATTGAGAAATTTGGTACGCTTTCGGATTGTCGGGATAGAAATAGTTTTTGCGGTCAAATTTGGTGTGGCGGGTAATTTCACAATTTAATGCGAGAGCCGCTTTCATTGCCCAGTCCACCGCGCGTTTATTGACGACCGGCAGGACCCCCGGATAGCCGAGGTCGATTTCGTTTGTATTGGTATTCGGTTCTGCGCCGAAATGTGCCGGCGAAGGTGAAAACATTTTGGAATCAGTTTTCAGTTCAACGTGCACTTCGAGCCCGATAATCGTTTCAAAGTTCATTGTGCTGCTCCCTCCCATAATTGAGGAGTTTTTGTATGGAAATCTGTCGCCTTTTCAAATACATCGGCTACACGATATACCGTTTCCTCGTCGAAATAATTGCCGATGATCTGCAAGCCCAGCGGCATGCCGCCATCAAATCCACACGGCACGGAAATCGCCGGTACCCCCGCAAGGTTAACGGGAATCGTCAGGATATCGTTGGCATACATTGTTAACGGGTCATCGATGATTTCACCGATTTTAAATGCCGGTGTCGGCGTTGTCGGACTAACGATGACATCGTAATTCTGGAATGCATCATCAAAATCCTGCTTGATCAATGTGCGCACTTTTTGCGCTTTTTTATAATACGCATCGTAATAACCTGAGCTTAGGGCATACGTGCCCAGCATGATACGGCGCTTCACTTCGTCGCCAAAACCTTCCGCACGCGTATTCATATAGAAGTCGAGCAGGTTGCTCGCTTTATCTGTCCGATAGCCGTAGCGGATGCCGTCGAAACGGGAAAGGTTTGAAGAAGCTTCTGAGGAAGCCAGTAGATAATACGTGGCAAGCGCATATTTGGAATGAGGCAAGGAAATTTCTTCCCAGATTGCACCTTTTTCCTTCAATACATCCAGTGCATCGTATACCGCCTTTTTCACGGATTCACTGACGCCTTCTGCAAAGTATTCCTTCGGTACGCCAATGCGAAGCCCTTTGATGTCGCCAGTCAGCGCTGCCGCAAAATCAGGTACTTCAACATCTGCTGAAGTGGAATCTTTTTCATCATGGCCGGAAATCGCCTGAAGCAGCAACGCGTTGTCTTTCACAGTGCGCGTTACCGGTCCGATTTGGTCCAATGAAGAAGCAAAAGCGATCAAGCCAAAACGGGACACCCGTCCGTATGTAGGTTTCATTCCTACGACGCCACAGAATGCTGCAGGCTGGCGGATCGAGCCGCCGGTATCCGAACCGAGTGTAAACGGCACTTCGCCTGCTGCAACCGCAGCGGTCGAGCCGCCTGAAGATCCACCCGGTACATAATCGAGGTTCCACGGATTTCTTGTCTTTTTATAATACGAGTTCTCATTGGATGACCCCATTGCAAACTCATCCATATTCAATTTGCCGACAATGACCATGCCTGCTGTGCGCAATTTTTCTACTACCGTGGCATTATAAATCGGGTTAAAGCCCTCAAGAATACGGCTTGATGCAGTCGTGACCAAGCCTTCCGTCATGATATTGTCTTTAACGCCAATCGGTAATCCGAATAACGGACCGCGCTGTTCTTTCGGTGTGTTGTCCATTTCAGCCGCTGTCGCTGTCGCCTGTTCTTTATTCAATGCCAAAAAAGCATCGACTTTCGGATCAAGCTCATCCATTCGGTTGAACGTTTCTTTTGTCAGTTCGGAAATCGTTGTTTCATCATTGCGAATCATTTCCTGCAATTGTGCAGCTGTCTTGTCGTAGAATTTCATGGTTTCCCTCCTCACATCTATTCCAGAATCGTCGGAACTTTCACTTGTCCCGCTATATGTTCTTTAACATTTTTCAAAACTGTTTCACGCGGCAAGCCTGGTTCCGCTTTGTCTTCACGCAAAACATTGACCATCGGCAATACATGCGTAGTCGGCTCCACATTTTCTGTATCCAGTTCATTCAAAAGTTCCATCGCATTCGTGATGGCTTCCAGTTGTTCTGCAAAATGGACCGCTTCTTCATCCGTAATCGCCAGACGCGCCAAATGCGCAACTTCGATCACTTCTTCTTTTGTCATTTTCGCCATTTCCTTACACCTCCGAAATCAGTAAACATACGCTATATCATATCATTTATTATTCTAAAAGAATAGAGACAGCCGCCGTGGCTGCCTCTTTTGCCACCCGAATGAATGCGGCAGCTGTTTCTTATTCATAAATATGGACAATCGGTTCGGTCTCGTTGGCTTTTCTCAAAATCAGCGCTTCCGTTCCATTGACCGAATGCACGTCCACTTCCACCTGTATATTTTCAGGAAAATGTTTCATGACAAGCCCCGTCAAATATTGGGTAAATCCGATGACTTCCGATGAGCCATAAAACTGGATTGGAATTTCAATCTTCAATTTGCGGATCGAGTCGCCTTGATAAAACCCGGTGCCGATAACGCTCGTGAAATTCGAGAAGTATTCCTCAACATCCTGCTTGAAGTTCTTGAAAGCTGTGTCCACTCCCCGGTATTTCTCTTCCGGGTTTGATGACGGGAAAATGACGAATTCCTCGCTGATTGCATTCCAATTGGCTACTGTCGTGTCACCGCCCGGAGCTACACCGTAAGTGAAATAAGTTCCGGCAGTGATCGTGCTGCGGCTTTTCTGCTTGAACAAACCGACAGTAATCGGTATATCCGCCATATCTTCTTTTTGCCTCAACCGATTAACGATTTCATCCGCCATCCGCTTGCCTTCAGCCTCCAGCTGCTCCTGAGAGATCGTTTCTTCGGTTGAAACACCGTCAGCGTTTTTGCTGTAATAGATTGAATTGAGCGCTAGTCCGACAGACACGCCGCCCAGTCTGATCGTATCTTCGTTGGTTTTCACGAGATAATTCTGTTCGATGATATGCGCCAGGATTTCAGGCGGAGGAGCATCCGGCATTTCATCGCCCTCTTCCGCATCTTCCGCCGGCGCAGCCCGCTTGTCTTCCGCGTTCAATCCTGTTGGATTATCTTCTGCGTCATAACGACGGAGCCATTCAGTAACTTCCTGATCCGTTATGATCTGACCTTCCTGAAAAAAATAATCATCAGGTGAAAACTGATTTTGGGACAATCGCAACAAACCTTTTTCCGCTTCTTCAATATCGTAGCGGGAGTTCATCCGATTGACGATCTTCCCTCGCGTGGCGCTTTGTTTATAAGGCAAAAGGGTCCGGTAAAATTCTTCATCCAACTGCATGCTAGGAATAATTGCCGTTTCCACTTCTTCTGTGCCGATGACTTCCGTTTCGTTCGTCTCCGTCGGCACACAGGCTGTAAGCAATAAAATGCTGGCAGGGATCCACCAAATGCGTTTCATGTTCAATAATCTCCTCATTTGTTCAATTCCTCGATCAATTGCTGTTCATTCCAGATTTCAATTTTCAAATCTGTCGCTTTGTCCAATTTGGATCCCGCTTCTTCCCCGGCAATCAGCAGATCGGTTTTCTTACTGACACTGCCGGACATTTTGCCGCCCATCGCCTCGATGCGTTCAGTCGCTTCAGAGCGGGTCAGCTGTCCCAATTTACCGGTCAGGACGATTTTCTTTCCGGCAAATGCATTGGATCCCGCTTCCACCTGGATCCGTTTGCCGGTATAAGTAAGATTGACGTTTTCGTTCGCCAAACGTTCCACAAGAGCCCGCACTTCTTCATTGTCGAAATAGGTGACAATCGAGTCTGCCATTTTATCGCCGATTTCATGGATGGCCATCAATTCTTCAAACGTCGCAGCCATCAGCCCTTCCATCGAACCGAAATGTTCGGAAAGTATGCGGGCCGCTTTTTCGCCGACGTGGCGGATACCCAGCCCAAACAACAGCCGTTCCATTGAATTGCTGCGTGATGCATCGATTGCCGCGATCAAATTGGACGCTGATTTATCGCCCATCCGGTCCAATTCCAGCAATTGCTCTTTGGTCAGTTTGTAAATATCCGCAATATCCGCAATCAGCCCTTCCTGATACAGCTGTTCGATGACTTTTTCACCGAGTCCCTCGATGTTCATCGCATTGCGTGACACAAAATGGATCAAGCCTTCTGTGATTTGAGCCGGACATTTCGGATTGACGCAGCGGAGCACCACTTCGCCTTCGATCCGCACCAGTTCCGAATCACAGGCCGGACAATTTTTCGGCATATGGAAAGGTTCTTCATCGCCGGTCCGCAGTTCAGTCAGCACACGGACCACCTCCGGTATGATATCGCCCGCTTTTCGGATGATGACTTTATCGCCGATCCGGATGTCTTTTTCTTTGATCAGATCTTCATTGTGCAGGGAAGCCCGCTGAACAGTCGATCCGGCGACCGATACGGGATCAAGGAGCGCCGTCGGTGTAACAGCACCGGTGCGCCCGACACTGAGTTCGATATCACGAAGGTTCGTCATGACTTCTTCGGCAGGGAATTTATAAGCCGTGGCCCATTTCGGGCTTTTCGCCGTAAATCCGAGTTCCTGCTGCTGAAGAAAGCGATTGACTTTGATGACGATGCCATCGATTTCATAAGATAATTTTGTGCGTTTTTCTGTCCATGTTTCAATATATTCGAGCACTTCGTCGACGCTGCGGCAAACTTTCCGTTCATCGTTCGTCTTGAAGCCAAGTTTGCTTAAATAATTCAGCGAGCCGTCATGATCCTCGAGACCGTAATTTTCAGCGTCTCCACCGATTCCGTAAATGAAAACATTCAAATTGCGGCTCGCCGCGATTTTGGGATCAAGCTGCCGAAGCGATCCGGCAGCCGCGTTGCGGGGGTTGGCGAAAACTTCTTCCCCTTTTTCGCCGCGCTGTTCATTCAATTTATGGAAAGATCCTTTGGGCATGAAAACTTCACCGCGCACCTCAAGCGATACCGGTTCCTTCAATTTCAAAGGAATCGAGCGGATCGTCCGCAGATTGACGGTAATGTCTTCCCCGACCCGGCCATCGCCGCGGGTTGCACCGCGGACGAATTTGCCGTTGTCGTAGATCAGTGACACGGCGAGGCCGTCTATCTTCAGTTCGCAGACGTATTCAACCTTTTCTCCTGCGCCGTTCCTGACCCGTTTATCGAATTCCTGCAGATCGTCTTCACCGAAAGCATTCGACAAACTCAGCATCGGACGGACATGGTTCACTTTTTCAAAATTGGAGATCGGTGCTCCACCCACCCGCTGTGTCGGTGAATCCGGAAACACAAGATCCGGATATAAAGTTTCCAATTCAATTAATTCGTTGAGCAATTGATCGTAAACCGCGTCAGGAACCTTCGGATTATCCAGCACATAATAGGCATGGCCATAGGCGCTGAGCAATTCGTTCAATTCACTTACCCGTTGTTCCGCTTTGATACGGTCCATATTATACCTCCCGGTTAAACTTTTTCGATCGGCGCGAATTTGGCCAAAAGCCGTTTGATGCCGACTGGGCTCGGGAATGCGATGTCCAGTTCTGTCTGTTCGCCGTCCCCTTTGACACCAACGACTGTGCCTGTGCCCCATTTTTTATGCGTCGCTTTATCGCCTGGCTTCCAGCCAAGCTTGTCGCCGCCTGATTGCTGGTAAGCGGGACGTGATACCGCCGCGCGCTTCGGTGTTTGCTTATAGCCCGTTGCCGCTCCGGCGCGATGCTGGGCAACTGTCTGTTCAATCAAATCTTCAGAGATTTCATTGATAAAACGGGACGGCATATTCCAGTTGCTCTTGCCGAATAGGGTCCGGGAAGTCGCATGGGTCAAATAGAGCCTTTTTTCCGCTCGCGTAATCCCGACATACGCCAGGCGCCGTTCTTCTTCCATTTCCTCTTCATCGTTATTGGAACGCGAATGCGGAAACACATTTTCTTCCAGTCCGATGATGAAAACGACCGGAAACTCAAGTCCTTTCGCTGCGTGCATTGTCATCAGGATGATCGGTCCGTCTGTTTCTTCCTCGTCATCGAGCGAATCGATATCGGAAATCAACGCAAGATCCGTCAAAAAAGCCACCAGCGATTTATCGTCACTCTGTTTTTCAAACGTTTGTGTCACCGTCAGGAACTCATTCAAGTTTTCAAGACGGCTTTCGCCTTCGATGGTCTTATCATTCTGCAGCATCTGGCGGTAACCCGATTTCTTCAGCACTTCCTCCACCAATTCGGTGACCGACAAGTATTCCTGCATTTCGGTGAAACCGGCGATCATGGTGCGGAACTCCAACGCCGTCTGGGCAATTTTCGGTGACACGCCCATAAAGTCGACTTCCTGCAGCGCATCCATAATGGTGCGGTCCTGTTCGATGGCAAAGAGAGCCATCCGTTCAAAAGAAGTCGCCCCGATGCCGCGCTTTGGTTCATTGATGATGCGCGCCAAGGACAGGTCATCATCATTATTGGCAATCAGCTTCAGGTAGGCGAGAAGATCTTTAATTTCTTTGCGGTCGTAGAACTTCGTCCCGCCGACGATTGTATAATGCATATTCGATTTGACGAACATTTCCTCCATGATCCGCGATTGGGCATTGGTGCGGTAAAGGATGGCAAAATCGGACGTTTTGTAGTTTTCCTCTGCCATCAGCTTTTGGATCGTTTGCACGACAAATTGCGCTTCCTGGCGTTCATCACCCGCTTTATGCAAGGTGATGGCCGGACCTTCCGCATTATCGGTATGCAGTTCTTTCGGGTAACGGCTGGTGTTTTTCTTGATGACATCGTTCGCCGCTTGAAGAATGCGCTTCGTGGAGCGGTAATTCTGTTCGAGCATGATGACTTTCGCATTCGGGTAATCTTTCTCGAATGACAGGATATTCGTGATGTCGGCGCCGCGCCAGCGATAAATCGACTGATCCGAATCTCCGACGACGCAAATGTTCTTGTATTTGCTCGCCAATTTCTGGACCAGCTGGTATTGCGCATTATTGGTATCCTGATATTCATCGACGTGGATGTACTGGAATTTATTCTGGTAGTACTCCAGTACTTCAGGCATCGTGTTGAATAAATTCAGCGTCGTCATGATGAGATCGTCAAAATCGAGCGACTGGTTTTTCCGAAGCCTTTTTTCATAGCCTTCATATACTTCAGCAATCGTTTTTTCATAAGGATTGTGGGGATTGGCGTTTGCCGCAAATTCTTTCGCGGTGATGCACTCGTTTTTTGCCGAAGAAATGGCGTTTAAAACCGTCCGCGGTTCGTATTTTTTCGCGTCGAGGTTCTGCTGTTTCAGTACGTTTTTGATGACCGATAACTGGTCTGTCATATCAAGAATGGAAAAATTCTTTGAAAAGCCCAATTTGTCGATATCCCGGCGCAAAATGCGCACGCACATCGAGTGGAAGGTGGAGACCCACATGCGTTCGCCGGTTCCGTGGCCCAGGAGGCCGTCAATCCGGTTGCGCATTTCACGTGCCGCTTTATTTGTAAACGTAATCGCCAGGATGTGGGACGGGTAAACCTGTTTTTCGAGCACCAAATAAGCGATCCGGTGAGTCAGCACGCGCGTTTTGCCAGACCCGGCACCGGCCATGATCAGCAAAGGGCCGTCAGTCGCTTTGACCGCTCGTTCCTGTTCCGGGTTCATTCCTTTAAGTAGGTTCTTCGTTATTAATTCCATTGTGCACCACCTCGAACGTTTGTTCTTATTATAACGATTGATCTATAGTTTCCGCAACCGCCTTGACGGTTCTAATCGCTTTTTCAATATCCGTATATATGATATTGCCGACCACTATCGTGTCGGCATATTGCGCCATTTCTTTCGCTTTGTCAGTTGAATCGATGCCGCCGCCGTAGAACAGGCGAGTATCAACCATATATTCTTTGACCTCTTTCACTAATTCGGGGTCGCCGTAGATGCCGCTGTATTCCATATAAAAAATCGGCAGTTTGAAGAAATGCTCGGCAAGTCGTGCATACGCCACAACATCTTCTGCATCCAAATCCGTATCGGCATCCGTCAGCCGGGCTGCTTTGCAATCGGGATTCAGGATGCAATAGCCTTCCGGAACCAACTCTTCCCAGTCCATGTAATCGCCGTATTCGCGGATCGCTTCATGATGAAGCCCTTTGATCCATTTCGGATTCCGGCTGTTCAAAACCGTCGGGATAAAATAAAAATCAAAGCCCGGCGTCACCGATTCGACTGTCGAAATTTCCAGCACGGCCGGCACGGAAAAACGCCGGACGCGCGCCATTAAATCGAGTACATTTTCGAGTGTGACAGCATCGCTGCCGCCTATCAAGATGGCATCGGTCCCGGATTCACAAATTCGTTCCAAATGTCCATCGGAAATCGCTTTGGCCGGATCCAATTTGAAGACATGCCGCCATGATTGATAATCCATTTCGCTTCACCTGACTTCATTTCGTTTTCATCTATTCATTATAACAAAAAAAAGGCCATCCACTAAGCCTAATCATAGACTTCGTGGACTGCCCCCGTTTTTCGCATTCAAACTGTTTCATTCTTTCGGCAGCTGGAATGGTTTTTCGTCCGGATACAACCGCCCCAGCATTTCATCATAGCCATCATTGCCGTAATTCAAACAGCGGCGGACGCGTGAAATTGTTGCGGTGCTGGCGCCCGTTTCGTTTTTAATTTTTTCATACGTTTTTTTCAGCCGCAGCATGCGTGCAACTTCAAAACGCTGGGATAATGACTGGATTTCACTGATTGTGGCAAGATCATCGAAAAAGCGGTAAGCTTCTTCCCGGTCTTTCAAAGCCAATATCGCATCGATCAGTTGATCTGTTTGTGGACCTCGGATTTTATCTACTTGCATTCAGCTTTACCGTCCTTTCATTTCTTTCCTTTTATCAAGGGGTGTAGCTGACCGATTGTCCCATTCCGGGATTTGTCGGCACGATGTGGATCCACGTCTTCCCCGGAACGAGTTCAATCGTCTCGCCGTCAGCGGTTGGGATGAGCATGCCGCCTTGTGACATCCACTCTATTTCACGGACACCGCCGCTTTGGAAAAGCAGCCCTTGTCCTCCGCTTTCCAGGTCGATCGACTGCCTTCCTTCGGCGTCAATCGTCTCGTGATCCGTTTCGAACACCAGGACATTTGCAACTTCGGCCTGCTGCAGCGTTTTTTTATCGACCGTCGGGAGCCCTCCCGAAGACCGCTTGTAGCGCTGAGCTGTTTCATCGTACGTAAAGGAGCTCACGAAATTGGGATTCTGCCCATATCTCACTTCAAGCGTCGATGACTGTTCCGATATTTTACCATTTCCAGCACCTTTAAAGAAAGCATACGGTGCTTTAACGCTGTAATTGGGTGAAGCGTCTGTCATTGTCATTCCGATTTTAATATTTTCATACGTGATATAGGAATTATGCGGAGCAAACCGGTCGGTCGAGCGCTGGAATAAAGTGCCGTCGTACTTGATACCGTTGATATGATCAACCATACCGGACTCGAGCATCGCGTATGCATCGGGACTATAGCCGTGTGCGACAAAAAAAGCGTCATACGCTGCCGCCAATTCGACAAAATAATCGCGTGCGCTGCGGATCGGCCCCATTTCTTCCGGGAAAGTACTTTGGTATAAAGCAGCAAAACGCGTGACATTGTATTCCGCAATGAATTCAAAGACGATATCCGCTTCATTCAAGCCGGTTTGCGGCCGCGCATCCGGATGATTATTGATAACTGCCAACACCGGCCGGCTTGTGAACGGACCGCCCTCGGCTAGTCCCGTAAACGGTGCAAAGGCCTGCGTGCCCGGCTCTTCGCCCTTTTCAGCAGGCTCTTCCTGTCCATTTCCCGGTTCTTGTTCAGCTTCTTGTTCCGGTTCTTGTTGCATCAACCAGTAAGCGGTGCCTGCCCCGATTGCCAACAACACAACTATGGTTGCGATTGTCCATTTTTTCATGGCTATTGCCTCATGAACGCAGGGAACAGAACTTCTCTATTCTTTACATCGTAAATACCTTTTTGCGTCACGCGGACATACGGCAGATGGGTCGCTTGCAGGAACTGTAAAGTATAGATGGCGTCGCCTCGTTTATAGCCCCGCTCTTTCAACGCCTGCTTCAGGATCGTTTCCTGCTCCATGATCTGTTCCATCGGCAGATCGGACATGCCGCCGCCGTAAGGAAGAGGAATATCGCAAACGGTTTCGCCATTTTCCACCAGCACAATGCCGCCTTTCATCGCTTTCAATTTATCGAAAGCCAGCCACATCTGCTCGCGGTTTTTGCCGATCAGGATGATGTCGCCCGTATTCGAGTACGAAGAAGCGAAACCTTCAACTCCGGTGGTGAATCCTTTGATCAAGGTATTGACCCGCCATTTGCCGTGTTTGTCAATCAGCATCAGGAAACTTTCGTCATGCTCTTTTGACAGCGTCCCGTCATGCGTATCAATATTAACCGAATAAGGTTTGATGATGACATCGTTCACCATTTCAAGCCCGAACGGCATGGAAAATTGGAAGTCGTCTTCTGTGAGTTCGAAATCCATTTCAAGATTCGGCAGCACACCCCAATCGATTTCAGGGAGCGCCAGCACTTTTTCGCCGTCCCGCTTCAGCCATCTCCCGCTGGAAATGACACTTGACGGAACCGGATTATCGATCGAATCCAGAATGTTGAGATTGGCATATCGGCCGGTCGCGATCAATCCATGCATCGCCGTCATATTATAATATCTTGCCACATTATAGGAAGCCATCATATAGGCGTCAATTGCCGGCACGCCGGCTTCCAGCGCGATGCGAATGCACAGATCCATGACACCGTCTTTATGGAAGGAAGGTGTCGAACCATCCGTCGTCATCATCAATTTATCGTAGACATTCAATTCACGTTCAACGACGCCTTTCAACAGGCTCGGCAAATCGGGTCTGATCGAGGAATGTCTCAACGTAACGCCGTAACCATGCAGCAAGCGCATTTCAACTTCATCAATCGTCATCGCTTCGTGGTCGCCGTCCGTTCCCAATAATTTCATGCGGGCCAGCGTCTTCTCAGAGGCCCCAGGGAAATGCCCTTCGATTTTTTTGCGCGTCATTTTTGCTTTTTGGATCCAATAAAGCATTTGGTCGTCGCCGTCCAACAATTTTGGCCAGCCGGTCAATTCACCGCCGAGCAACACTTCCGGCCGATCGAGCCATTCACCGACCGATTTGGATGTGAACAGCATATCCTCTTCCGTCAGCTCCGTCTGCGAATCAAAGCGCGTCCACCAATAGAAGGTGAAAGGCAGTTCATTCAGCTGATCAAGAATTGAAAACGCTTTCTCGTTTTCCATCGACAGGAACAAAGTCAGGTTATCAGATATGAATGTTGTTGTTCCCAATTGTGCTGAATAATCCGCGAACGACTGAGGGTTATAAAGCTGGAAGGGATGTACATGGGGTTCGATATAGCCGGGCACGATGAATTTGCCTGACATGTCCGCAACTTCTGTTGCGTCCCCAATCAACGGCATTTCCTGACCGGCATAGACAATCCGGTCGTCATGGATCCAAATATTTCCTGTCATCCATTTTTTATAGATGCCGTGCAAATAATGGGCATTGATCAGCACAAGATCCGGCGCCGTCTCCTTCGTGATGATTTTCAGTTGATTGCGCAATTCGATATTTTTCCAAAGTGGATTATCCATGAGCCCGCCCCTTTCCGTCACGTATATAATACTTTATATACTAGCATAACAATGCACTTAAATACAGTCGCACCGATGAATACCGGGAACATTCCGACAGTTTTCCGGCAGCCTGTCAATATGAAAAAAGCCAGGGATGATGAAAGCAATGCTTTCCTTCATTCCCGGCTTTTAAAATTTCTATTGACTTGATGACAGTGGTTAATTTTTTATTGGGTTGTTGAACTGTTCAAGCACATCTTTTTTATCCGTCTCTTTGAATGTCAGAACGTCGTCAACCGAATCATACGATTCACCGTAAAAATGTTCATCCTTATAAGTGTGGATGTCTTTATACATTTTCTTCATCGCCTCAAAGATTTCTTCTTCTGATTCATTGTTCGGCGCCCAGTAAAGGATCTCCATTGAGTTCTCTTCACCCGTAGCAATCGAGCGACGATTATAGCCGATCGAATTCGCATGTTCAAACCCTTCGCGCGAATAGAAACGCAGGCGTTTTTCAGAATCCGAATCTTCATAGTCGACAGGTTCCACTTCAAGGATGATCGGCTTCTTTTTGTCTTTCAGCATCTGAAGCGTCTTGCTGCCGAGACCCATGCCACGGGATTCTTTTGCCACAAACAGGTAATCGACAAAAGTGAAATTCGGGAACTCCGCGTACATTAACACGTGATAAGGTCCCTCATCTTTATAGTAAACACTGCCTTTTTCCTTTAATAACGCATCCATATGCTCTTTTGACTTCATTTCTTCAATTGGGAAATACTGGTTTAATTTCTCGTACCAATTCATGAATATTGCTCCTTTCGAGTTTTAACTGACCTGCTGCTTTTGTTGATGGGATAACGATGGATCTTTCTGGAGTTTAATAGAGAGGTAAACGTGGTCTGTAGAAAATCCTCAAATCCCCTTACCTTTGCCGCATTACGACTGGGAAAGAAAAAATGACACATTATTCTTGTCGAATTTGTGTCATTCATTAGTATACCATGTATTTTAGCCTAATGCACGCCATCCGATGTCAGTTCGGTACATAAAACCGCTCCATGACAGTGAATTGATCTGCGCATAAACTTTTTTCTGAGCTTCTGCAACCGTATCCGCTTCGGATGAAATGAACAGCACTCTGCCGCCGTTTGCTGCAAATCCTTCAGGGGTCGCTTTCGTACCGGAATGAAAGATGTCGACACCGGAAAGGCCTGCGAGATCCGGCAGTATTTTGCCTTTGGCGGGTTTCCCGGGATAGCCTTCAGCCGCCACCACCACGCCTAAAACCGCTTTGTCCTGCCATTCCAGTTCATAGTCGTTGCCTTCCAGCATGGCGTACATGAAGTCGCCGAAATCAGATTTCATACGCGGCAGGACAACCTGCGTTTCCGGGTCGCCGAAGCGCGCATTGAATTCGATCACTTTTGGCCCTTCGTCCGTTAAAATTATCCCGGCATAAAGAATGCCGTTGAAAGGCGTTTGTTCCGAATTCATCGCCTCCACAGCCGGCTTGACAATCGTGTTGAAAGTTTTGTCGACCGTAGCCTGTGTAATTTGCGGAACCGGGGAATAGGCACCCATTCCACCTGTGTTCGGACCTCGGTCTCCATCATAGGCGCGTTTATGATCCTGTGAAATCACCATCGGGTAAATTGCTCCATTATAGACGAATGACATGAAAGAAAATTCTTCCCCGTCCAAAAATTCTTCTATCACAATTGTTGCTCCCGATTTTCCATATCGCTTGTCTTCCAGCATATCATGGACCGCTGCAATGGCATCTTCTTCCCTCTGCGCCACGACGACGCCTTTACCGGCAGCCAACCCATCCGCTTTGATGACGATGGGCGCACCCATCTGGCGGATGTAATCAATTGCGGGAGGAATTTCAGAAAACGTTTCATATGCGGCAGTTGGAATATGGTGCTTTTTCATCAATTCCTTGGCGAAGGTTTTGCTTCCTTCGATCTGTGCTGCCGCTTTTGAAGGGCCGAATGCCCGCAAACCCTGGCTTTCAAAGAAATCGACAATCCCTTCAGTCAACGGCTGTTCAGGACCTACAAACGTACAATCTATTTGCTGCTCTTTGGCAAAATCTGCAAGCGCCGCAAAATCCATTTCATCAATGGGCACCAATTGCGATTCCAGGCGCATGCCGGCATTACCCGGTGCAACGTAAACTTTCTCTATCTTTGCAGATCGTGCAAACTGGCGGACGATGGCATGTTCCCGTCCGCCTCTTCCAATAACTAATACTTTCATTGTTTTGCCCCTTCCGACTTAATGTTTAAAGTGACGGATGCCGGTAAAGACCATGGCAATGCCATATTCATCAGCTTTATCGATGGATTCCTGATCCTTTTTCGAACCACCGGGCTGAATGATGGCTTTGATTCCGGCTTTCGCCGCAGCTTCTACCGTATCAGACATTGGGAAAAATGCATCCGATGCCATAATGGCTCCTTTGGCACGTTCTCCTGCTTGCTCCAAGGCAATCTTGGCGGCGCCCACACGGTTCATCTGGCCTGCTCCGATTCCAAGTGTCATATCCGCATCGCAGACGACAATGGCATTGGATTTCACATGCTTGACGACGTTCCAGCCAAGTTTCAACGCTTCCATCTCTTGAGCTGTAGGTTTCCGGTCCGTGGCAATTTGAATGTCAGCATCGCCGTAACCGAAACGATCGGGCTCTTGAACGAGCAAGCCGCCTTCCACTGTGACCGTGTTCCATTTATCCTGCTTCGCACCATCAAATGGAATCGCCAATAAACGAATGTTTTTCTTCTGAGTTAAAATTTCCAATGCTTCCTGAGAGTATGCCGGCGCAATAATAATTTCAAGGAAAATCCCCGACAATTGTGATGCAGTTTCAGCGTCCACTTCCCGGTTCAAGGCGATGATGCCGCCAAAAATGGAAGTCGAATCCGCCTCGTAGGCTTTATTGAACGCAGCGGCAATTGTGTCGCCCGTCCCCACGCCGCACGGATTCATATGTTTGACCGCAACTGCAGCCGGCATATTGAATTCTTTGATGATCTGAAGCGCGGCATTCGCATCCTGTATATTATTATACGACATTTCCTTGCCGTGCAGTTGATCGGCGCTGGCAATGGAAAAATCCGAACCCAGCGGACTGCGGTAAAATGCCGCTTTCTGATGCGGATTTTCACCGTAGCGCAGCGGTTGCTGCAGCTCATATGTAAGCGTCAGCGTCTCCGGATATTCTTCGCCTGTCAAATCGGTTAAATAATTGGAAATATAGGCGTCGTAAGCAGCTGTATGGCGGAACACTTTTGCTGCCAGGCGGCGTCTTGTAGCTGGAGTCGTAGCTTTTGTATCGCCAAGCAATTCACTCAGCACTGCTTCATAATCTGCAGCGTCGACGATGACCGTTACATAGGCATGATTTTTCGCTGCGGAACGAAGCATGGTCGGACCGCCGATATCAATATTTTCAATGGCATCATCAACAGAGACGTCCGGTTTTGAAATCGTTTCGCGGAATGGATATAAATTTACACATACAATATCAATGGGGGAGATGCCGTTTTCAGCCATTTCACTCTGATGCTGGGCATCGTCATGTTTAGCCAAAAGACCGCCGTGGACTAATGGATGCAGGGTTTTTACGCGCCCACCCAGTATTTCGGGGAATTTCGTGATTTCATCAACGGCCGTAATCGCTACGCCGTTAGCTTCCAAAAAACGTTTCGTGCCGCCGGTCGACAGGATTTCGTAATCCAGTCTTTCCAGTTCCTGCGCAAATTCCAAAATACCTGATTTATCCGATACACTTAGTAAAGCTCTCTTTTTCAAGTTGAATCCTCCTATGAGTAATGCAGATGATTTTTATTGTACAAAATGAATGGTTTGTTCTCAAGCCAATTTTTTTGCGATGCCAATAAATTCCGTTATATGTCGGTTCTTTTGAACAATTGCTGCAAAGTAACGGGATACAATCGATGTTCGATGGCATGAATTTCTTGTTCAACCGCTTCCCGGCCACGGCCGTTTACCGAAAAAGATTGCTGCGCAATAATGTTCCCGGTATCCATGCCTGCATCCACAAAATGAACCGTAACCCCGGCTGTTTTTGCGTCAGCAGCCATCGTTTGGCCGATGGCATCTTTCCCCGGAAATGCGGGCAACACCGAGGGGTGGATATTGACGATGCGGTTTTCATAAGCATCCAGCAGCACCGGTCCGATCAGCCGCATAAAGCCTGCCAGCACAATCCATTCCACGCCGAGATTTTGCAGCTTTTCTTTCAGCATTTCTTCATATGCCTGCTTGGAATCAAAGTCAGCTGGCACAAAGGCAAAAGGGGTGATTTCTGCTGCTTTTGCGCGGTCCAATACATAGGCATTCGGACGGTCCGTTACCACCAGCATGATTTCGGCTTCCAACGCCCCCGCCTTTACCGCATCCGCAATCGCCTGAAAATTAGAGCCGTTTCCAGAAGCGAAAACGGCAATTTTAGTCCTATTTTCCATTTAAAGTTCCATCCTGTTCACCGTTGAATTGAACACCGGATCCTTTGGAAACGCGGCCAATCCGATATGCCCGCTCACCGCTCACTTCGGCAGACGCCAATACCTGTTCGGCATCTTCCGCCGCTACGGCAAGCACAAAACCGATGCCGGCGTTAAATACTGAAAACAGGTCGCGGTCTGATAACGAGCCTTTTTCCTTCAGCATTTCAAAAACGCGCAGAACTGGCCAGCTGCCAAGCTCAATTTCGGCTCCAAGACCTTCCGGCATCATGCGTGGCAGGTTTTCAATAAAACCGCCGCCTGTGACATGAGCCATGCCATGGATCTCGGTAGTCGCAGCAATTGCCGCTACCGTCTTCGCATAAATTTTCGTAGGTGTCAGCAATTCATTGCCAAGCGGTCCGAGATCTTCAAAGCCTTCAATGATCTCATCGAGCTGGAAATGGTGTTGTTCAAAGACGATACGGCGCACCAATGAATAGCCATTCGAATGGATGCCGCTCGAAGCAAGGCCGATCAAAACATCGCCGGCAGCAATTTTTTCGCCGGTGACAATTTTCGATTTTTCGGCCGCACCCACCGCAAAGCCGGCAATATCGTATTCATCTTCTTCGTAAAGACCCGGCATTTCCGCCGTTTCCCCGCCGATCAACGCCGCGCCGGCTTCGACACAGCCATCCGCAACGCCTTTTACGATGCTCTCGATCTTTTCAGGCACGGCTTTGCCGACTGCAATGTAATCCAGGAAGAAAAGAGGTTCGGCCCCTTGCGCTACGATATCGTTGACGCACATCGCCACACAATCGATACCGATCGTGTCATGCCGGTCTGCCAGAAAAGCCAACTTCAGCTTTGTGCCGACGCCATCCGTTCCGGAAACGAGCACCGGTTCTTTCAAATTCAGCTCGGACAAATCGAACATGCCGCCAAAGCCGCCGAAAGTTCCCATCAGTCCTTTTCTTGCAGTGCGTTCCACATGGGATTTCATCCGGTTAACGGCTTCATAGCCCGCCTCAATGTTAACCCCTGCTTGTTCATATGCTTTAGACAAATCGGTTCCTCCTATTAGCTGAATTCTTTTTGATGCGGCAAAACGGTATCCGGATAAATATCTGTCGGGTATTCCCCTGTGAAGCAAGCCAAACAATGACCGCATTTCGAGCCCGGATCAGTGCGTCCAATATTCTGTACCATTCCGTCCACCGACAGGAATGTCAGCGAATCGGCACCAATCTGTTCGCGCATTTCTTCCACCGTGTTATTGGCGGCGATCAACTCACCGGATGTACTGGTATCGATGCCGTAGAAACACGGATTTTTGATCGGCGGTGAACTGATGACGACGTGCACTTCGGTTGCGCCCGCTTCTTTCAGCAATTTGACGATGCGGCGCGAAGTGGTCCCTCGGACGATGGAATCGTCGACCATGATGACGCGCTTGCCCGCAACAACCTGGCGCACCGGCGACAATTTCATCTTGACGCCCTGCTCGCGAAGATCCTGGGACGGCTGGATAAAGGTCCGTCCGACATAACGGTTTTTGATCAAGCCGAGTTCGTACGGGATGCCGCTTTCTTCCGAATAACCGATAGCAGCCGAAATGCTCGAATCGGGTACGCCGGTTACCACATCCGCTTCAATCTGCACTTCTTTCGCCAATTGTTTACCGAGGCGTTTGCGTGCTGTATGGACGTTGATGCCATCGATATCTGAATCCGGGCGAGAGAAATAGACATATTCCATCGTGCAGATTGAGCGCTCGTTCGGATAAGCAAAACGTTCTGCACGCATTCCATCTTTATTCACTACAATAAATTCACCTGGTTCAACCGCACGGACAAATTCTGCCCCTACAATATCAAATGCACAGGTTTCCGAAGCAACCACCCAGGAATCACCGAGTTTGCCGATCGATAGCGGGCGCAGACCGTTCGGGTCAAGGGCGATATACATCGCTTCTTCCGTCAGGATGGCACAAGCGAACGCACCTTTTAACAGGGATAACGCATTTTTTATTTTTTCCTCGAAACTTTCATAACCGCTCCGTTTGATCAGATGGGCTAATACTTCCGTATCCGAAGTCGTCTGAAAAATGCTGCCCTGACGCTCAAGATGTTCCTTCAGGTGATTGGCGTTAACCAGATTGCCGTTATGCGAAATGGCCAGGCTTCCAGTAGTGGAATTGAACAGCAACGGCTGAACGTTTTCAATGCCTTTGCCGCCTGCCGTTGCATAACGCACATGGCCGATTGCGCCGGTGCCTCCCATTTTCGAGAGCTTCTCCGGTGTGAACACTTCATTGACAAGCCCTTCACCTTTTACCGGTTTTAAGGTTTGTCCGTCTGTCGTCACGATTCCTGCACCCTCCTGCCCTCTATGCTGCAGGGCGTGAAGGCCGTAATACGTAATCTGTGATGCATTTTCATGGCCCCATATTCCGAAGACGCCGCATTCTTCATTTAAGCTTCTGATTTCAGCAAGCATGGTATTGCCCCTTTCCAAGCTGAGCGAAGCGTTTCGACCGAATCATTGACCCAAGTCGTTCCGTCTTCACTTTTGATCGTTAATGTCCGTGTGTCTGTGACCCTTCCGATTTGCTTGGCATCTGCAACGAGCTGTTCGAATTGTGCTGCGTTGTCAGGAGAAACTGTGAGGATAAAACGTGATTGAGATTCACTGAAAAGAGCTGTAGTGGCTGAACCGGTTAACGTAATATCCAGTCCCAAGCCGTTGCCGAAAGCTTTTTCTGCAAGTGCCACCGCAACGCCGCCTTCTGCCACGTCATGCGCTGACGCCACCAACCCTGTTTGAATCGCTTGGAGGATTTGCTGCTGGCGCTGTGCTTCAATAATTAAATCGATGGATGGCGCTTTCCCGAAGATGCGTCCTTCGACCATTTTCTGCAGTTCACTGCCGCCGAATTCCGTAAAGCTGTCGCCAATCAAGTACACCAGGTCGCCAACATCCTTCGCATCCTGCGTGGTGACGTGGGACAGGTCTTCGACTAAGCCCACCAACCCGATTGTCGGTGTCGGATAGATGGCCGTGCCATTTGTTTCATTGTATAAAGAGACGTTGCCGCCGATAACCGGTGCGTCGAGAATCGTGCATGCTTCCGACATGCCGTCCGCCGCTTTTTCCAGCTGCCAGAAGATTTCCGGCTTTTCCGGACTGCCGAAATTCAGGCAATCGGTGATGGCGAGCGGTTTTGCACCAGATACGACAACATTGCGTGCCGCTTCCGCCACTGCAATTTTGCCGCCTGTTTCCGGGTCCAGATAAATATAGCGGGAGTTACAATCCGTCGTCATCGCCAGGCCTTTATTGGTGCCGCGAACACGGATTACTGCTGCATCCGATCCCGGAGAGACTACGGTGCTTGTGCGCACCTGGTGATCATATTGATCATAAACCCATTCTTTCGAAGCAATCGTCGGCTGTTTCAATAAAGCCGTCAGCGTTTCGCCGTAGTTTTCGACTTTCGGCTCCACATTCTCCATTTGCTGATATTCTTTGAAATAAGCGGGTACGCTTGATGGTTTATGGTACACCGGCGCGTCTTCTGCCAGCGCATCAACCGGCACCTCTGCCACGATTTCGCCTTTATGAAGTAGGCGCAACGTGGAATCGTCTGTGACGGTTCCAACCGTTACCGCGTCCAGTCCGTATTTCTCAAACAACTCGACAATTTCGGGTTCACGACCTTGTTTCACAACAATCAGCATACGCTCCTGCGATTCAGACAACATCATTTCGTAAGCCGTCATCCCCGTTTCGCGCTGCGGGATGTGATCCAAATCCATTTCGATTCCCGAACCTGCTTTTGACGCCATTTCTGCAGAAGATGAAGTCAGCCCTGCCGCTCCCATGTCCTGGATGCCGATCAACGCATCGGATTTTACAAGTTCCAGACACGCTTCCAGCAATAATTTCTCCATGAACGGATCGCCCACTTGTACCGCGGGACGATTGTCACCGGAGGATTCCGTCAATTCTTCTGACGCGAATGTTGCTCCGTGAATGCCGTCGCGTCCCGTTTTCGCCCCGACATACATCACCGGATTGCCGACACCGGAAGCGATGCCTTTTTGAATGTCCTTGTGGTCAATCAAACCCACACACATCGCGTTGACCAGTGGGTTGCCGTCATACGAAGCATCAAATTGCACTTCGCCGCCGACTGTCGGGATGCCGATGCAATTGCCGTATCCAGCGATACCGGCAACCACTTCTTCAAACAGGTATTTCACGCGCGGAGTAGTCAACTCACCGAAACGCAATGAGTTCAGTAGTGCAACCGGCCTTGCGCCCATTGAGAACACGTCGCGGATAATGCCGCCGACACCAGTCGCCGCTCCTTGGTAAGGTTCGATTGCTGAGGGGTGATTATGCGATTCCATCTTAAATACCACGGCCTGGCCGTCGCCGATATCAACAATTCCTGCGCCTTCGCCCGGCCCTTGTAAGACACGCGGCGCTTTGGTCGGGAATTTTGCCAGCACCGGTTTGGAGTTTTTATAAGAGCAATGCTCCGACCACATGACTGAGAATAAGCCGGTTTCCGTGTAATTCGGCGTTCTCCCTAGAATTTTCTCCACCATGGCGAATTCTGCATCCGACAATCCCATTTGTTTATATATTTTCTGTTCTTTGATTTGTTCAGTATTTGGTTCAAGCATGACTGACATTTGCTTCCCTCCACTGTTTGACGATTGATTTGAATAAAGACAATCCTTCACTGCCACCGATTAGGTCCGATACAGCGCGTTCCGGATGCGGCATCATGCCGAGCACGTTCCCACGCTCATTGACGATTCCCGCAATATTGTTGCGGCTGCCGTTAAAATCATCCGCGTATGAGAAGACGATTTGATTGTTCTTTTTCAATTGTTCGTAGGTCGCATCGTCGCAATAATAATTTCCTTCACCGTGTGCAATTGGAATCTGGATTTCCTGGCCTTCTGCATATTCATTGGTGAACAGCGTATTGGCGTTTTCAACTTTCAAGGAAACCGTGCGGCACATGAACTTCAGGTTTTTATTGCGCAGCAGCACTCCCGGCAGGAGGCCTGCTTCGGTCAGAATCTGGAATCCGTTGCAGACCCCGAGAACCGGCTTGCCTGCCTCTGCCGCCTTTTTCACTTCGTCCATCACAGGAGAAGACTGGGCGATCGCGCCGCAGCGGAGGTAATCCCCGTATGAAAATCCTCCCGGCAACAGAATGCCGTCGTAACCGCTTAAATCGGTCGAATCATGCCAAACATATTCCGCTTCTTCACCAAGTTCATCCTTGACCGCGTGGTACATATCCAAATCACAATTGGATCCCGGAAATACGATTACTGCGAATTTCATTGCGAGACAGCCTCCTCAATTTCGAAACGGTAATCTTCAATCACCGTGTTCGTCAACAGCTTATGGCACATTTCATTAACGTAAGCATCAATATCACGTGTATCGTCTGAAATCACAAGTTCCAGGTATTTGCCGATGCGAACATCTGCAACATCGCTGTAACCCATTTTATGAAGAGAACCCATTACCGCAGACCCTTGTGGATCTAATACGCTTTCGCGCAAAGTGACGTAAATTTTTACTTTTTTCATGAATGTTGTCCTCCCAGTTTAGCTAAAATGAGTTGATACGCTTCTGTTAAATCCCCAAGGTCGCGGCGGAATACATCTTTATCAAGCTTCTGTTTCGTTTTTGCATCCCATAACCGGCACGTGTCCGGTGAAATTTCATCGGCCAATAAAACATTGCCTTGTCCGTCGCGGCCAAATTCAATCTTAAAGTCCACCAGGTCCACGCCGACTTCCTTGAAGAAGCCGATCAGCACGTCATTGACCTGCAAAGCTTTCTCGCGCAGCTCCTGAACCTCTTCGGGCGATGCCAATTGCAGCATATCAATATGGTCTTCCGTAATAATCGGATCACCCAGTGCGTCATCTTTATAATAGAACTCAACGATCGGACGCTTCAAAACGGTTCCTTCTTCCAAACCGAGCCGCTTGGCCATGCTGCCGGCAACGATATTCCGCGTCACCACTTCGACCGGAATAATTTCTACTTGCCGTACAAGCTGTTCGTGGTCAGACAATTGTTTGACGAAATGGGAAGCAATGCCCGCCCCCTGCAATTTTCCGAAAATCAATGATGTGATTTTATTGTTCAGCATGCCTTTGCCGACGATTTCCGCTTTCTTCTCACCGTTAAAAGCTGTAGCTGAGTCTTTGTATTCCACCCATAAAATATCCTGTTCGTCCGTTGCATATAAGCGTTTTGCTTTGCCTTCGTACAATAGCTGACCTTTTTCCATGTTAGAAGCCCCCGTTTAGTTTAATCCAAGTCGGTTGAAAATCATGTCCACTTGCTGCAAGTGATGGTTATAGTCGAAGCAATCGTCCAATTCTTCTTTTGATAATTTGGAAGTGATCGTGTCGTTCGCTTCCACGACGTTGCGGAAATGCGTTTGGTTTTCCCATGCTTCCATCGCACATGGCTGAACCGTATCATATGCCGCTTCCCGGGCCATGCCTTTGTCGATCAATGCCAACAAGACGCGCTGCGAATAAATGAGGCCGAGTGTCGAATCCATATTGCGCTTCATGTTTTCCGGGAACACCGTCAAATTCTTCACAATATTGCCGAACCGGTTCAACATATAATTCAAAGCGCTTGTCGCATCGGGCAAGATCACGCGTTCCGCAGATGAATGCGAAATATCACGTTCGTGCCAAAGTGCTACGTTCTCGTAGGCAGTCAGCATATAGCCACGGATCAAACGGGCCAGGCCAGTCATGTTCTCTGAGCCGATCGGGTTGCGTTTATGCGGCATCGCTGAAGAACCTTTTTGCCCTTTGGCGAAAAACTCTTCCACTTCACGCGTTTCCGATTTCTGAAGGCCGCGGATTTCTGTCGCAAATTTCTCGATTGATGACCCGATTAATGCCAGTACACTCAAATACTGCGCATGGCGGTCACGCTGCAGCGTCTGTGTGGAAATCGGCGAAGCCGTAAGTCCAAGCTCTTTGCAGACATATTCTTCGACAAACGGATCGATGTTGGCGTAAGTTCCAACTGCTCCGGACATCTTGCCGGTTTCGATGGATTTTGCTGCCGCTTCAAAACGTTCCAGGTTGCGCTTCATTTCCTCGTGCCATAACGCCAATTTCAACCCAAAAGTTGTCGGTTCTGCATGGACACCATGCGTCCGGCCCATCATGACCGTCATTTTATGCTCTTTGGCTTTATTTGCTAAAATCTCAATAAAATTTGTCAAATCTTTGCGGATGATTTCGTTTGCCTGTTTCAGTAGATAGGATAATGCTGTATCCACCACGTCTGTTGACGTCAGCCCGTAATGCACCCATTTGCGTTCTTCACCCAGCGTTTCAGATACCGCACGCGTAAATGCCACGACATCATGGCGCGTTTCTTCTTCAATTTCAAGAATGCGATCCACTGAAAATGAAGCGTTTTTGCGGATCAACGCCACATCTTCTTTCGGGATATCCCCTAATTCCGACCAGGCTTCACATGCCAATATTTCAACTTCCAACCAAGCGTTATATTTGTTTTCTTCTGTCCAAATTGCGCCCATTTCGGGTCTCGTGTAACGTGCTATCATTATTTTTCCTCCAGTTTTTCCGCCCAAATGCCAGACGCTTCTATTTCTTCAAGTGTGCCATCCAAGTCTTTCGTCAGAATGGTCACATGGCCCATTTTACGATTATGCTTTGCTTCTTCTTTGCCATAAAGATGGATTGACCAATTCGGATATTGCGCGACTTTTGACGTGATTGGCGCAACATGCTGCCCCAGTATATTGATCATTACGGTATCAGACCATAATTCCGGCTTACGCAGTGGCCACCCGCAAATCGCCCGTATATGCTGGTGAAACTGTGAACTATTCGTCGCTTCTATCGAATAATGCCCCGAATTATGGGGGCGCGGCGCCAGTTCATTCACCAGAATATCACCATTTTCCAGTACGAACATTTCAACAGCCAACGTCCCAATCATTTCAAGATGCTCAGCAATAGCCTCAGCTGCCTCCTTCGCTTTGGAAATCGTTTTACTATCAACACGGGCAGGCACAATCGTCTCATGCAGAATATGGTTTTTGTGCACATTCTCGCCTATCGGCAATAAAGCCGTTTCCCCGTTGCCATTGCGTTGGATAATCACTGAAATCTCTTTTTTAAATTCGACAAATTCTTCTGCCACACATTCACCATTGCTGAACAAAGATTCAGCTAGCGGCAGATCATTTGCAGTTTGAATCGTCTGTTGTCCCTTACCGTCATAGCCGCCTCTTGCCGTCTTGACAACAAATGGATAATTGATCGATTCACTTTTATCCACCAGATCCTGATAATTCTCAGCAACGATATATTTTGCTACCGGAACACCAGCTTTTGTGATTTCCTCTTTTTCAACTATCCGATTTTGCGTTATCCTGATTAGTTCCGATCCTTGTGGAACATAGGCGATACCCATTAAATGGCGCAGCCCCTCAACATCTATATTCTCAAACTCATAAGTGATGACATCACTCACAGCTGCCAATTCCTCCAAAGCTTCCAAATCATTATATGGAGCAATCAACTGCACATCTGCGACCTGTCCAGTTGGCGAATCCATTGCCGGGTCCAATACAGCAATTTTAAATCCCGCTTCTTTAGCAGCCATAGCCATCATCCGCCCCAATTGGCCGCCTCCGATAATTCCGATGGTTTGCCCGGGTAAAATCGTTTTCATCATATAAGATCCTCCGTGCTTCTAAGAACTTCAGCTGCGTTTTTGTCTCTGCGTGTCTGCAATGTTTCAGCTACTTGTTCATCAAAACTTCCAAGAATCTGAGCTGCCAACAATCCTGCGTTTACAGCGCCCGCCTTGCCAATCGCCACCGTAGCAACCGGCACTCCACCGGGCATCTGCACAATTGATAACAATGAATCCAGTCCATTTAATGCTTTCGATTGAATAGGAACACCAATTACCGGCAAAGTGGTTTTAGCTGCAACCATTCCTGGAAGATGAGCCGCTCCCCCTGCACCTGCAATAAGCACTTTGAGGCCTCGGCTTCTTGCGCCTTCAGCGTAGCTGAACATCAAATCCGGCGTACGATGTGCGGAAACGACTTTTTTCTCGTAAGCGATTTCCAACTCATCAAGTACGTCACAAGTATTTTTCATTGTTTCCCAATCACTCGAACTTCCCATGATTACACCGATTCTCGGATTCATCGAATCTCTCCTTTTAAAAAGTAAAAAGCCCTCAAATAAACTGCTCACTTTTACGTGAAAAGCAGTTTACTTAAGGACTTCAAAATCAACGAAATAGAGACTGATGGCATAAATGCACATCCCTCGCGTCATTTCCATAAGTTGCTTTCCCGCATAGTCCAGACATTCCGGTGTCTTGGTAGAAACGCAGAAGCCAATTCTTCTGCATATATGGGGTTTCCTCATTAATCATAACAATTCATTATTTGCTAGTCAATAATTAAATCCGAACAATAATTTTTCAGATTATATTATAGTTCGGTTTTTCGTCGCACAATAAATTATTCTTCGAGTTTAATGCCTTTAAACTTCACCATTTGCCTCACAGGTACGGGTGTCCCATCCCTGTCTTCAAATAACGGTTCTTCTTTTCTTCCTGCTGCCATATAACCTTCCGCTTTCATACGCTCAAGGCAATCTTCGATAGTTTCATCTTCTGTGACTTCAAACCACATTGTTTTTTTGCTCATTTAAACAGATTCCCTTTCCTGACTTGTTTAACCCAGAACCCGCCATGTATAGATTTCGGTTCATAAGCTATTATAAAAGCCTTTGGATCGATTTCCTTTATTGTCATGTAAAGTTTCAATTCCATTTTTCTCGGCGTCAAAATCTGCATCGATTGACGGTCGCCATCTCTGCCATTGGCTGCCCAATCAGTTACTCCATACCCTTTTTCACGCAGCATCTTGGGAAGGTGTTGGCTTTGTTCACTGGTTATAACATTTACCGTTATGTAGCCCAAAGCCATCTTCTCTTCGATTATAGAGCCGACTATGACTCCGGAGCCGTAGCCGATTGCATAAGCTACAAGATTTTGGACCTGGTCCAAGTTATCCAGCACCAATCCGAGACCTACTATATAAATCACTACTTCCACCATACTTACCATTGCCGCCAAATAACGGTAGCCTTTTAAAGTCATGATCATCCGAATTGTAAAAAAAGTGACATAGACAATATTGATGGAGAAAATGATAATTACCATTAACCAAGGATTTATTTCCACTTCGTACACCCTTTCATTTTCCCCTTAATAATTAAATTTTATATTAGTCGAATTTTCCATATTAAGCAAGGGTGAAAGGTCTTCCCATACTACACAGGGAATAGGGATTTTGAGGCAGATTTTTCAAACAGCTGCACTAATCGATTTGACAAAACCCGTTTTGTGTATTGATGTGTGAACATCTTCATATAGAAATGCAAAATCCTATATTATATAGAAGAAACTTTTGCGATTTCTTTATTTGCCTAATAGACAAAAAAGGACGCCACCGCTTTCGCGGTGACGACCTTTTTTCTGTGCCCAGCGGCGTCCTACTCTCACAGGGGGAAACCCCCAACTACCATCGGCGCAAAAGAGCTTAACTGCCGTGTTCGGGATGGGAACGGGTGTGGCCTCTTTGCCATCGTCACTGGACTATTTGATCGTGGTTCTTTTTGAAAGACAAGACTAAGTATACCATTTCTGGTGATTAATACAAGCTTTTTTCAAAACTTTATCTTATTCTTTCAAAACTGGATAAACGACATTGATCCGGATCGAACTTCGCGCTTCATGAAATGAATTTGGTTAAGTCCTCGATCGATTAGTATTCGTCAGCTGCACGTGTCGCCACGCTTCCACCTCGAACCTATCTACCTCATCGTCTTTGAGGGATCTTACTTGCTTGCGCAATGGGAAATCTCATCTTGAGGGGGGCTTCGTGCTTAGATGCTTTCAGCACTTATCCCGGCCACACATAGCTACCCAGCGATGCCCCTGGCGGAACAACTGGTACACCAGCGGTGTGTCCATCCCGGTCCTCTCGTACTAAGGACAGCTCCTCTCAAATTTCCTGCGCCCGACGGATAGGGACCGAACTGTCTCACGACGTTCTGAACCCAGCTCGCGTACCGCTTTAATGGGCGAACAGCCCAACCCTTGGGACCGACTACAGCCCCAGGATGCGATGAGCCGACATCGAGGTGCCAAACCTCCCCGTCGATGTGGACTCTTGGGGGAGATAAGCCTGTTATCCCCGGGGTAGCTTTTATCCGTTGAGCGATGGCCCTTCCATGCGGAACCACCGGATCACTAAGCCCGTCTTTCGACCCTGCTCGACCTGTACGTCTCGCAGTCAAGCTCCCTTCTGCCTTTACACTCTGCGAATGATTTCCAACCATTCTGAGGGAACCTTTGGGCGCCTCCGTTACTCTTTAGGAGGCGACCGCCCCAGTCAAACTGCCCGCCTGACACTGTCTCCCACCCCGATCAGGGGTGCGGGTTAAAGTTCAATACAACCAGGGTAGTATCCCACCGACGCCTCCACCGAAGCTGGCGCTCCGGGTTCATTGGCTCCTACCTATCCTGTACAAGTTGCACCAAAATTCAATATCAGGCTACAGTAAAGCTCCACGGGGTCTTTCCGTCCTGTCGCGGGTAACCTGCATCTTCACAGGTACTATAATTTCACCGAGTCTCTCGTTGAGACAGTGCCCAGATCGTTACGCCTTTCGTGCGGGTCGGAACTTACCCGACAAGGAATTTCGCTACCTTAGGACCGTTATAGTTACGGCCGCCGTTTACTGGGGCTTCGGTTCGCACCTTCGCTTGCGCTAAGCACTCCCCTTAACCTTCCAGCACCGGGCAGGCGTCAGCCCCTATACGTCACCTTACGGTTTTGCAGAGACCTGTGTTTTTGCTAAACAGTCGCCTGGGCCTATTCACTGCGGCTCTCTCGGGCTGTAACACCCTACCAGAGCACCCCTTCTCCCGAAGTTACGGGGTCATTTTGCCGAGTTCCTTAACGAGAGTTCACTCGCTCACCTTAGAATTCTCTTCTCGCCTACCTGTGTCGGTTTGCGGGTACGGGCACCTCCCGCCTCGCTAGAGGCTTTTCTTGGCAGTGTGAAATCAGGGACTCCAGGGCGCAATGCCCCTTGCCATCACAGCTCAACGTATCAGGAATGGGATTTGCCTCATTCCACGCCTCACTGCTTGGACGCGCACAACCAACGGCGCGCTCACCTTATCCTTCTGCGTCCCCCCATTGCTCAAACGGCGGGAGGTGGTACAGGAATATCAACCTGTTGTCCATCGTCTACGCCTATCGGCCTCGACTTAGGTCCCGACTGACCCTGAGCGGACGAGCCTTCCTCAGGAAACCTTGGGCATTCGGTGGACGGGATTCTCACCCGTCTTTCGTTACTCATACCGGCATTCTCACTTCTAAGCGCTCCACGAATCCTTCCGGTTCCGCTTCGACGCCCTTAGAACGCTCTCCTACCACGGATCTCTTGCGAGATCCATCCACAGCTTCGGTAATCCGTTTAGCCCCGGTACATTTTCGGCGCAGTGTCACTCGACCAGTGAGCTATTACGCACTCTTTAAATGATGGCTGCTTCTAAGCCAACATCCTGGTTGTCTAAGCAACGCCACATCCTTTTCCACTTAACGGATATTTGGGGACCTTAGCTGGTGGTCTGGGCTGTTTCCCTCTTGACTACGGATCTTATCACTCGCAGTCTGACTCCCAATCATAAATCACTGGCATTCGGAGTTTGTCTGAATTCGGTAACCCGGGATGGGCCCCTAGTCCAAACAGTGCTCTACCTCCAGGATTCTAAAAGATTGAGGCTAGCCCTAAAGCTATTTCGGAGAGAACCAGCTATCTCCAGGTTCGATTGGAATTTCTCCGCTACCCACACCTCATCCCCGCACTTTTCAACGTGCGTGGGTTCGGGCCTCCAGTAAGTGTTACCTTACCTTCACCCTGGACATGGGTAGATCACCTGGTTTCGGGTCTACAACTGCATACTCTGTCGCCCTGTTCAGACTCGCTTTCGCTGCGGCTCCGGTTTCTCACCTTAACCTTGCATGCAATCGTAACTCGCCGGTTCATTCTACAAAAGGCACGCCATCACCCATTAACGGGCTCTGACTACTTGTAGGCACACGGTTTCAGGATCTATTTCACTCCCCTTCCGGGGTGCTTTTCACCTTTCCCTCACGGTACTGGTTCACTATCGGTCACTAGGGAGTATTTAGCCTTGGGAGATGGTCCTCCCGGATTCCGACGGAATTTCACGTGTTCCGCCGTACTCAGGATCCACTCTGGAGGGAACACACTTTCGGCTACGGGGCTGTTACCCGGTATCGCGGACCGTTCCAGGTCGCTTCGCCTAACGCGTTCTTTTGTAACTCCGTATAGAGTGTCCTACAACCCCAAGAGGCAAGCCTCTTGGTTTGGGCTGTTCCCGTTTCGCTCGCCGCTACTCAGGGAATCGCATTTGCTTTCTCTTCCTCCAGGTACTTAGATGTTTCAGTTCCCTGGGTGTGCCTTCGCATGTGTTATGAATTCACACATGGATACTGCCCCATTACAGGCAGCGGGTTTCCCCATTCGGAAATCTCCGGATCAAAGCTCACTTACAGCTCCCCGGAGCATATCGGTGTTAGTGCCGTCCTTCTTCGGCTCCTAGTGCCAAGGCATCCACCGTGCGCCCTTCCTAACTTAACCAAGTTGGTTCTGTTAAAAAGTTGATCACCGATTGGTGATCGTGTCACTTCATGAATCGCTTGTTTCGTTTTGTTTCAATGTCGTTTTATCCAGTTTTCAAAGAACAAGTGTTGAAAGTCACGCCACCAGGCATCGCCTGCAGGTGAACCTTCAAAACTGAACGCAAAACGTCAACGCCAAACCCGCAGGTCTGGCTTCCGATAATATCCTTAGAAAGGAGGTGATCCAGCCGCACCTTCCGATACGGCTACCTTGTTACGACTTCACCCCAATCATCCGTCCCACCTTCGGCGGCTGGCTCCACGAATGGTTACCTCACCGACTTCGGGTGTTACAAACTCTCGTGGTGTGACGGGCGGTGTGTACAAGGCCCGGGAACGTATTCACCGTGGCATGCTGATCCACGATTACTAGCGATTCCGGCTTCATGCAGGCGAGTTGCAGCCTGCAATCCGAACTGAGAACGGTTTTCTGGGATTGGCTCCCCCTCGCGGGTTGGCTACCCTTTGTACCGTCCATTGTAGCACGTGTGTAGCCCAGGTCATAAGGGGCATGATGATTTGACGTCATCCCCACCTTCCTCCGGTTTGTCACCGGCAGTCACCTTAGAGTGCCCAACTGAATGCTGGCAACTAAGATCAAGGGTTGCGCTCGTTGCGGGACTTAACCCAACATCTCACGACACGAGCTGACGACAACCATGCACCACCTGTCACCGCTGTCCCCGAAGGGAAAGCCTAGTCTCCTAGGCGGTCAGCGGGATGTCAAGACCTGGTAAGGTTCTTCGCGTTGCTTCGAATTAAACCACATGCTCCACCGCTTGTGCGGGCCCCGTCAATTCCTTTGAGTTTCAGCCTTGCGGCCGTACTCCCCAGGCGGAGTGCTTAATGCGTTAGCTGCAGCACTAAGGGGCGGAAACCCCCTAACACTTAGCACTCATCGTTTACGGCGTGGACTACCAGGGTATCTAATCCTGTTTGCTCCCCACGCTTTCGCGCCTCAGCGTCAGTTACAGACCAGAAAGTCGCCTTCGCCACTGGTGTTCCTCCACATCTCTACGCATTTCACCGCTACACATGGAATTCCA
Source organism: Planococcus daihaiensis (assembly GCF_049262615.1). GTDB lineage: Bacteria > Bacillota > Bacilli > Bacillales_A > Planococcaceae > Planococcus. The sequence continues at coordinate 2,538,567 of NZ_CP175504.1, read as the reverse complement.
CTTTCCTCTTCTGCACTCAAGTCCCCCAGTTTCCAATGACCCTCCACGGTTGAGCCGTGGGCTTTCACATCAGACTTAAGGGACCGCCTGCGCGCGCTTTACGCCCAATAATTCCGGACAACGCTTGCCACCTACGTATTACCGCGGCTGCTGGCACGTAGTTAGCCGTGGCTTTCTGGTGAGGTACCGTCAAGGTACCAGTAGTTAGTTGGTACTTGTTCTTCCCTCACAACAGAGTTTTACGATCCGAAAACCTTCGTCACTCACGCGGCATTGCTCCGTCAGACTTGCGTCCATTGCGGAAGATTCCCTACTGCTGCCTCCCGTAGGAGTCTGGGCCGTGTCTCAGTCCCAGTGTGGCCGATCACCCTCTCAGGTCGGCTACGCATCGTCGCCTTGGTGGGCCATTACCCCACCAACTAGCTAATGCGCCGCGGGCCCATCCTGCAGTGACAGCCGAAACCGTCTTTCCGTGCAGCCTCAGGAGAGGCCGCAAACTATTCGGTATTAGCACCGGTTTCCCGGAGTTATCCCGATCTGCAGGGCAGGTTGCCCACGTGTTACTCACCCGTCCGCCGCTGAACCAAGGGAGCAAGCTCCCAAGGTTCCGCTCGACTTGCATGTATTAGGCATGCCGCCAGCGTTCGTCCTGAGCCAGGATCAAACTCTCCATTATAGAGTAGTTGATTGCTCAAATACTTGCTGGCGCATCGCGGTCTAAAAGACGCACGATTCGCTTTGATCTGCGTGATGCTGATCAGTAAGTTTGCGCGGGCCGTTTTGCGCGACCGTTGCTGTTTGTTGACGTTTTGCTGTTCAGTTTTCAAGGTTCAAATTATAACGCCGCGCTCATTGGCGACTTTATTAATATATCAGCTGTGAAATAATAAGTCAACAATTATTATTAAGTATTTTATAAGTGCCAACAAATTAATTATAACAGAATATTCTAAAATTAAAATTACAAACGAGTTACAAGTTTGAAAGGAATAATTTCCTTTACATTGAAAGCTATGGCGGAGTTTTTAAATCTTACATTTACTAACTGCCTTTCTTCCTAACAATACTCCGAATCAATAGTGCCCGTAAATTTCTCACTAGTTTATGTCCCGTTTCAAAACCTCCTCCAGAAATAAAGCGCCAAAAATTTTCACCAATTTTTTATCTGGAAAAAATTTTGACTTTCTTCTATATAAAAACAGCCAAACAAAAACCCCGCCAAATTATTGGCGGGGCTCCAGCAAATGATTCTATACCAGGAAGATAAAGTATAGTACAAAGATGACAAACAATCCGTACATGATTGGATGAACCTGTTTCCCTTTTCCAGCCGCAATCATTGTAATCGGATAAAAGATAAAGCCGATTGCAATACCAGTTGCAATGCTGTAGCCAAGAGGCATCGCAATCATCGTCAGAAATGCCGGTACAGCGATTTCAAAGCGGCTCCAGTCAATTAATCCAAGAGATGAGACCATGAGCACCCCTACAATAATCAGGGCCGGTGCAGTAACCGCACTCGTAATGACTTCCAACAGCGGATAAAACAGGATAGCAACAAGGAATAATACCCCAGTAACTACAGAGGCAAATCCTGACCGCGCTCCCGCTGCTACTCCTGAAGTAGATTCAATATAAGATGTTGTTGTCGATGTTCCGAAAATGGCACCACCAACTGTTGCGATTGAATCAGCAAGAAGAGCTTTGCCCGCTCTTGGAAGCTTATTGTCTTTCATCAAGCCTGCCTGATTGGCAACAGCTACCAAAGTTCCGGCAGTGTCAAAAAAGTCTACAAATAGGAACGTTAGAACCACTACCAGGAATTGGATCGTCATCAATGATCCAAAGTCATTGAAAATAGGTTCAAGAGCGACACCGAAAGTAGGACCCATATCCGGGACATTCAAATCGATGATGGCACTCGGCAAATTGATGACGCCAAAAATCATACCGACTACTGCCGCAACAAGAATACCGAAGAAAATTCCACCTTTGAATCCGCGTACCATGAAGATAACTGTTACAAACAAACCGAAAATCGCAAGCAAAGTAGATGGATTAGCCAAATCGCCGATGCCCACCATCGTATCAGGATTACCGACGACTATGCCTGCATTCTGTAAACCGATAAATGTAATGTAAAGGCCGATACCTGCGCCGACTGCATATTTCAGTTCTTTCGGTATGGCATTTATAATCGTTTCACGAACGCCGGTTAACGTAAGAATCACAAAAATCACACCTGAGAAAAGTACACCTGTCAATGCCGTTTGCCACGGAATGCCGTAAGTAAGGATTACCGTATAAGCAAAAAATGCGTTTAAGCCCATACCTGGAGCAAGTGCTATCGGGTATTTGGCTAGCACACCCATTAATATCGAGCCGAGTGCTGCAGCCAGAGCAGTTGCCATGAAAACAGCGCCATAGTCCATGCGCATTGCATCCGGGAGATCCGGCACTGATGCCAAAGTCAACGTCAGCGGATTAACAACAAGGATATAAGCCATTGCCAAAAATGTCGTCAAACCACCGATAAATTCCTGACGGTAATTTGTTCCTAGTTCTTCAAACTGAAAATATTTCTTCATGATTCTATTGCCTCCGCGTGCTGTCGCAAAGATGCTGTTAAAACAAAAAACGCATACAGCCAATAGCCGTATGCGTTCCCGATTCTAAATTCCCGGAATAACTAATCCAGAAAAATTTTATTCCATAGGTAAAGATGGAATAAAACTAAAATCGTAGTCGAGTCATTTACGGTAACTCGGTAGAAACTTTCGGGCCATATCCCCGACATTATACGACAGCGTTATTTAATTTCTATTGTAGAATAACACATCAATTAAAATCAAACAACCCTATTCACGAACATTATTTCTGTTTTGCGATTTTTAGTTCGTGATTAGATCTATTATATGAAAATCCCTCTATTCCCATTCAATAGTTGCAGGCGGTTTGCTCGTTATGTCATAAAGTACCCGATTGATATGATCGACTTCGTTTACAAGCCGAACACTGATTTTTTCGAGGACATCCCAAGGAATTCGTGCCCAGTCAGATGTCATGCCATCGATCGAAGTCACTGCTCGGATGCCGATTGCGTAATCATATGTCCGCGCATCGCCCATGACGCCGACGCTTCGGATGTCGGGCAGCACGGTAAAGTATTGCCAAATATCACGGTCAAGACCGGCTTTGCTGATTTCGTCGCGCAATATCCAATCAGATTCGCGGACGATTTCAAGTTTCTCTTCTGTGACTGCTCCCATAATGCGGATTCCCAGACCCGGACCAGGGAAAGGTTGACGCCAGACGATTTCGTCCGGCATACCCAGTTCAGTGCCGAGAACGCGTACTTCATCTTTAAACAAAGTATTTAACGGTTCGATCAGTTTAAATTGCATATCGTCCGGCAGTCCGCCGACATTGTGGTGCGATTTAATCGTCTGTGCAGTTGTAGTGCCACTTTCAATAATATCAGTGTATAAAGTTCCTTGGGCAAGAAAATCCATGCCTTCAAGTTTTGACGCTTCGTCATCAAAGACGTAAATAAATTCATTGCCGATAATTTTTCGCTTTTGCTCTGGATCGCTAACGCCCGCCAACTTGTTCATGAAGCGCTCTTGTGCGTCGACTTTTATGACATTCATATGGAAGCCGTCTGCGAAGGTTTTCATGACGCTGTCGGCTTCTCCTTTACGGAGCAAGCCGTGATCAACGAACACACATGTCAATTGGTCCCCGATGGCTTTATGGATCAGCACCGCAACAACAGAAGAATCCACTCCCCCGCTTAAAGCGCAAAGAACTTTTTTGTCTCCCACTTCTTCACGAATTTTTTCGATCTCCAGTTCGATGTAATTTTCCATAGACCATTCTGCAGCCATGCCGCAAATTTCGAAGACGAATTGACGCAGTAATTCATTTCCATAAATTGTATGGCGAACTTCCGGGTGGAACTGGACCCCGTAAAATCCTCTGGATTCGTCAGCCATTGAAGCAATCGGGCAGCCTGCGCTGGTTCCGATGACATCAAAGCCAGGAGGAGCTTCAGTTACTAGGTCACCGTGGCTCATCCAGACAATTTGTTCATCCGGCATTCCTGAGAACAGCTTACTTTCTTTTATAAGTTTCACTTCTGCTTTTCCGTATTCACGGTTTTGGGATTTTTTTACGTCCCCTTTTAAATGCAGCGCCATCAATTGCATGCCGTAGCAGATCCCGAGAATTGGAAGTCCCATCTCGAATATCGCATCGTCGATTGAAAAAGCATTTTCATCGTAGACGGAGTTTGGTCCGCCGGAAAAGATGATACCGGTTGCATTCATTTCTTTTATTTCTTCAGCTGTAATTGTGTGGGGGTGGAGCTCGCTGTAGGCACCAAGTTCACGGATACGTCGCGTGATCAATTGGTTGTATTGACTTCCGAAATCTAAAACGACGATTTTACTTTGTTCTTTTAACATTGGACTAACTGGCAAAACCTTCACCTCTTCTGATCGATTTCAGGGTCTCCAAATAATAAAAGAACGCGAAAAGTCTCCTCGCGTTCTTTTGCTCTACATCAAAAAGGCGAAGCCCCATGCAAAAATAGGCATGTGGCATCCGCCTTCATAGTCAAGTCATTTCCGGGGACTTGGTAGAGACATCCGATCCATATCACCGGACATATATGAGGGCACCTGTACTTTATAATTTTCTCAATTGTACAAGTTAGTTTCCTTAAAATCAACTGGTTGTACGATTGATTAACTTTTCCCAACTTTCCTTCAATTCGCTCCATTCAACGGTTTCCGGCTTCCCACCGTAAACTGAGCGCTCATAGGAAGAAGTCAGGCGCGTCATTTCTCTTGTCCCGAAAAAGGAGTCGATGTATCTGGCATAGGACATGAGCGTCTGCCCGTCTTCCCTTTTAATGCCGTAGAGATCCAATTGTTTCAATAAACGTAAATACGCTTTTTCGAATGTCTGCTTTCCGTTTCTTCTGCGGTAATAGGGAACCAGCACTTTCGGCAGCCATTTTTGGCGTTGCGTAAACAGCACAAGGCTCATAAGAATCAATGCAGCTGTTGCCATAAAAATTGATCCGCGATGTTCGGAGACGAAGTCACTTATCCGTTCACCAAAACCAGGGCCCCCCGCCGCTGCAGATGCGGCAGCAGAGTCTTCTTCTTCAAGCTCCGGCTGTTCCGGGACTTCAGGCGTTTCCTGCTCTTCGGGATCGGTGGTTTCGATATCCAAGTCAAAATCGATTTGTGAAGATCCTTCGAATCCGATGGTCGGTTCAAAGAGCATCCAGCCGACACCCGGCATATACGCTTCCACCCATGAGTGCGCATTATTATTGGTAACTTGATAGACGTCGGTTTCCACACCATTCTCATCCACCAATTGTTCGCCTTGGTTGAATCCCTTTACCCAGCGGGCGGGGATATCCAAGCTGCGCAGCATGACGACCATGGAAGTCGAGAAATTATCACAATAGCCGCGTTTTGTATCAAACAGGAATTGATCGACGTAATCCTGGTCTTCTTCTGGCACCGGGATATCTGTCAGGCTGTATTCAAAATCGTTTCGTTCAAAATAATTCTCAATTGCTCTCGCTTTATCGTAAACGGTGTCGGAATCTATGGTGATTTCTTCCGCCAAATCCCGTACACGCTGAGGCAATTCTTCCGGCAGTTGTTTGTAGCGGTCAAATTCGGGCGGAAGCTCTGCCAGTTTGTCAGTTGTCGATTCCCGAAGCCCGGTAAGACTGAAACTTGGTTCATTAAATTGAAGTTCTACGGCATCCGGCTCAAAAGGCGCACCGCTCAATAGAGGTGCAATCTTTTGATCAACAGGAGAATAGCTGTAACGAATGTCTTCCTCCATTTGAATAGATTCTATGCCATAGGGATAGAGGACAAACGGAAAATCCAGCTCCATATCAAGAACGGCATTGATGGATTCATCTTCCGAGCCCGGTTCAAATTCGGTAGCAATCAGATCTCCATTATTATAAAGAACGGGATCCGCTGGCGGCTCACTCAATTCCCAGCCCTTCGTGGTGTAAATATCTTTTGTTTCAACTTTCCAGTATTGGCCATCTTCGACTTCTGCTCTGAACGCCGGTGTGTCATCCCCAACAAACGAGCCGCCCAGTTCGGAATCATCCACTCCGTATCCAATACGACCGACCGATGCTGGGCCAGACCCGCCTTCTCCGGAAAACGAAGTGATGTAAGGAACAGGATCCGGCCATTGCGGTCCTGCTTTCGGCAAATAAAGAGCGAGTGCCGTCGCCACCGCAACCATCAGGAATAATGGAATCATGTAACCGGCTAAGCGCTCAATGTTTTCGTTAATGCGATGGCCTTCAAGCCATCTCGCCAGATGCAGCAATCCCGCAAGCATCAGGCCGATGACCATGATGCGAATAATTGCCGAGTCCCCGCTGTAAGGGCTGAAAGTGTCCAGCACCGCAATGAAAATAACAGTCAGTATATAGAAGAGAAAAATACTTAATCGGAAACTGACCCAATAATGGATCAAGTACACAGCCATCCAAATCAAGCTGAAAAATAGGATGGTCCTAAAAATATCAGTTGTCTCTGCCCAGTTTTGAGCAAACAATGCCTGCAGATTAATTCCCAGATCAGAAAGGATGTAGCCCAAAGCTTCAAATGAAAAAATGGCAGTGTCCGTATAAACATGAATCAGGAACCACATTATATAGAAGATTTTGATCGCTGCCGAGATTCCCCAATGAATCTGCAAAAAGGCCATGAAAATGCTGATTGCGATAAATGCGAGAAAAAGAGTTTTATGGCCCGTATCGGTCAAAGTGATGACCGGCGTAAGCCATTCAGCCAACAGGAGAAAAACCAGCACATATAAAATGGCCATGAAAGCTTTATTCTTTCGAATGGAACTCATTTGCGGTTCACCTCCGTAAAGACTGAAACAAAATTCTCCGGTGCAACATGTTTTACGATAAAGCCTTTTGAGGTCGCAAATTGATGAGCGGCTTCATCCGCTTTTTCAAGTTTTTCCCCTTTTTTTGTAACCACGAGACACATACAAACATTTAAATTTTTAACATTCCTTCTGATTGCTTCGACCATTTCGACTGTCAGCTTGGTGGTTACATAAATCAGTGCTGTTGCACGGATTTGCTGAAGGTTTCGGCTGACCACCTCATTTGCGGGGCGGTCAAGATCAGGCAACACTTTCGTCAAATGGTACATAACCCGCTCCAAATGACTTTCTGAATGGATGACCGGAAACGAATCGACTCTGTTTCCGACTGACATATACGCAACACTTGAATTCCCTCTGACAATGGACTGCAATAAAGAGGCAGTCAGTTCAACCTGTGCCTCGAAATTTTCCGAAGGCCTCCTGTCGTCGAGAAGATACAGGTCTTCCGCCTGCCTGTCTTCAAATTCTTTGGTGCGCAGCGTTTGTGTCCGCGCAAAAGATTTCCAGTGGATCCAGGATACTCTGTCACCTGGCTGATAATCGCGGATTCCCGTAGCCATCGTAGTGTCCTTCACCAACGTATGCGGAGCCAGCATCGCGCCTTGATCGTAACTGGATTCAAGCGCATGGTATGGAATATCGACAGTTCTCGGATAAACAAGAATTGTTTGTTTCAATGGAAACATTTTCGATTTTTTGGTCCAGCCAAAAAAATCAGCCACTTCCACTTCTACGCCTTCCAGCACGTGTTCGCCCCGCGGCATATCCGCAATTTCATAATGCCAGGTATGGGATTTCCGAAAACCGGGCAGGAACATCGTCCGATTATCTGAAGGATTTCTATTGCGCAAAGCAATGGACGTCGTTTTTTCTGTCAGAACCGTATACAGGAGTGGGAAAGACAGTTTGCGATTCATCTGGACTGTCGCAGAATACTTTTGGCCACGTCTTATTTGAGTGGTATGAATTTGCCTGCTCAATTGAAGATCCTGAAGAGGATAAAAATTCAATAATAAGGAATACAGCACAAAAGGCAATGCCATATAAAAGATGAACCAGCTGACGAAACCGCCCTGGAACATCGCGAATGAAAAAGTAAGCAGCAGGATGAAAACCACAAAAATTATTCTTCCCCATAAAGCCAGAGCTTGTCGGACTTGTTTCATTGGCCCACTAGCCTTTGGACCGGCACTTTGGTTTTCGTCAAGATGCGTTCAGTGATTTCTTCCGAGGTTATCCCGTCATACCTTGCTTCAGACCGCAGCATAATACGATGGCCAAAAACGAATTTCGCCAGGTATTGCACGTCATCAGGCGTCACAAAATCACGCCCTTTTAATAAGGCATATGCCTGGGCCGATTTCATCAACGCAATGGAACCGCGGGGGCTGACCCCCAGGTAGACGTATGGATCGCTGCGGGTTTGGCGGGCAAGATCCACGATATAGCTTCTGATTGTATCGTCCACTTTAATGTTTTTTGCTTCGCGCTGAAGTTCGAGTAATTCTTCCAAAGAAATAACCGACTGTAAGCCTTCAATCGGAGTGGAAAATTGGGACCGGCTCAAAACTTCCATTTCTTCTTTCGGACTCGGATAGCCCATTTTTATTTTCAGGAGAAAACGATCCAGTTGCGCTTCCGGCAGTGGATAAGTTCCTTCATATTCAATCGGATTTTGTGTGGCCATAACAAAAAACGGTTTAGGAATCTGCATGGTCACGCCATCGATGGTGACGGATGCTTCTTCCATTGCTTCCAGCAGTGAAGATTGTGTTTTCGGAGAGGTACGATTGATTTCATCAGCCAGAATAATGTTGCCCATGATCGGACCCGGCCGGAAATGGAACTCCATGTCTTTCGGGTTGTAAATTGAAACGCCGACTACATCAGACGGCAATAGATCTGGAGTAAACTGGATACGCTTAAAGTCGGCACCAACCGACTTTGCCAAGGCTCTGACCAGCATGGTTTTCCCGACTCCGGGCACGTCTTCGAGCAGCACATGGCCATGGGACAGCATCGCAACCATACTCAATTCGACGATATCCCGCTTGCCGATAATGACTTTTTCAATATTATCAATAACTTTGTTTAATTGGTCTTTTGGATTCATCATCTTTTCCCCCAGTGAGTGACAGGTAATATTTCGAATTGTCACATTCTTACTCATAAGCATAACGAATTATAAGCAATAACTCAACTCTGCAGTAACGGTGAAACGGCTCATTACACAATAAAAAGCCCTCCTTTAGGAGGACCTTTCCTTTATTTATTTTATTTCCAGAAATCATCAAATACAGTTACCGGCAATTTCCGCTTGTGCATGGTTTTCAAATAATAGCCTTCTAATTTTTCACGGGCTTCATCCGGAATCTCCTTGCCTTCCAGATAATCATCAATCATGTCGTATGTGATGCCGAGCGCCACTTCATCGGGAATCGCCGGCTTGTCTTCTTCCAGATCTGCAGTCGGCACCTTGTTATAGAGGTGTTCCGGGCTGCCCAGTTCCTTCAGCAATTGCTTGCCTTGCCGTTTGTTCAAACGGAAAAGCGGCGTCAAATCCGCAGCGCCGTCTCCGTGTTTTGTATAAAAACCGGTAATGGCTTCTGCTGCGTGATCTGTTCCAAGCACCACCGCATCATGAGTCGCTGCAACGGAATACTGGGCTTTCATCCGTTCTCTCGCTTTTTCATTACCTTTAATGAAATCTGTTATTTCGATATTCGCTTGTTCCAATGCGCGGTCACTGGCATCAACCGCCTCTTTGATGTTGATCGTATAGGTTTTTGTCGGATTGATGAATTTCAAAGCATCCTGTGCATCGGGTTCATCGAATTGTTTGCCGTATGGAAGCCGCACTGCATAAAAGCCGTATTGATCGCTGCCAGTTTCTTCATTCAATTGATCGACGGCCATTTGCGCCATTTTTCCGACCAGAGTTGAATCCTGTCCACCTGAAATTCCGAGGACAAAACCTTTAAGAAATGAATGCTTTTTCAAATAGTCCTTTAAAAAAGTAATCGTTCGTTCTATTTCTTCGGCGGGATTGATTTTTGGCTGAACTTTCATTTCTTCAATGATTTGCTGTTGCAGTTCTGACATATTAAAATCCTCCTATTTGTTTGAGAAGTTTTGAATTGAATCGCGGACTTCCTGAATGTTGCGCATTTTATTGTCCCAGCATTTTTGGCTGAGGTCGACAGGGTATTCTTCGGGATTCAGCGAGCGCTTGTATTCGTCCCACAGCAGGCTGAGGCTCTGTTTTGCATAATCCTTCACTTCCTGAATGGAAGGGTATTGATAGATGAATTCCCCATCCTTTACCACCTGTTTATGAATTTCGACTGCTTCAAAATTCGTGACAAATTTTGACACGAAGGTATGGACCGGATGGAACATTTTCAGGCGTTCCTCAGATGACGGATCTTCATCCGCCATGGTAATATAATCCCCTTCTGATTTCCCATTTTCCCTGTCTATGATTCTGTAAACTTTTTTCAATCCGGGGGTTGTAACTTTTTCCGCATTTCCGGAAATCTTGATGGTATCTTCCAGATGCCCTTTGTCGTTCTCAATCGCCACAATTTTGTAGACCGCTCCCAAGGCCGGCTGGTCGTATGCGGTGATCAGCTTGGTGCCGATTCCCCATGCATCCACTTGCGCCCCCTGGGCTTTCAGGTTCAGGATGGTGTATTCATCCAAATCGTTCGACACGACAACTTCGGCATCCGGGAAGCCGGCTTCATCGAGCATTTTCCGTGCTTCTTTGGAAAGAAACGCGATGTCCCCGCTGTCCAGGCGAATGCCTTGAAAATTAATCTTGTCCCCAAGTTCTTTTGCCACCTGGATTGCAATCGGAAGACCCGATTTTAATGTATCGTATGTATCTACCAGGAATACGCAGTTTTTATGGCGTTTTGCGTATGCATGAAACGCTTCGTATTCGTCTTTATAAGCTTGGATCATGGAATGGGCGTGCGTACCTGAAACCGGCAGGCCAAATAATTTCCCCGCTCTGACATTGCTTGTCGATTCCAAACCGCCGATAAATGTGGCGCGGGATCCCCACACTGCCGCATCCATTTCCTGTGCCCGGCGCGTACCGAATTCCATTACACGGTCGTCTTTTACAATTTGCTTGATGCGGCTTGCTTTTGTTGCGATGAGGGTTTGGTAATTAACGATATTGAGTAATGCCGTTTCAATCAATTGGGCTTCGGCAAGCGTTGCTTCGACCCGAATCAGCGGTTCGTTTTGGAAAACCACTTCACCTTCGACCACCGAATAAACGTTGCCGGTAAATTTAATCGTACTCAAATAAGCAAGAAAATCTTCTTTATAGCCGACTTCGTCTTTTAGATAAGCAAGATCCGATTCGGTGAATTTGAAGTTCTTCAAATATTCGAGTACCCGTTCCAGGCCTGCGAAGATGGCATAGCCGTTGCCGAAAGGTAATTTCCGGAAAAACAATTCAAACACAGCTTTTCGTTCATGCATGCCATCCGCCCAATAAGCTTCCACCATATTAATTTGGTATAAATCGGTATGCAGCGCGAGGCTGTCATCCGCATAAGTCGTATTTTGCATAGGCTCTCCTTCTTCCGCTATTGTTAAGTTCAATTAATTATACCCTAATGGACCTAATTCAAAAACGAAAGACAGCTTTTCTTCGGTTTAACCGCTATCAAGTTGACAAAACGTTAAAGGGTGTGCAATAATATTTAAGTTAACACAGAGGTAACTGATATATTTGATAATCTGGCATTCTACATTAATGTTTTTGAGAATACTTATTCACACTGGCGCGATTTGAGGATCGCAAGGACGTAAAAGAAGGTAGGGTTTACGTTGCTTAAGTTAGAAAGCACCCAGTGGAACACTGACCGCGGCACTGAAAGCAAACACTTTCAACGGAAATGATTCCCCTTTCAAAAGGGTTGAAAAATTGAATCAAGCTATAGTAATGTTACCTTCAAACCAACAAAGGGACGCTCCGATACCATATCGGGAGCGTCCCTTTTCCAATTTCCGGCCTTATTTATCTGTTGGCGCAAGAAAAGGATTGCGCCATTCCATCAACATTGCATAATCCCCTGAATCTTCATCATCCAAATAATCCGCCACCAATTTCACCGGTGTCCGGCCGCTGCGCATGAGAAACGTGATGACCGGATCTTTCATTTCACCGGCCAGCACCCCTTCTGCATATTGTTCAGCGCTCATATCTTTTGAAAATTGTTTAAACCCCGGCATCCTGCCACCTCCAATCACCCGTTCCAGGTGATCTTCAATAACACGTTCATAAGCTGCCTGCTGGAGCAATTTTCCGAGTTCCATTTTCCGGAAAGCCGGTTTTACACCAATATCTACTATATAAAAGCTTTTGCCGTACGGATTATGAGTCGTAATATATCCGTGGTCCGTTACTTCTTCCCAGCTGTGGTCGAGGTGATTGGGATCGAAGTCCGTCAGCATTCCGGTCAGCGACCCTGCCAATTCGCCGCCGATTTCGACGCATAACGCACCTTCCGGATAATACGCCAAGTGGTTGGCTAATTGTTTTTCATTCCATAATAGTTCATCGGGAAAAGGCGGGGGAAAACATTCCCTTTGGATTTCGATCAACCCTTTGAAATCTTCCTCCCGGTAATTCCTGATGATTGCCTTATGAACTTTTTTACCCTGAAACACAAATTGCTCTTTAGAATACAATTTTTTCGCTCCTTTTTAAAGCCTGTTGTCGATTTTATTCCAGTAAATACATACGCGCTTCATATGCCTGCATCCGTTCGCGCTTCGGATTCGTATAATTTGAAAATAAAAGAACCCCTTGCTCCCTCAGCTTCCAGCGGCAGCCATCGCTGTCCAAATGGGAAATCACCAATATCCGCTGATTTTCAAATTGCCGGATATAAGCATAGACGTCGGGGCAATCCGTTTCTGCAAGCTCCGTTTTCCCGTACAGCAAACAGATATAAGTCTTGCGCAGGGAAATCATCATTTTATAGAAGGAAAGGATGGACTGGCTTTCTTTTTGCTGCGCTTCAACGTTCAGCCACTGATAGTTTGGGTTCACTGATATCCACGGTTCACCTGATGTAAAGCCTGCATTCTCTCTGCTATTCCACTGCATGGGTGTCCGGGCATGGTCACGGCTGATCTTTTTAATCGACTGCATGATCTCCTCGTGCGAAACACCGTTCAACCGATTATATCGATAGAAATTTTTTGTCTCGACATCCCTGTACATTGTAATATCGTCAAAAGGGGCATTCGTCATGCCGATTTCCTGCCCCTGATAGATAAACGGGGTTCCCTGCATAAAGAAATACATACATGCCAGTGCCGTCGCACTTTCCCGCCAATACTCCTGGTCATCGCCCCAAGCCGAAACAGTCCTCGGCCGATCATGATTTTCAAGGTACAATGAATTCCACGCGATGCCATGGGCGCTTCTTTGCCATCGGTCCAGCACTACTTTCAAGGTTGCCACATTCCAATCCGCATCTTTGGCGGTGTTCCAGGATTCATGCGCTTCCAAGTGAAAAATCATATTGAATTTGCCCTCGTCCTCACTGATCCATTCCGCCAGCTCGTGGGCTTTGACACTATTCGCTTCCCCCACTGTTACGATATCGTATTTCGAAAAAACTTCATCCCGCATTTCTTCCAGAAAATCCTGTATGCCGTCGACATTTGTCATTTTTTCCCATGCAGGCACGTAATTTTTACCCTCAGGATTTGGCATGTCGGTAAAATCCTTTTTCAAGTGATTGATGGCGTCAACTCGAAAACCGTCGACCCCCTTTTCAATCCACCATTTGATCATATCGTAAAGTTCACGGCGGACTTCGGGATTTTCCCAATTCAGATCCACCTGATTTTTGGTATAAATATGGAGATAATATTGATTAGTTTTCGGATCGAACGTCCAGGCAGGACCCCCAAAAATACTTTCCCAATTTGTCGGCTTGTCACGCCAAATATACCAATCCCGCTTCGGATTGTCTTTCGAAGATTTGGATTCATGAAACCAGGGATGCTGATCGCTGGTATGGTTCAGCACGAGATCAAGAATCAGCTTCATACCGCGCAAATGGATTTGTTCAAGCAGCTGATCAAAATCTTCCATCGTGCCCATCTCATCCATAATTCCCCGGTAATCACTGACATCATAGCCGTTATCGACATTGGGTGATTTATACATCGGACATAACCAGATTATATCAATCCCCAGTTCCTGAAGGTAATCCAGCTTCTCGGCAACGCCGTTTAAATCGCCAATGCCGTCTCCGTTGCTATCGTTGAAGCTCCGAGCATAAATCTGATAGACTACTGCCTCTTTCCACCATGTTTTTTTCATATTAACGCCCTTCTTTCAAAGCGGTTTGTCAGCCGGAACCGGATAAAGTTTCACATCGTTCTAGTATTTCGCCACTGGCTTGAAAAACCCTTCCGTTAAAAGCATTATTTTGATATTAAAAGTATTTTATTGTGCCGCAATAAAAAATGAACCCCCATCATATACGGGATGGCGGTTCACTCTTTATTCGTAAAATCGTTCGAATGTATCGCCTACCATGCCTGCAACATACCCGCTGCCGTCGTTGTTGCCGACATCTTCAATCATCATCGCCATGATGAATTCAGGGTCAGCAGAATCATAAGCGACGAAGAAGCCATTGTCCTGTCCTGTTTCTTCCCCCGCCGCTTTCAGTTCGGCGGTTCCGGTTTTGCCAGCTAAAGGAATGTTCTCCAAATTCGCTTCCTGTGCAAAGCCGTCCACGATGACATTGCGCATCCCGTTGCGAATGATTTCGGCATTTTCCGCAGAAACCAGATTCTCTTTCCAGATTTGCGCATCGTCTTCTTCCAGCAACAGCGTCGGTTTATGCATAACGCCGTCCGTCAGAAGCGGTTGATAAGAAGAAGCCAGGTGCAGGATATTCGCGAGCATCTGCCCTTGCCCGAAAGAGGTATCCGCCTGCTGCCCTTCGGAAGAAATCGTGCCATCATTGGAAATCTGGGAAGCCTGAAGTGCAAGCAGGTACGGAATTTCTTCACCGAACGCAAAGCTTTCCAAACCTTCCACCAACACGTTTCTGCCCATCTCCAGCGACTGCCTCGCAAAATAGATATTATCCGAATAAACCAATGCCTTATTCAAATCGATCGGATTGGGTGCTTCGGGATGAAGTCGCGTCACCCGGTAACCACCCCAATCATCCTTTGTCCAAGTTTCACCGGTAATCGTCAATCCTTCTGCGGGATCGAGCGTCCCGGCTTCCATACCGATTGCCGCCGTTATCGGCTTAATCGTCGAACCCGGCGCATAACTTGCGGCAAAGCGGTTATACAATGGCATTAACGGATTCGATTCCAGCTCCGCATATCGCTCACCGCTCATTCCCAGCATGAATTCGCTGGGGTCAAAACCAGGAGAACTCAGCAGCACCAAGGTTTCTCCGGTTTCCGGATCGACCGCTGCGCTGGTTCCCGCTTCACCGGCCATCGAATTATAGGCGATGTCCTGCAGCTTGGCATCGATCGTCAATTGAATCTTTTCACCGTCAACCGCCGCCTTTTCGGCTACGGTAATCTGTTCCTGTTCTTTGTCGATCCAAATGCGTACGCCGTTGTCACCGCGCAAACGCTCTTCCAAGTAGCGTTCCAGCCCCTGGCGTCCGATGGAGTCATTTTCGGTATAGCCCTGCTCCTGAAGTTCATCCAATTGCTCAGCCGTTATCGAACCGATATAGCCGATTAAATGGGACAGCGCTTCCCCATAAGGATACTCACGCATGGCGGTTTCCTGATGCATCGTTCCCGGAATTTCCAGCACCTGCTCGAGCAACTCCGCGTTGTCATTCGACGTTTTGCTGAGCGGCACAAATTGGCTGAGATTATTTTGGACCCAACCCTGATCCAGTTGCCGGTCGATTTCTTCCACCGACATGCCGAGCAATTCCGCCAGATTTTCCTTATCCGCCTCGTCCGTGAACTTTTCCGGAACCACACCGATCGAACGGCCGGTGCCGTTTATCGCCAGCGGCTGATCGTTGCGGTCAAATAATTCTCCTCTGGCCGCGGATTGATTGCTGATGCGAACCGGATCCCCTGCTTCAAGCTCCGGAAAAATGAAAGCAGGTGTCCACTCAATAAACCAGTTTCCCTGATCTTCCTCCTCTTCGTACAGCAGCGTCATGGTCTTTTCGAATTCGACAGGACCCGCCACTGTGTCCATCCTTACCTGCACCGGAAAATCGGCGGGCTGCGCTTCTTCCCATTCCGCATCTTCCCCTGCTTCTGTGAATGTCACTTCCAGGCTTTCAATGCCCAGATCGTCATGCAGCTTCTGTTGCCGCGTGACGTATTCTTCAGTGCCAAAAGTATTTTTTGTGCCTTCATTTAAATATTGTTCATACATTTCTTCAAACTCGATGTCATTCCAGTGTGCTATGTATTCGGCCAGGCGGTCTTCCGGTGTTGCCTGCTCCTGGCAGCCGGCAAGCAAAGATACTGCTGCGGCCAAGAAAATCCCTGTGAAAATTTTTCTCATCTTCGTTCCCCCATTTCCATAGTTACCAGCTTACCAGATTTTAGGGACTTGATAAAATGAAAGACCTGTGCAAAATTCTCAGGCGAATAAGGTACAGAAGTAGCAGATATGGTAAACTTGAGAGAAAAAGGAAAGGGAGTTTTCGCATGATCGAACTTACATATTCGGGGTCTTTCGCGGCGGTTCTGACGGATGAGAAGAAAGCAGCGTTACAAGAGATTCATACTGATTTATACAATAAAGAAGGACGGGGTTCTGATTTTCTTGGCTGGCTCGATTGGCCGAGCACTGTTCAACCCGAGTTTTTGGAACGCATCCAACAAACAGCCGACAAAATCCAGAAGGGTGCGGATGTGCTGGTGGTTATCGGCATCGGCGGCTCTTACCTCGGAGCAAAGGCTGCACTCACTGCACTCGCTCCCTATTTCAATGCAGCTGACCAAAAAACCGAAGTCCTGTTTGCCGGACATCAAGTGAGCGGTGAATACTTAAAGCAGTTGCTCGCCCATCTTGACGGCAAGGAAGTTATGGTCAATGTGATTTCAAAATCCGGGAAAACAACCGAGCCTGCACTCGCTTTCCGCTTCCTGAAAAAATACATGGAAGATCGTTACGGCGACGGAGCAGCTGAACGGATCATCGTCACCACCGATGCCGAAAAAGGTGCTTTGGTAAACTTGGCGATTGAAAATGGCTACGACCGTTTTGTCGTACCTGAAGATGTTGGCGGCCGCTATTCGGTGTTCACTGCAGTTGGTCTCCTGCCGATCGCCGCTGCGGGATATTCAATTGAAGAGTTGATGGCTGGCGCGAAGGATGCCGAACAGGCTTATCAGACATTCGATCTTGAAACCAATCCGGCGATCCGCTACGCAGCTGCCCGCCACCATCTTTATATGGAAGGTTACACAACAGAAGTAATGGCCACGTTTGAGCCGAAATTGGCATTTGTGCAGGAATGGTGGAAGCAATTATTCGGAGAAAGCGAAGGAAAAGATGGCAAAGGCATTTTCCCCGCATCCGTTTCATTTACCACCGACTTGCATTCAATGGGCCAGTATATCCAGGACGGCATCCGCAATTTATTTGAAAGCTTCCTGCTGATTAAAGAAAGCAAAGAAGACCTCACCGTCTTTGAAGCAGAAAATGACGGGGACGAATTAAATTACTTGGCCGGCATCTCACTGCAGGAATTTAATCATGTCGCTTATAAAGGAACCTCTTCAGCACATCTGGATGGCGGCGTGCCGCAAGTAAGCCTGACAATCGAAAAGATGGATGAGTTCCATCTCGGCCATCTGTTCTACTTCTATATGATTTCCTGCGCCTACAGCGCGTATCTGCTGGACATCAACCCATTTGATCAGCCGGGAGTCGAGGATTACAAGAACAACATCTTTAAGCTTTTGAAGAAGCCTGGATATTGATTGAAAAGCAAAAAAGGGCAGCCCCATTGGGACTGCCCTTTTTGTGTATTATTAGGTGATCTGATAGACCCTTGCTTCGTATGGACGAATTTCCGCCGGATCGATCAGCTCGTAATTCGACAGCAGAATGCCGTGGTTTTCGGGTTCATTCCAGCGGTATCTTTGCGGCCCAAGATTGGCTATCACCAGCACTTTGGTGTTTTCGTCTTCACGTGTATAGGCGAAAACGTCTTCAAAACCAAGTTCCTTCAATTCATACTTCCCGTAAACGAGTACATCCATATTTTTCCGGAGTGCAATCATTGATTTATAGAATGTCAATACAGAATGGGGGTTGTGTTTTTGCGCTTCGACGTTCAGCCATTCGTAGTTCGGGTTTGTGTAGATCCAAGGTTCATTCGTGGAAAAACCGCCATTCGGGCTGCTGTCCCATTGCATCGGCGTGCGTGAATGGTCACGGCTCGTAGCCTTGATGAGCGTCATCACTTGCTCATGCTCCATGCCTTCCGCAAGGTTATAGAAATAAAGGTTATGCGTCTGGACGTCATCGTATTGTTCGATTTTTTCGAACGGTGCATTGGTCATGCCGATTTCCTGTCCCTGGTAGATAAATGGTGTTCCTTGCATGAAGAAATACATGCAGGCGAGCGAAGTCGCGCTTTCCCGCCAGAAAATGCTGTCATTGCCCAAGGTCGAAACGGCGCGCGGCTTGTCATGATTTTCAATGAATAACGCGTTCCAGCCAATTCCCTCGACGCCTTTTTGCCAGCGTGTCAGAACTTTTTTCAGCTCAGGGACATTGACGCCTTTTTTCTCTTCATTGTCCCACAGACCAAGGTCTTCGAACTGGAAAACCATATTGAATTTGCCGTTCTCTTCACTGATCCATTCCTCGATATCCTCAGCGGATACGCCATTGGCTTCTCCGACCGTCATGATATCGTATTTTGCGAAGGTCTCATCCCGCAATTCCTCAAGCAGCGGCTGGATGCCATCGACATTCATCATCTTTTCCCAGGCAGGGACATAGGGCTGCCCTTCTTCAATGGGGAGATCGGTAAAATCTTTTTTGATGTGGCTGATGGCATCCACCCGGAATCCATCGATGCCTTTATCCAGCCACCAATTGATCATGCTGTATAAAGCTTTGCGGACTTCCGGATTTTCCCAATTCAGATCCGGCTGTTTTTTGGAGAAGATGTGCAAGTAATACTGCCCTGTTTTTTCGTCATATTCCCAAGCAGGACCACCGAAAATGCTTTTCCAGTTGGTCGGGTGATCACGCCAGACGTACCAATCCCGTTTCGGATTATTGAGGGACGACCGGGATTCCTGGAACCATGGGTGTTCGTCGCTCGTGTGATTGATGACCAAATCGATGATCAACTTCATGCCACGGGCGTGGACCTCCTTCAACAGGCGGTCAAAATCATCCATCGTTCCAAGTTCATCCATAATATCCTGATAATCGCTGATGTCATAGCCATTGTCGTCATTTGGCGATTTATACATCGGACAGATCCAGATGACGTCGATCCCAAGTTCTTTCAGGTAATCCAGTTTTTCCGTCACTCCGTTTATATCGCCGATGCCGTCGCCGTTCGAGTCCTTGAAGCTTCTCGGATAGACTTGATATGCAACTGCTTCTTTCCACCATTTTTTATTCATGTTCATTTCCTTTCAAAGACCTCGGCAAGATCCCCGTTCGATGAGCCGGGAAGGAACGATAATTTCTCTCGCCGGAGTCTCTCTGTCTTTTATTTTTTCAAGTACCAGTTCGGCCGCATGAATCCCCAGTTCATAAATCGAGATATCAACGGTGCTAAGCGGCGGTTTCAGATGTTCCGACAATGAATGGTTATTAAAGCTCAATACCGAAATGTCGCCTGGAACATCAATTTTCATATCCTGCAAATAACTGATCAGTTCATAAGCGATCAAGTCGTCATGCGTCACGATAGCAGTCGGCGGATTTTGAAGTTGCATCAATCGTTGAACCGATTGCTCTTCCAATCCGACGCTAATCGACTGATTGACGATCAATTCCGGATCAAAGTTAAGAAATGCCATTTCCAATGACTTTTGATAACCCTTCAAACGATCCAATGAAACCACATATTCCAATCCGCCGCCCACATAAGCGATGCGCTTATGACCCAGCTTGATCAGGTAATTCACCACTTCCCTGGCGTTGCCCACATTATCATTATCAACATAAGAAATCGAAGTCGTGTGAACATCCGGACGGCCGACAACTGAGAATGGAATATTGCTATTGTATAGGTATTCCATGATTTTGTCGCCGATTCTGGAGTATAAAAGTATGATTCCATCCACTCTTTTTCCCTGGGTCATCGATACCACTTCTTCGTATATTTCATCAGAGGTAGCACCAGTTGATAAATACAGGCCAAATTGGCTTTCATGCGCTCTGCTCGAAATGCCGCGCAACACTTCTGGAAAGAACGGATTTTGAAACGCCAGTGTCGCTGAATCCGCCATAATGATTCCGATTGTCTGGGTTTTCTGAATGACCAAATTTCGCGCCTGAAAGTTCGGGTAATAGCCGAGGTGCTTCATCGTTTCACGAACTTTCTTCTTCGTATCGTCGCTGATTCGCGGATTATCCGCTATCACACGCGATACTGTTGCTGGTGAGACCGATGCCGCTTTTGCGACATCTTTGATGGTAATTGCCATTGGAATCTCCCCTTTACTTTACTGCACCTTCAGAAACACCTTTAATGATTGAACGTTGTGCAAAGAAATAAAAGATGATGACCGGCACAATCGCTAGCGTCAAGCCGGCAAGAGCCAAATGCCATTGTTTCGTATATTCACCGAAGAAGAAAAACATCTTCAACGGGATGGTTTCACTTCCAGTTTTATTGATGACCAAAGAAGGCAGAAGGTAATCGTTCCAAATCCAGATAATGTTCAGTATTGCTACTGTGACAGTAATTGGCTTCAGCATCGGAAAGATGATGTGCCAGAAAATCTGCCACCGGTTCGCGCCATCTATACGCGCCGCTTCGTCCATTGAGGTCGGTATATTATTCAATGCGCCATGGTAAAGGAAAATGGATAAACTGGCGCCAAAACCGATGTACATAAAAATTAGGCCACCGCGGTTAAGCATGTCGAATTGGCCAAAAACCGTTACGAGCGGAATCATGACCGACTGGAACGGAATAAGCATCGCTGCGACAAAAACAAAAAACATAATGGTGCTGAGACGACTTTTAGCGCGAGACAGAGCATAGGCAGCCATCGCTGAAAAGAGGACAATCAGCACTACACTGCTGACAGTGATCAGCAGTGAATTGAACAACGTTTGCAAAAAGTCCAGTTCCTGAAAAGCGGTAATGTAATTGTCAAAACTCCATTGTTCCGGGGGGCTCGTCACATCCATAAATATCTCTTTTTTTGACTTAAAGGAATTGACGAACATTAGATAAAACGGTGCCAGCCACAAAATCGCAAGAAGAATGCCGAGAATTTCCAATTTCCAATTTTTCTTTTTTCTCATTACATTTCAACCTCCCGGCGTTTATTCCAATAAACCTGCAGCAATGCAATGATTGCCACAATCAAGAAGAAAATGACCGCTTTTGCTTGTGCATAGGCAAAGGCGTTCTGCATAAACGCGGTCTTGAAGATTTCCATGGCAACCATTTCCGTCGAGTTATATGGGCCGCCCCCTGTCAAGGACAGGTTCTGATCATAAAGTTTGAATGTATTTGACAGTGTCAGGAACATACTGACGGTAAAAGCTGGTGCCACCAAAGGGAAAACAATGTAACGGAAACGCTGGAAAGAAGATGCACCATCGATTTCAGATGCTTCCAGCAATTCATTCGGCAAGCCTTGCAAATAGGCAATATATATGACCATGATGTAGCCGGCCATTTGCCAGCTCATCAAAATGACCAGTCCCCAAAAACCGGTTTCTGTTGTGGACAGCCAGCCCATCAAGCTTTCCATGCCGACCATTTCACCGACACTGGCAAACACCTTGATGAAAATGAACTGCCAGATAAAACCAAGTATTAAACCCCCAATTAGATTGGGCATGAAAAAAGTGGTTCGGAGAAAACTACTGGTTTTGATGCGGGAGGTGACGATCAGCGCTAACGATAATCCGATGAAGTTGATGAGAATTACCGACACGACTGAGAATTTAGTTGTAAACCATAATGAATCCAGGAAACGCTCATCTTTGAAAAGATCTATGTAATTTTGGAACCCGACAAATTCTCCTGTTGTGATGCCGTTCCAGCTGGTAAAGGAATAATAGATGCCGAGCAACATTGGCATAACTACAACGAGCGTAAAAGCAATCAAGACCGGGGCCAGGAATAACCAATAAGCAAAATCTTTTGTACGCATAATCAAAGCCCTTCCTTTCTGCAATAGAAGCTTAAAGACAAAACAAAGCAGCACAGAGGCTGCTTTGTTTTGGTCTCCAGCTTATTTATTTCAATGTTTTATTGTCTGTCCGATTCCCATGCAGCTTTAGCTGAATCGACTATTTCTTCCCAAGTCGCTTCTTCGCTCAAGTATTTCTGGATATTGGCACCCAGCTCATCCTGGCCCCATCCAGTCGGATAGCCCATAAATACCCACCCGATTGTTTCTCCAGCTTCAGATGCATCATAAACTGCTTTGGATAATGGATCCGAGATTTTTGAAGTGTCATAGCCTTCATAAGCAGGAATGAATTTGAAGTCTTCTACTACCGCTGTTTTACCAGCATCAGAAGTATATAACCAATCCAGGAAATCTTTTGAAGCCTGGATCACGTCTTCATCAAGATTCGAGTTGACTGCCCAGTACATCGGAACGCCAACCGGCAACCCGCCTTCTTCGTACCCTTCAACCGGAATCGGCATCATATCAATGCCACCGTCAGCAAACTCCTGGTCGATTCCTGCGATTGAACCATATGCCCAGTTCCCCTGTTGAATGATCGCGACGCGCTCCAGAGAGAATAATTCTTCAACTTGCTGTGAATAGTCAAGGCTTACTGTCGGCTGTTTCGAGTATTCGTTTTGAAGGTCAACGATTTTTTTGAAGCCTTCTGAATAAGTGAAATCAACTGCTGGCGCATCATATGCGTCCAATACATTATGGTCAAATTCAGGTGCGATAAATGTGTTCGCCAAATGCAGGCCGGTTACCCAAGTTTCTTTTCCTGGGAATGCAAATACTGATTCGATTTCAAGTTCTTCTTTTTTTGAATCCAATGTTTTCACAGCTTCTTCGAGGCTTGCAAAGTCTGTAATCGATGCTGCATCGATTCCCGCTTCTTCAAACAGGCGTGTGTTGTAGATGAAACCATAGCCTTCCTGGTTATAAGGCAATCCGAGTACTTCCGAATCGACTGTGACGCCATCCAATGTTCCGTCCAGTGCCGCTTCTGCGGCAGCTGTATCGGAAAGCGGTGCCAGGCTGTCTTTCCAGTCAGCAACGTCCTGTGGTCCACCGATATTGAAGATCGCCGGTTCGTTGCCGGAAGCGAACTTCGAACGAAGGGCAGCACCGTAATCTTCTCCGCCCCCAACGGTCGTGATTTCAATATTTACATTCGGGTTTTCATCTTCATACAAAGCAACCACATCTTCAAACTGTTCTTTAAATTCCACTTTGAACTGGAAAATGTCGACAGTTACTTCTTCGCCTTCCGCCTGAGACCCTTCTTCTGTGCTGTCATCGCCGCATGCCGCCAGCAAACTTGTTGAAACGAGAAGTGAAGCGAGCAACCCTTTTTTGAACGTGAACTCTTTCATGTTAATATTCCCCCTTTGTAATTTGTGCAATCGTTTGCACAATAACCAAAATAAAAATGGAAACTTGGGTAAGAAAGCGTTTCCAATTTCCAATTGTTAGTATCTTATCACAGTGAAAACGTTTGCACAATATCTATAAAAAAATTTTTATTTGATTCTTTTTTCAGTTGCAGGATCGAAAAAGCGTGCTTTGTCCATTTCAAAAAGCATCGGGAAAACAGTGCCTGCAGATAACTCGTAATTGGCATCAACACGACCGATGAACGAATGGTCCTCTACTTTTCCATATACGATGTACTCTGAACCCATCAGTTCCACCACATCCAGTTCGACCTCGAGCACGTCTTCTGCTGCTTGCGGCTTATGGGTAATATGTTCCGGCCTCAAACCGATAACAATCTCTTTGCCATCCCAGCCTTCTGGCATTGCTGCCTTTGGAATCGGCAATTTTACCTGTCCCATCACAAAAGAGTCGCCTTCGATACGGCCATTAAAGAAATTCATCGCAGGAGATCCAATAAAGCCCGCCACGAACATATTATCCGGCTGGTCATAAACTTCTTTCGGAGTTCCGACTTGCTGGATGACGCCGTCTTTCATGATCACGATCCTTGTGGCCATCGTCATCGCTTCCGTCTGGTCGTGCGTCACGTAGATTGTTGTGGTTTTCAAACGTTGATGCAGCTTCGAGATTTCCGTTCGCATCTGAACACGTAGTTTCGAATCAAGATTTGATAATGGTTCATCCATTAGGAACAATTTGGCGTCACGGACAATCGCCCGTCCCAATGCCACGCGCTGACGCTGACCACCGGATAAAGCTTTCGGCTTTCTGTTCAAATAATCCATCAAGCCAAGTATTTCAGCGGCATTTCTGACCCGTTCTTTGATTTCCTCTTTCGCCATTTTCTTCAGTTTCAGGCTGAACGCCATATTTTCATAAACCGTCATATGGGGATACAAAGCGTAATTCTGGAATACCATTGCGATGTCGCGGTCTTTCGGCTCCACATTGTTCATCTTTTTACCGTCGATTGAAAATGTACCTTCTGAAATGTCTTCCAGGCCGGCAATCATTCGCAGCGTAGTCGATTTCCCGCAGCCCGAAGGTCCGACGAAGACGATGAATTCTTCATCTTCCACAGTAAGGTTGAAATTTTCGACTGCAGTCACTTTATTGTCGTAAGTTTTTGTTAACTGTTCCATCACTAATTTTGCCATTGTTTCACTTTCCTTTCAGTACAAGTAATGCAGCGCCTAATATTCCGGCATCATTGCCGAATTTCGCTGTTTGAATATCTAATGGATTGAGCAATAAAGGCTCAAGTTGGCGGATTAATTGTGGCCACCAATAATTTGCGGATTCTGACACCCCACCGCCGATGACAAGCATTTCCATATCAAATGCCGCCTGCAAAGAACTGATAACAACACCGAGATCATATGTGAACGCTTCCAATAATTGATTGGACTGTTCGTCTGTTGCTGCAGATTGAAACAGTTCGAGCGGCGTCATTTTCAAGCCAGCTTCATTAATTCGGCGCTGGATGCCCGTACCCGAAACGTACTGCTCGTAACAGCCTTTTCTTCCGCATGCGCAGTCAGCACCACCAGGGTATAAAGTTAAGTGCCCAAGTTCAGCGGCTCCACCGTTCGGACCCCCGCTCAGCAATTTCCCATCCCAGATTATGCCGCCACCAAGACCCGTACCGAGCGTCAGGCACACTACTCGTTCGAGCCCTTTGGCTGCCCCAAATTTCGCTTCAGCCAAAGCTGCACAGTTGGCATCATTCTCCACTTCGACGCGTTTCCCACTTGCCGCTTCCAATTGTGCTTTTACTTTTGTGCCGGTCCACCCTGGCAAAGCTTCCGTAGAAAAGATGATGCTCCCCTCTTTTGGATCGACAAAACCATGTGTACCGATTCCGATTGCCTCTGCTTCCGGATATTTCTCCAGTATCCGCAGAACATTTTCTTCCAAATACGGATACAAAGGAAATTGGGTCGGGATTTTTTCGTCATAGAGAATGCTGCCTTCAGCATCTATGATGCCCAGGCGAATTTTTGTTCCACCAATATCAACACCCATTACGTTCGCCATCGAGTTCCCCCTCTTGTTATGTGAAGTACTCTTATCATAACTGATATTCTTTCAATTTCTAGATTTTTTTATAGAACACGATCGTTTCGTAAGGACGCAAAAACAATTTTTCTGTATTCTTGGGAGTTTCATAATTATGTAGCAAAAGCTCTCCCTCCGGCATTGTAAACGTATGATTATCATTTGAGAAATTGCAGTAAACCGTTAATTTCTCATCCCCAATTTCACGAGTATATGCAAAAACATTCTCATCCTCCCGGTGCAGCAAAATAAAATTGCCGTGCCTAATGATATCCATCGTTTTCCGCAAACCAATCAGTTTTTTATAAAATTGATAAATCGAATTGTCTTCTTCCTTATCTGTTGTGTTGATGACAGAGTAATTCGGATTAACAGCGATCCACGGTGTGCCTGTCGTAAATCCGCCATTCGCTTCCGAGCTCCATTGCATTGGTGTCCTCGCGTTGTCGCGGCCTTTAACATAGATCGATTCCATTATTTTCTCGTGAGGAACTCCTTGGATGCTCTTTTCTGCATACATATTGAGGGTTTCAATATCCTTGTACTCATCGATGTCTTCGAAGCAAACATTCGTCATGCCGATTTCTTCTCCCTGATAGATGTATGGTGTTCCTTGCATGAAATGGAGGCATGCCGCCAGCATTTTTGCCGACTCGACGCGGTATTCCTTGTCGTTGCCGAACCTTGAAACGACACGCGGTTGGTCGTGGTTGTTCCAATAAAGGCTGTTCCACCCTTTTTTGTGCAAGGCATTCTGCCAGTGCTCCAGATTTTTTTTCAGATCTGTCAGCTGGAGCGGTTTTAAATCCCACTTCTCTCCGCTTGCCTGGTCAAGCCCCATGTGCTCGAAAGTGAAAATCATATTTACTTCTCTGCGCTCTCTGCCTGTATATTGAATAGCGTCCGTAACAGTCGCACCCGGCATTTCCCCGACAGTGACAATATCATATTTTGACAACACTTCCCTGTTCATTTCCTGCAGATAGTCATGAATCTTCGGGCCATTCATAAAGGATCCGCTTCCGTCGCCGGCCGGGCCATCTGGAAATTCGGGATCTTTGGAAATCAAATTGATGACATCCATTCGGAAGCCGTCTACACCTTTATCCAGCCACCAGCGCATCATTGAGTAAACTGCCTTCCGCATTTCCGGGTTCTCCCAGTTCAGGTCCGGTTGTTTTTTGGAAAATAGATGGAGAAAATACTGCTCGCGCCGTTCATCGAACTCCCATGCGGATCCACTGAAAAACGAACGCCAATTATTAGGCTCATCCCGCCATATGTAATATTCCGGGTTGTTCGTGAACCATTCATGTTCATCAGAAGTATGATTGACGACAAGGTCCATCATCAATTTCAATCCCCGATTATGCATTTGTTCGATCAATTCCTCAAAATCTTCCATTGTTCCAAAATCATCCATGATCCTCTGGTAATTGCGGATATCGTATCCATTGTCATCATTCGGAGAATCATAAACCGGCGACAACCAAATAACATCGATCCCGAGTTCTTGAAGATAATCAAGTTTTTGGATGATACCTTGTATGTCACCGATGCCATCGCCGTTTGAGTCCTTAAAACTCCTGGGATAAACCTGGTAAACTACCGATTGCTTCCACCACTCATCCATTTAAACACCCCTTCCACCTAAAAAACATGGAATATTCTAACATGAAGAAGGCGATAAAGGGAATATCCACCTGCAATCTTTGTTTCACTATAGTTTGTGTTAACTTAAATAAAAAATAAGTTGACTCATTTTCCATCATTTATTATACTGCTAATAGATTAACTATTGGAGGTTCCACATGACTACATACTCAAAAACAAGATCTGTAAATCATTCCAAAACATTGAAACTGGTGCACATCGCGATGTTTTCCGCGCTGATGGCAATCGGTGCCAACCTTACCTCATTCCTGATCATCGGCGGCGTACCGATCACGTTGCAGACTTTCTTCGCCATTTTGGCCGGCATTTTGCTCGGCAGCCGGCTTGGTGCAGCTTCCATGATTGTTTACGCATTTATCGGCCTGGCGGGAGTGCCGGTTTTCGCAAAATTCTCCGGCGGGATGGATACCATCATTTCTCCGACATTCGGCTTTATCATTTCTTTCATTCTGATTGCATATGTCACCGGGGTGATTGCTGAAAAATTCCCGACGCGCAAAGGTTTTGTCATTGCGGCGCTTGCCGGATTGTTCGTCAATTATGTTTTCGGCACGAACTGGATGTATGCCGCCTATAAATTATGGTTCGCTGCACCGGAAGGCTTTACGTACGCGATGGCATGGGCATGGATGGTGCCGCCGCTTCCAAAAGATCTGATCCTGGCAGTGCTTGCCGGCATCTTCGGCTTCAGGCTGAAGCCGATCATCCGTAAATATATGTAACTAATAAAGAAAAAAAGCCGGTGCGGGAAATTTCCCGCACCGGCTTCTATTTTATCGTTTTGTTCTGACAGGTGCTGCTTTCCACTGCGCTTCGAGCCAGGCTTCGAAATCGTCGCCTTTGTCACCTTTATACGTATCGTAAATATCGCTGCGCATTTTCTGCAACTTCTCTTTGAAATCTGCATAGGTATGATCGGCAGGCAAGCTTTTCTTGATGCGGATTAGCACTTTATGCGTGTCTTTGATCAGCTCATGTTCATTGCGTTCCGGCATCTCGACGTTCTCACCGAAATTCCGCAGCATTTCATAAGCCGCTTCCTGGACCTGATAAACCGGATCATTTTTCATGCGGTTCAACAGGATGCTGATGGTGTGTTCTGTTTTCCAGTTGCCGAGTTCCTCAACAGCAGCCAAACGTTCTTTCCAGTTGGCCATGCGGTTTGCAGCTTTTTTCAATTCGTCGTAATTCGGCGGCACTTCTTCTTTGTAATTGTGTTGTGTCAATTTCATTCTCCTTTTGTTCATTTTCCTTTACGAAAAATGGAGTTATGCATTTCTTCTTCGAAATAACATCGCTCTTTAGAGTGTACCATTTTATTCGTCCTCTATCACTTTATTCCTTCTATAATATGTAGAACTAACAATCTAAAGAAGTCGATATTCCGCAAAACAGCTTGCTTGCGGGCCCACAGGATGTGGGTCATGCAGTCGGCGCGACAGGACGTCGCGGTGCCGGCTGCCGGGGGCTCGCCGAGTTAACTAAAATCCGTGCTCCTGCATCGCTGCGCTGCTTCGTCGCAAAGAGTCGACCGAACTACCTTCGGTCAACTCTTCGCTGTTTTGCTCCATATCTATAGAGACTTCTCTCAACAAAGGTGCGGCGCAGGAGCATAATCTATGCACAGTCCATAGCGTCGAAGCGTTACATTCATATTAACTTTATAGTTCAACTTGTATAGTTCGGTAAAGTTTAAAACTACCGGTTAAAGGAAATAACAGAAAGGGAATCTAAACGCAACGGAGGAGAACATATGGCAACAACCTATAAAGCTTTATTGACGAAAGAAGATTTTACCACGCGCACGGACTTGCCGGAATGGCTGCTGAAAGAATATGAGACATTCCACAACACGGTGACAGATAAGACTTTCCCGTGTTATTTCGGGATGAGCGGCGAGTTGAAAGGTGAATTGAGATACGCATACATTAGCCGCGATGACTGGTCTGCGCTGCCGGTTGCAGTGGAGGAGTTCCTGTCCCTGTTCAATGATCCGAAACATAAAAAACATGGACTTTTCGTCTTTGTTGAGCCGTTCCAAACGGAAGGCAGCCTCGAGCAATACCGCGATGAATTCTGGGCCATTCTGCAATACCTGCACACTGTTGACGAAACAGAGTGGCCAGCCGACAAGCCGATGGATCCGGATCATTATTTATGGGATTTCGTCTTTCAAGGCGAACCGATTTTCATCTTCGGCAACGCTCCTGCCTATAAACGGCGCAAGACCCGCGACCTCGGCAATGCGATGGTACTGGGATTCCAGCCGCGCCGTATTTTCAAAGGCTTGACGGGAACTGAAAAAGGCGGCATCATGTCGCGTGAAAAAGTTCGCCAGCGTGTTGAAGCCTGGGATCAGCTGCCTACACATCCGGACATCAGCCATTTCGGCGACCCGCAACATAATGAATGGAAGCAATTTTTCATCGGCGACGACAGCGAGCCGCTTGCAGGCAAATGCCCGTTTTCCCATAAAGCTGCGGAATAAGAACAAAAGGCTTCGCGGTTGCGAAGCCTTTTTAATATGATCAAATTCACTTTTTACAAAGAAGCAATCGCTTTGATAAACCGCTCGACTTCTTCTTCCGTATTATACGGGGCAAGGCCTGCACGCACCCATCCACCGGTTTTATTGACATCCAGCACGTCGCCTAATGTCGAAGCATAGAAATGGCCGGCAGCTGTGAAAATACTGTATTCTTCGGCTAAAAACTCGCACACTTGAGCTGGCTCATAACCTGCCACCTGGAACGCCACAGTCGGTGTTTTCGGAACATCTTCCGCCGCCTGCCACAGCGTGACTTTCTCAATCCGGCTCAGGCCTGCCCGCAAACGCGCCGCCAGACCATTTTCGTATTGCTCGATTATGTCATAACCCGAAACTATCTTTTCACGGCGCGTCTCCCCTTCTCCGAACGACGCGAAAAATTCGATGGCCGGGCGTATGCCGGCAATGCCTTCGTGATTTTGAGTACCGGTTTCCAGCTTATCCGGATAATAGGACGGTGAAGTGGTCAATTTATAGGGCACCAAATCTTTAAAGACGTTCTCCCGGATTGCCGCAATTCCGATATGCGGCCCAAAGAATTTATAGACAGAACACAGCAGGATATCGATGTCCTGCTGTTCCCGGTCGATCGGCATATGCGGAGCCGCATGGACAGCATCAGCCGCCACAAGCGCGCCGACTTCACGCGCCCGTTTAACGGCAGGTGCGAGGTTGACGATGGTGCCGATTGCATTAGATGCCATGCCGAGCGCCACCACTTTCGTTTTTTCGTTGATCAGTGTATCGATATTGCTCATATCCAAGGTCAGCTTCTCTTTATCGACGGGAATCCAGCGCACAGTAAGACCCCGGTCTTCCGCCATCATGATCCACGGATCCACATTTGCCCGGTGGTCCATTTCAGTGACGACGATTTCATCGCCCGCTTCGAATTGCTTGCCGAGTGCATTGGCGATTGCAATGGTCAGCGTCGTCATGTTGGCGCCAAATGCCACTTCGTTTGCCTGCACATTCAAAAAATCAGCTACAGCGGCACGCGCTTCTGAAATCACCGCTTCCGTTTCCCAGCTCGACGGGAAAGTTCCGTGGAGATTAGCGCCGCCCCGCTGCATATAATCCGCAATGGCGGTAATGGCTGACAGTATGACCTGCGACCCGCCCGGGCCGTCAAAATAAGCAGCCGGCCGTTCTTTATAAACGCGTTCCAGTGCCGGAAATTGCGCTCTCACTTTTTCAATCGGAAAAATGGTTTCTGTCGATTTCACGATGAACATCTCCCTTTTCATGGTTTACAAACCTCATCTTCAGCCGAAATACGGCTCTGGTTCCAGTTTAACAAAAAATTGTTTCATTTATCTGATTTCGTCAAACTAAAGCGTTGCTGGTTTTAAGCAAAAAGCTTGCCATTAAAGCCCTTTTGGCTTATCCTTCTTTATTGACATTATTACGTATTTAAAGGAGGCCGCTATGGATCAGTTTGATGATTCGGTTAAAATATTTATCGAAAATGCCGGATGGATGGCCCCCATCTTCTTTCTGCTCCTACATTTGGTTAGGCCCATCCTCTTCCTTCCGGTCATTGCTGTTTGTGTCCTCGGCGGTGTAGCTTTCGGATTTGTGCAAGGAGCTGTTCTGTCTTACGCCGGGTTGCTGCTGATGAGTGCCATCGTTTATCTGATGCTGAAACACCTGCCTAAATCCCATCAAAAAATGACTAAACTGAAAGAACGGATTTTTACTGACAGAACACTAAGCGTCGGCCAGGTGATGCTGCTTCGCATCATGCCTTTTGTGCATTTTCAGCTGCTGTGCTTTTATTTGATGGATATGACAAGAAATTTCAAGGAATACATGTACTATTCCGCCCTTGGCTTGACATTGCCGGCAATCGTTTACACGGCTTTCGGACAATCCATCACTGAATTCCCCTGGTATTTGACACTTGCCTTTCTTGTCTTGCTGGTGGCCATCTTCCTTGCAATCGACCGATACAACAAAGTTCGTGCTGTCCATCAATAAAGAATGCTGCCCGCACATTGCTGCGGGCATTTAATTTTTCATCAATAAGGGTATAGAGTAAAATGATGAACCAATAAAGGAGAATAAATATGCCGTTTTTTGACAATAAAGGAACCCGGTTATTTTACGAAGATACCGGCGAAGGCAGGCCGCTCCTGCTATTGCACGGGCTGACCAGCAATCACCAGATGTTCTACAGGGAAATGGGCTACCTCAAAGATAAATTCCGGATCATCGCATTGGATTCGCGCGGTCACGGAAAATCTGACCGTCCCGCTGACTTCACATTGGATGACCATATAGCCGATACCATTGCCTTGCTTGACCATCTGGAACTCGATTCCGTTAATGTCCTGGGCGTTTCCATGGGCAGTTATATCGCCCAGGGAGTAGCCATCAGACAACCGGAGCGCGTGGCGAAGCTGATACTCGCAGCCACAAAATCCTGTGGCGGGCAATCTTCTATGGCCGAAATGTTCGACCGCTATGAAGAACAGCTCAAAGGCATGAGCATCCCTGAAAAGCTGGCCATGTCCTCCGAGCTGATCTTTCATGACCAGGAAGCTGTCAACGCCTGGCAGAAAACCGTCGCCAGGAACAGCCGGATGCTGAATGGCGATGAACAGTCTGCCGCTTCTGCTGCTTTGCGGGATTTCGATTTCCGCAATGATCTGAAGTTTATTACCGCAGAGACGCTTGTCATAAGCGGCAAACATGACGGATTGAATCCGCCGGAAAAAGGCCGCGAAACGGCGGTGTTAATCCAAAATGCCGATTATATGGAATTTCAGGATTCCGGGCATGCGCCGAACGTGGAACAGGACCGTCTGTTTTTAGGAGTCGTCGAACAGTTTTTGGGATGAATGCGACTCACAAAAAAATAACCTCTTGTGGATGGACTCCACAAGAGGTTATTTTTTATTGCGCTGTATAGCCGCCGTCCAGAACCACAGCTTGTCCTGTAACACCGGAAGCTTTGTCGCTTGCGAGGAACATTGTGTAATCCGATATTTCCTGAACTGACAACAATCGCTTTTGCGGCACTAAAGGATAGATGACTTCTTCAAGCACTTTTTCTAACGTAACATTGCGCGTTTCCGCCAAATCACCCAATTGATTTCGCACTAGCGGCGTGTCGACATAGCCCGGGCACATCGCATTGACGGTAATGCCGTGCTCTGCGCCTTCAAGAGCAGCTACTTTCGTCAAGCCGATGACGCCGTGCTTGGCACTGTTATAGGCTGCTTTACCAGCAAAACCGACCAGTCCATTAATGGAAGCCATATTAATTATGCGGCCGTATCCCTGCTTTTTCATAACCGGAAAAACATGTTTTGTCGCAATAAATGGAGCAACGAGCATAATCTTGATCAATAACTCGTATTTTTCCGTCGGGAAATCTTCAATCGGTGAGATATACTGCATTCCGGCATTGTTTATCAGTATATCCAATGTTCCGAAGGTATCCACTGTTTTACTGATAGCTGCAATAATTTCTTCTTCACTTGTTACATCACAAGGGATGCCAATACAATCATGGCCCGCTTCCACCAATGCGTCCGCGGCTTTTAGCACTGCCTCTTCATTAATATCAGTCAGAACGATTTTAGCTCCCGCTTCCGCAAAATCACGGCTGATTTCGTAGCCGATTCCGCTGGCAGCGCCTGTGATGAATACAACTTTATCTTGTACCATGACACCTTACCTCCATACTTTTAAAAATTTTCTCGCAGTTTATAAACCAAGACCTAATGAGAACAAAATAATTGCCAATGTCAGGCCGAGCAACGGAACGATGACTGTTACAGCACCAACTGCCCCATAGGCATCCTTATGTGTTTCTCCACAAATCCCGCGGATTGTCGTTACAACATAACCGTTATGCGGCAGTGAATCTAGCGCACCGGATGAAATTGCGACCGTACGATGCAGCGCTTCCGTGTTGACACCCATATCGATATAATGAGGTGCCAATAAAGGCAAGGCAATAACCTGACCGCCGGATGCAGAGCCCGTCAAGCCGGCGATGACGCTGACAGCAAGTGCGCCGCCGATCAGAGGGCTGCCTGGAATGCTGGTCATCGCATTAACTGCCACTTCGAATGCAGGAACAGCTTTTGCCACGCCACCAAATCCAACAACTGCTGCCGTGTTACCGATGGCAATCAATGCGCCGATCGTTCCGTCAGAAATCGCTCTGCTGATGTTTGTGAAATATTTGCGGTTGATCACGTATGTTGTGATAATTCCGCCAAGAAGGGCCAAAATTAATGCCGATGTCATCAACACATCATGAAGTGTAAACGAGATAAGTAGAACAACCAATAATGGAATTAATCCCATAATCGGGTTAGGCAATTCGCGGTCCTCGATGACCGGATCTGTTTTGCGGGCTTCAAAACGTTCGCCTTTGCCGACTGCTTTATTGATCATGCGTTTCAGCCACCAATAGCCGAAGATCATCATGAATACGGCAACCAGAATACTGACTTCCCAACCGGCATATGGTGAAGTGCCAAGATATTCGATTGGAATCCAGTTTTGGATTTCAGGTGAACCGGCAGATGTCATAGTGAATGTTACCGATCCGAATGCAAGTGCCGCCGGAATGAAACGGCGTGGAAGATCCGCTTGTTTGAACAAGCTCAAAGCCATTGGATAAACTGAGAAAGCTACAACGAACAAGCTTACTCCGCCATATGTAAGAACCGCACAGGCAATGACGATTGCAAGAACAGCTTTTTTAAGTCCGAATTTCCCTACCAGCCAGCGCGACACACTATCAGCCGCTCCGCTGTCTTCCATTACTTTGCCGAAAATTGCTCCAAGCAGGAACATCGGGAACCATGAAGTGATAAATCCAGAAAAACTGGTCATATAATTAGTTAAAAAGTTTGATTCCCCTGCTTCCACCATTTGCGGGAATAACGGCATTCCGCTGAAAAGACCGACAACAAGCGCACATAACGGGCCTGCTACCAAAAGGTTCCAGCCTCTCATCGTCAAGACGATGAGCAGAATAAGTCCCCCGACCAATCCGATCATACTTAACATTTTATTTCCCCCTTGATTGTTATTGCGCATCGAGCACAATAATCCGGCGTCCCGGCTTTTCTGCAAGCGCTTACTTTGCCTTACTTTGAAAAGGTGAATTTGTCACAATATTGTGTCTGAATACTTTTTTTAGTGTACATTGTCGATACTGATAGGTAAAATGAATAAAAACTATATTACCTATAACCAATAGTTATAGGTTGAAGGGGAAATTCATGGATATCAGACAATTGACTTGCTTTGTGGAAGTGGCAAAACACCAAAGCTTTACAAAAGCATCGCAAACGATGCATGTAACTCAGCCGAGTTTAAGCAAAATGGTTAAAAATCTCGAACAAGATCTGGACGTTATTTTATTCGACCGATCTGCCCGAAAAATCAAATTGACAGATGCCGGAGAAGTCGTTTTTCTCCAAGCGCAAAAAATCATATATAGTCTGGATGACCTTTCCTCTTCTCTATACGATGTAATGAACTTAAATAAAGGGAAAATAAAAATTGGCCTGCCGCCTGTTATCAGCACGTTATTTTTTCCGACCATCATTGCTGAATTCCAAAATAGGTATCCGGATGTTTCAATTATGCTGGCAGAAGACGGCGCGAAAACAGTGGAAAAAAAAGTATTTGAAGGTGAAGTGGATCTTGGCTTTGTCATGCTTCCGGTGGATGAAGCAAAATTTGAAGTGATGCCGTTTGTCCATCAGGAAATAAAACTGTTGGTCCACGAATCCCATCCGCTGTCCCATTTGAATCAGGTGGATTTAATTGAATTCAAAGACGATCCTTTCCTCCTCCTCAGCAAGGAATTTACACTAAATGGCCGAACAATTGATTTTTGTATTTCCGAAGGATTTACACCCAAAGTTGCTTATGAAAGCTCCCAATGGGATTTTATCGTCGGCATGGTGGAAAAAAACCTGGGAGTAACGCTTATGCCCGAGTTAATTTGCGAACGCGTGAAGGACGGTCCTTTCAAAGTGATTTCCCTGACTCACACCTTTCCTTGGATGCTCGGCATCATTTCGGCAAAAAACCGTTACGTCCCATATGCCTCCAGAGCGTTCATCTCTCTTGTGCAAAGTTTGCCGAAAGTATAGGTTGAGCGAATTTTGACGGGTTTTAAAACGTGATTAACAGCTATGAATTTTTGTCGATTGATAAATGCATCTGACACAACACAAATAAGAGAAGCTTTTCGCTTTATACGCGAAAAGCTTCTCTTTTGTAGTTTCTAATATACTAAGCCTTCATTTTTTCATCCAGAAGCTTAAAGGCAAGCTCGATTCTCTCTAGTGGCGCCGCTCGATAGGCATCCCCCAGACTCACTTCATAATAGCAATTGGATTGATCGATTTCCCGCACATTGCCCGATAGCCCGATGCCTGTTTCCTGTTGCACCTGTGCCAATATTTCCGCTGCCTGTTCTGCCGGTTTATGGATATGGACATGGAACATATTCGAAACTGGAATTTCCGGCAAGGTCGTAATCCCTTCGCAGGCATTGTATTTCGCGGCGAGTTCTTTAGCCGCCGCATAGTATTCCGCCATGTTTTCTTTGCGCAG
Source organism: Planococcus daihaiensis (assembly GCF_049262615.1). Classification (GTDB taxonomy): domain Bacteria; phylum Bacillota; class Bacilli; order Bacillales_A; family Planococcaceae; genus Planococcus. The sequence continues at coordinate 2,501,888 of NZ_CP175504.1, read as the reverse complement.
CTCAAAATAATAATCGGCTGTAAAAATGTATGGATAGAGTGAAATGAGATCTCCGCCGTGGCGTTTCTTCCAAACTTTCGACCTTTTGATGAAATCTTCGTCACCTGCCAGAATAGCACCGGCAATGCCGCCAATTCCTTTGTACATTGAAAGGTAAACGCTGTCGAACAGGCTGCAGATTTCCTCGATAGATTTCCCGTAATATGGCAAAGTCTCCAATATGCGGGCACCATCAAGATGCAGCATGATATCATTTTCGTGGCAATACGCTGAAATAGCTTGAAGCGTTTCAAATTCAGGCAGCTGCCCGCCGATTTCCCGCTGCGGCAATTCAAGCAGCACGCAGGCAACATCTTTCGGCATCGCTTTCACATCTTCCAACTCGATGACGCTGTCTCTGTCAGTCAGCAGCACTGATTCGATGCCGTGCAATTCTTTTAGACCTTCTTCCTCGTGTATCTCCAAGTGGGACAAAGGATGATAAGCAACTTTGGCCGCCCCTTTTTCATCACACCAGATGCGCAGCGCAATTTGCTGGGCCATCGTGCCGCTCGGAAAAAACACCGCGCTTTCTTTCCCCAGAAAATCTGCCATTTTCTCTTCAAAATCGTTGATTGCCGCACCTGTACCGTAATTATCTGATTTAATTTGCTCATCTATATTGTGAAAAGCCCGTTTGAGTACCTGTACATCCCTCGGCCCATGTCCTGAGAGCACATAAGACGAGTCCTCAAATGATTTTTTTAATAGCTCCATCCTATTCAAAATACCAGCCCCTTTATCTGAAAACTCTTACATCATTCTCACTATACCATTTTTCAAAAAGCGAAAGCTAACCCTCCGCAGACCAAACTGCGGAGGGTTAGACCATATCTTCTATAAGGCCAAAACAAAAACAATAGTTCCAGCATTCTTTATGTTTTATTCGTGGGCAGTAAATCGTGCTGATCCGCAGCTTTCGGATGGCAAAAATAATAACCCTGTCCTTCATCGCACAGTTCCTCATGGAGATAGGCAAGCTGCACGGCGTCTTCGATGCCTTCTGCAACGACTTCCATCCCAAGCTTATGCGCCAATGTGATAACGGTGGAAGTAATCGCTTTGCCATTCAGATCGTTGTTGATATCCTGCACAAAACTGCGGTCAATTTTCACGCGGTCAAAAGAGAATTGACGCAAGTAGTTCAAGGATGTAAATCCTGTGCCGAAATCATCAATCGACATTGATATGCCTAAAGCCTTCAGTTTGCGCAAACTGTCTTTCAAAACTTCGGTATCTTCGAGCAGGATGCTTTCTGTAACTTCCAGTTCCAGCCACTTCGCTTCCAGACCCGTTTCTTCGAGGACGCTCTTTACCAAGCGCACAAAATTCGGATGCTGCAGCTGAATGGTTGAAATATTGACACAGATACGAAACGGCGCATAACCACTCAGCTGCCAACTCTTATTCTGCGAGCAGGCTGTATAAAGCACCCATTTGCCAATTTCAACTATCTGTCCACTTTCTTCCGATATCGGGATAAAATGATCGGGCGGGACCATACCGAGTTCCGGATGATTCCACCTGATCAACGCTTCCATCGCACTCCGCTGACCCGTTTTTAAATTTATAATTGGTTGATAATGGATCAAAAATTCATCGTTGCGAATGGCGGATTTCAATTCCCGTTCTATCGCTAATTTATCAGCTGTTTCCTGGTTCAATTTATATGAATAAAGCGAATAACTGTTTTTGCTGTGTTTTTTGGTGTAAAGCATGGCGGACTCTGCCTGTTTTATCAAATCTTGCTGCATCTTGCTGGCACACGCGATGCCGATGCTTGCGGTCAATGCTAATTGATGGCCCAGCACCTCCATCGGCTCCGCAAATACCTCGTTCAGCCGCTTTGCCGATTCAATTGCAGCCTCTTTGCCTGCATTCGGCAGCAAGATGGCAAATTCATCCCCCGCGAATCTGCCGACAGTCGCGGAATCAGCAACACATTCCACCATGCGAAAAGCTATCTTTTTCAAATAGACGTCTCCGTACTCATAACCAAGAGAGTCGTTGATGTATTTAAACCGATCCAAGTTTAAAAACAGGACTGCCAGTTCGCCTTCTTTTTCATTTGAAATCTTATAGGCCTGTTCTAAACGGTCTTCAAACAATTTCCGATTGGGGAGCTTCGTTAAATGATCGAAAAATGCCATCTCTTCAAGTAATTGTTTGTGCTCGTTCCGGCTGGTGATATCTTTTGCAATACCATAGGCCCCTGTAATCTGCCCTGCCTGATTCATGGGAAAGTTTGTCACTTCAAGCTGGATCAGCTTGCCATTTTTGCCATAAAGGTTTACTTCATAGCGATTGGTATTGCCTTTTAAAGCATCAGAGAAATAATGCAGTGCTTTGTCCAAATGCTCCGGCACAATCATTGGAACAAATGACATTTTCATCAATTCATCATAGCTATAGCCCGATAATGCCAGCGCTCCCGGATTGACATTCGTGAAATTCCCTTCCGTATCGAAAGAGAAAATAGCGTCCGGATTTTCAAAGAACAGCGAGTTGTAGCGTTCTTCACTATCCTTCAAACGACTTTGCGCAACAACTTCTTCCGTCACATCCGTTACACTGCCAATAAAAGCCGGCTTGCCTTTCCATTCAGCTATTTTGGAGTGTAATTCGGCGTGGAGTAAACTGCCGTCATGTCGGATGATTCTAACCCGGTAACGGACAGATCCCCCTGCAGTTTCTGATTGCTCATAAATTCGTGTTTGAACGATCGATAAATCTTCCGGATAGATGACATCTTTCAGCCGAACGTCTCCCAGGAGAAATTGATCTTCAAGATAACCGAGAAGCTCACACAGGCTTTCGTTTACATAGACAAATTTGTCTTCTGACATTATATACATGCTCACGGGCACCTTTTTAACGAGCAGATCAAAAATTGAGCTGTTTGCTTTACTGACTTCACTCGTGTAGGTTCCTGCCATTTCATGCTTATGTTCCGTCGTTGGACGTTTGCTGTCAGTCATTTGGTCGTGTCCTCCCAGAGGTGAAGATATTGACGGCAATAAATGCCGAACACCGCAAAAATATATCTATATGAAATTAATAATACCAAATATTAGAACAGGAAAATAGTCTGTAGTAAAAAAGTTTCTATAATATAAAAATTACCCAATTAAAATTGTATTTAGAAATTTTTACCAACATTTTCTGTTCTTCTTGTCTTGATTTCATTAACATTAAAAAACCACAAAAAAAAGCGCTTCCCATTTCTGGAAAGCGCCCGTTACACTATTCTTCTATCAGCTCCGCGTAAACAATCAGTCTCTCTTCACGCGTGCCCCGGTCGTGATTATAATCTCCGGAACAAGTAATCAATACCAACTCCGGCGAGGAGCGATAACCAAATACCGACTGGACATCGGCAAGCTCAAGCTCAACCGATTCCATCGCATAGACTCTGAAAATCAATTGCTCCCCGCTGCCTTCCACCACTATTTCATCTCCGGCTTCCAGCTCAGCCAGATCCCAAAATACAGCTGGACCATCGATACCATCAACATGTCCGGCAATCACAGCACGTCCGTTATCACCCGGTCTATAGCCGGGTTCAAACCAACTGACGTCTTCTATCGTTTCCGGAACATCCATTTCCCCGTTTTCTTTCATGCCAAGATGCAATGCCGTTGCTTCGACGTCAATTGCAGGAATGACTATTTTCTCGGGTACAATCCCGTCCCGCTTTAAAGCATTGATTGGATTTTCAACAGGTGCATCAGCTGTCATCGCCGGCGCACGATACGTGCGTTCCGCCGCAAATCCAACGTCTTTCGAGCGGATACTGACTTCATCTGTTGTTTCCTGGCAGCCGGCAAGCAATATCGCTGCCCCGATCATGAGGATTGGCAGATCAGTTTTGAAACCGTTTTCTAAAGACCAACCCTCCTGCAATCACTGCGGAAAGCGCACCTATTACCAACATCCAGTTTGTCTGAGTTTGCTGAGGAGCACCCAAACCTGTAGTTGGCATTTCGTCAGGAGCCGCGGCTGCTTCGTAATCCACCAAAGCGATTACTTCAAGTGAATCCACTGTGTTTACTGCGAATACACTGTAGACAGTATCAGCTGCCAATTCTGTACCTTCCAATGGCAATACTTGAGTGCCATCCGGCAGACGGATTTCAAGATCGTAAGTTCCTGGCTCTAATTCTGCATAGTCAGTAATTCCTGGGAATTCAGCCCCACTGAATAATGCATCGCCACCAATCACACCCACATCAACAGCCGGTGCATCGGGAGACAAGTGGCCAACACGAATTTTTGTTTGCCCTTCAGTTACTTCCATTGAATCTTCTGCCACTACAAATTCCAGTGATTCCAAAAGGTTTGCCGCTGCAACTGTATATGCTTGTCCGGCTTCCACGGTGAGGTCTGCCTGAAGAACCGCTTCCCCTTCCGCATATTCAGTTCCTGCTGCAAAAACTTCTACACTATGTGTACCTGCGGGAACATCCAGGTAACCGGAATCCGCTTTAAACGGTACTTCTTCTAAAGTTAAATCTCCATTGACGTATACATCGACGGCTGGAGCGTCAGGTGAAGCGTGGACCACTCTCAGTTTTGCCGTATGGCTATCTGCCATAACCCCTGCTGCAAGTAACGAGAAAACCAAGGCAAATGCGACGGACATTGAAACGAAAATCTTTTTCAACTAAACCACTCCTTTTCCTTGTTTAATTTTTGTATAATTAATATACAACTTATTTATAACCTAAGTTTTTGATTATTGCAACAATGAACTCCCAAAATTCTAAATTTAATAAATATTTAGTTTTATAATAAATCTTTGCGGCAGGAAAATCAAGGGAAATATGCAAAAAAAGCTCTAAGTCGGAATTTCAAAGAGTTTTTACCTTATAAAACAGAAAACCCCGAAGCCAGTCAGGCTCCGGGGCAATCGTTTTATTTCGTCAAAACTTGTTTGATTTCGTCCTCAAATGATTCTGGCTTGTCTTTAGGCGCAAAACGCGCCACCAGATTGCCATTCTTGTCCACGAGAAATTTCGTGAAATTCCATTTGATGCTGCTGCTGAGGAAGCCTTTGCTGTTGTCAGTCAAATATTGAAACAATGGATCGGCATTCTGGCCATTGACTTTCACCAATCCATGCATCGGAAAAGTGACGCCGTAAGTCATGCGGCAGGATTGCTCCGCTTCTGCCGCGCCGTCAAGTTCCTGGCCGAACTGGTCTGATGGAAACCCTAAGACAACAAGGCCATCTTTTTCATATTTCTTGTACAGATTTTCAAGACCTTCAAACTGATCCCGCAATCCGCATTTTGTAGCCGTATTGACTATCAGCATTGTTTTGCCTTCATATTCACTCAGCGGATATACGCTGCCGTCCGGTTTTGTAGCCGTAAATTCATATATGCTCATCTGATTTCTCTCCTTTAGCTTCAATCGTTCATTTAATGTCCATGTCGCCAAAAAATGCATTGAGTTGTTTCAAGTTTTTCATCAGAGTCACTGCGTTGACATCAAGAAAATTACAGCTGACCAGTTTTTCATAAATTGCCCGGCTGATTGGCTCGTGTTCGGCTTTCGCTTTTTCGGTCAAGGAAATAACCCAGGCGCGTTTATCGTCCGCCGATTGCTGTTTTGTGATCCGTCCCTGGTCAATCAACCGGTTGAGAATCGGATTCAGCGTGCCCGTCCCATGGCCAAGGCGTGCTCCTATATCCTTCATCAATAGATGATCTTCCTCCCATAGAACCAATAGCACAAGATATTGGGGGAAAGTCAGCTGGAAAGGTTCGAGCACTTTAGCATACATTTTCGTAAAATTGCTGGAAGCTTTGTACACTTCAAAGCATAATTGCTGTTCTAATTTCAAGCCTAACTCCATTTCATCACGCCCATCTTCTGCTTATCGAAACTTCCATTAACAGCATTACGGGTCAGGCAGCTGCCTGAGCTTTTATAAAACGACTATTTCCACGTCGATTGTATCTTTAACCGCTTTTGAATAAGGGCAGTATTGATGAGCCAGTTCCACATATTCATGCTTTTTCTCGTCGCTGATCCCTTCAATGGTGACTTCCAGTTTGGCCGCCAGTTTAACGCCGCCATTTTCTTTGTCACCCAATAAGGATATTGTCGCTCTCACTTCACTCTTATCCACTGCCACTTTATCGCGTTCCAAAACAAGTTCCAATGCGCTGTTAAAGCATGCGCTGTAGCCTGCCGCGAATAATTGTTCCGGGTTTGTGGCAGTTGTGGCGTCGCCGCCCAGTGCAGCCGGTTTTGCAACGTCCAGATTGAAAATATTATCTTCCGAATATACCTCGCCCTGTCTTCCGCCGGTGTTGATGATAGTCGTTTCATAAAGTGCTTTCATTCTAAATTCCTCCAGTCGATGAGTTACTTTCTTCACCTACTATATTTTACATCGTACACGATGTAAAATATTATGCCCAAGCTTTTTTGCTCGGGCAATTTAAGGCCCATTGTTAGCCCTGAAAAAGAAAGCATTTTTAAAAGCTCTCCAGCAGCAACCTGGAGAGCTTACTTTATCCGCAGGAAACGGGTCATAAACTGCTTGTTCCCGTTATTTCGATGCCTTTTAATGCCTGGCCAGCCAGCCTGTCCGCCTCGAAATTGTCTTTGCGCGGAATCAGTTCGAATTCGGGTTGGATGCCCAATTGAGCGAGCTTTGCTTCGATCCTGTCTGCCCAACGGACCAATTCTTTTTCGACAATCGCCCATTCTCCACTCATGCCATTAATGGCAATTTTCGAATCCCCCTTGATGTGCACCGGCATGTTTTTGACTTCCAGATACTCCAGTTCCTGCACGCATAGATGAAGTGCCGCATATTCGGCTTCATTGTTTGAAATCAGGCCATCAATCTGCGCATTTTGTCTCAAGCGAAATGATTTTCCATTTTGGCTGTAATAAATTACGCAGCCCAAGCCCGCATTTCTGTCTTCGACATCAAATCCACCGTCAAAAAAGACCGATATATCGTGCGGCTCCGTTTCAATACTTTTTAAATATGCCTTCATCTCTTTCAGAGTCCAAACGCTGTCATCAAAAACATCGATAAAAACTAATTCCTTGACCCGCTTCGTCCGTTCAACATCTTCGGCAATCTGGACGCTTTGAGCTGCAGGCATTTCGTCTGAGCGGAAAATCGTTTCCAGCCCTTTGGCAGAGCGATACTTCCATTCGAGCCTGACCTTCATCCGCGCCCCTCCTTTTATACAGCCTGTACCTACATTATTGCCGTTTTCCGGTAAGCTAAACAACATCCCTGCGGACTGTCCCTGCTTTTTTCATACAAAAAAGCTCCCAGGCTTCCGCCGGGAGCTTTGGAACAATCCGCTATTTTACAGGGGTGGCAAAATAGTTGGGATTGAGCTTTGTTGTATACCAAATGCGACAACCGAGTCATTTTTCTCCACATGATTGGCCGTCGGAGCCCAAGCTCCTGCCACCATCATCGCTGCTGCTAATCCGGCCAGTAAAATCAATTTCACTTTTTTCATAACCGATCATCCTCCATTTCTGTCGTAATAGGATTGGTAGTACATCGCCTTTTCCCATTGTTTTTCCTGCTGAAAATGTCCAGCCAATTCAAGGGCGATTTTCTTACTTTCTCTTATGTAACCATGTTTTCTGAAAAATGGGAACATTTTTTCTTCGGAATAAGCCAAAAGGTCTGGTTGGGAAAAATTTCGCTTCTCGAAATAATTCAAGTATAAAAGAAAATATTCATCTTCTGCTCCGGCGGATAAATTCCGCAGTTCCCGAACATAGTCCCATGCATCAGCCCCAACTTCCACTGCAGTTTCAATCAGGCTGACCAGCACCGCTTTATAAAAGTATGTGTCTTTTGATATAATTCCATGCAATTCGGTCAGCAGATCAAATGCCTGGTTATGCTCATTGCGGGTTTTCAGTAATTCGGCAAAATTATACAAAGTCTGATTGTATAATTCCTGCTGGTCCGTCAATCGTGTATTGCGCTTCAACACTTCGAATATCCCTTCAGCTTGTACAAGCAGATTGCGTCTCATATAATTGATAGCCAACAGCAATTGGGCATGCAGCAGGCGGATGTAATTATAATTGAGCCTGAAATATTGTACCGCCATCTCAGCGTAATGGGCTGACAGCTCATATTGTTCGTGCATGATCAGCAACCGCGCCTTCTGGTAATAGAATTCCCCTTCAAATTTTTGGGGAATGCTTTGAATGCCCTTGTCCAGCGAGTTGACGCATTCCATCGCAAGCTCTTTCCTATTTACAAGGGTGAAGTAAAGCGACAAAAATAGCTGATGCATCCAAGCCTCAGATTCCGTGAAAGAATTTTTCATCCGATCCAATAACTCTTTTTGCCGGTATGCCCGGTCTTGATCCTGTATATATAAATAATAGCGGAACTTATACAACTCATACCGGTTTACCAGATCGGTAGACTGTATATAATCATCCTCCTGTTGAAGCTGCGTGTACTGTTCCTCCATTTTATTCAGATCGTAATGTAATGAACAGGTAATGAAATCTTGCAATTGTCTTTCCAGCCGGTTTCTTTTCACCAGTTCTTTTTTCCATTGAACGCCCATTTTTGCGAGCAACGCTTCTATTGTCGATTCATGAGGGCTATACGTGTTGGATTCAATTTTGCTGAGGTGCGAAATAGAACAAATGCCGTCAGCCAATTGGGATTGGGTCATTTTGTTTTTTGACCGATAATATTTAATCACTGATCCGATATTCATAGCCTCACCCCTTTTCAGATTAAATAAATAATACCATAAAAAAACAGCTCCGGCGAAACACCGGAGCTGCCCTTGCTATTGGAATTTTTATTGTACTGTTGCAAACCCGAAACCTGACGCATAGTCATCGCCATACCCAGCACCAGAGCCGGAAACGATATCGTTTTCATATGCGCGGTATTGTAATTCGCCTCGTACATCAACATTTGAAGCGTCAGGATATTGCGCCCAAATTTTCGCTGCCAAGCCAGCTGTGTGCGGTGAAGCCATAGAAGTTCCGCTGATTGTTGCGTATCCTCCATCGTACCAGGTAGAGTAAACTGCCGCACCAGGCGCAGAAACTTCCACATCACCTTTTTGAATCACGTAATCACCAGCCGTGCGCTTGTAACCGCGGGAAGAGAAATCCGCCACACGGTATGTGCCGTTTTGAATGGTGTTTTCAAGCGCTGCAACTGCAACTGCATTGACCAAAGCGCCCGGATAGCCGATTGTACCTTGTCTTGAGCCGGAGTTGCCAGCGGCCGCAATGACAAGAACTCCTTTATCGTAAGCATAATTCACTGCATTCGTAATCAGGCTGCTTTCCCCTGAAGACCCCAATGACATATTGATAACCACTTTTGTATTTAAAGCGGAAGCCTGATCGGCTGCATGGCGGATGGCCACTGCGATGTCATCAGCATATCCTGAACCATCATCGCCTAAAACTTTATAAGCCCAAAGGTCCGCATCCGGAGCAACTCCGTACACGCCATTTCCCGAGCCGCCATCAGCAAGCGCCGAGCCCGCAACATGCGTTCCGTGCCCTTGGCGATCTGTACAGCTATTATTTGTGAATGTCGATCCGACAGTGAAATCTTTACATTGTTCCACGTTGTTGCGCAGATCTGGATGATTGCTGTTTACTCCCGTATCCAGAACGGCAATATTAACGCCTGCCCCGCCACTTGTACTCGTGATGCTGCTGTTATTATAGATAGCTTTGATGCCCCACGGCGTTGATTGTGATGCTGCCATCGCGCTGAATTGGGCTTCCGGCTGATCCGTTGCTGTCGCAATTTCAAATTCTGGAACTTTTTCCACGGTTAAATTTTTATTGTTCTGCAATGCGTTGAATTGCTTTTCATTCATATCGGTTGTAAACCCTTCACCAGCGAATTCCCAGTGAATACCGTATTGCTGTTTTGCGTTCTTCAGGCTTTTCTGATTGGCTGAGTCAACCAGTACCCGGAATTTTTCGTTTGCATCGTCGTTGCCTGCATTGGCGCTTACCCCTACCGAAGGCATTACCAAAGTAATTGCCAGCAGAGCGGTTGTGAAAATCTTTCCTGATTTCTTCATACATCAATCTCCTCATCCCAAATTTTTTATGGCAATAAATCCTGAAGCCGCGGCGTCCCGCATTTCCCTGCCACACATTTAACGTTAGCAGAAGAGTTCCGCCCGTGTAATTGGGAAAATTTTGTCGAATTATGGCTAAATAAAACTACTGGGATAAAATAATAGGCACAAAGACTCTATTATGTATATTCACTGTAATCACCATATTTTTTTATCTTTCAACATATAATATTGACATTTAAAGACACTCTACCGGGAATAATCAAGTTATTCGGAAATTCCCAATAACTTTGATACAGTAATAAGTATGGGTAATTTGTTTTTTGGGAAAATTATACAAAATAGCATCCTATTCTTTATTCAACCACATCAAGGAGGCTAACTTTGAAAAACGCTTTAATCATTTATTTTATCGGTGCATTAATACTTACCGTAATCGGAATCTATTCGTTGGTTCAATTCTTCATGGCTTAGCGGAATGATTGAGTTGGCCACTCGTAGCTCGACAACCTAAAAACCTGCACCTCTCAATGAGGTGCAGGTTTTTTCTTCTATAATAGCGCACGCTGGTAGGACTGAAAATGCTGCTCCAGCCATTCACCCAGTTGGAACAGGGCTTCCTCATTGCCATTGCCGCTGATCAATTGGACGCCGATCGGCAAGCCTGTTTCATCAAAACCGATTGGAATAGTCAATGCCGGCAGTCCCCACGTGTTGGCATAGGCAACAAACGGCATGTACTGGCGGAAGGTTTTCCGAATAGAGAATATCTCTCGGTAAACAACACCATGTCTCGGTGCCGTCTTGTGATAGACCGGCATGATCAGGATCCGTTCTTTGAGATAATTTTCCAGTATATGATCTCCGTGCTGCAGAAATTCCTGGATTTTCTCAAGCCGCTTTTCAGAGGGTTTAAACAAGGATCCTCCGATCAATGCCCATGACAGATACCGATGAACTTCGGATGTCCCTTTCAATCGCTCCCGCATATAAGCGGTGTACAGATTCATCGGCTTGCCGCCGAAAGCTTCATTTCTTGTATCTGCCGCCCCGTCGATAGACATAATTTCCTGCCAGACAGCAGCTGAATCATCAAAATACGGCGGGGTCTCCCGCTCTGTTTCAAAATCTATGCCACATTTTTCATACACTGAGTTGAGCAGTTTGACGGTAGGTTCAGCTAATGGATAACCAGTATCCGGGAGGATGTTCAACGCAAAGCTTTCAAGGTTTCTTGCCGGCGCAGGGCTCTTTGCGACGATATTGTAAATCATCCTGGCATCTTTGACACTTTTGGAAATCGGACCAATGCCCAGCATCCTGTATTGAAGTTCCTGTGTAACTTCGGGGTAACTTCCTGACTGGGATACTTGATCCCTGCCCGATTTAAAACCGACCACTCCGTTAAAATGGCTCGGAAAACGGATGGACCCGCCTATGTCGGAACCAAGACCTGCAGCTGCTCCACCCGCCGCAATCAATGCCCCTTCTCCTCCGCTCGAGCCGCCGGCTGTTCTGCGGAAATCGCGGGGGTTATTGGTGCGGCCGTAAAGTTTATTGACAGTTTCCTGGCAAAAACAAAGTTCCGGTGTATTGCTTTTGCCAAGAATGATTGCCCCTTCGGCCCGCAGTTTGCGTACCACTTCCGCATCTCGGTCCATGACAAACTCTTTTCTTCTGATCAAGCCGCCCGTGGTTTTCATGCCCCCAACATGGAACGCTTCTTTCATGCTGATGGGAACACCGAATAAGGCTCCGGATGCTTCGCCCGCTGCAAGCCTGCGGTCTGCCGCGTCAGCTTCCAGCAATGCTGTGTCGAAACGGTCTTCGACAAGACAGTTCACAGAATGATTGATGTTGTTCAGCTGTTCAATATAAATTTCGACAGCTTGACGGGCAGTGATTCTCTTTTCCATTATTAACTTGGCCACTCCCGTGGCATCCAAATCCAGAATCACGGAATCAACCAACTCGTGGGTTTCTACCAATTTAAGCGCCTCCGATTCTTTTATTAGTTTTATTATACTATAAATTAACAAAAAAAGGTATATTAACTAATCAAAAGTCATGAATACTGTCGCTTTATGGTAGGTCTAATTTCTAATATGTGCCATTCCGCTCAAGTCCCAAGGTTTGTCCGTAAAGCCTCTTTGTACTACAATCGGAAGATAGCATAATGATTCAGTTAGCAGGAAAGGTTGTTACCATTCATGAAACCCGTAAACAATATAACAGAGCTGATCGGCGATACGCCGGTCGTAAAATTAAATCGCATCGTCCCCGAGGGCGCTGCAGACGTCTACGTTAAATTAGAAATGTTCAATCCATCGAAAAGCGTCAAAGACCGGGCTGCTTTCAATATGATCAAGCAGGCAGAAGAACAGGGCGTTATCGTTGAAGGCGCTACAATAATTGAACCGACCAGCGGCAACACCGGCATCGGGTTAGCAATGGTGGCCGCCGCGAAAGGCTACCGCGCCATTCTGGTGCTGCCGGATAATGCCACGAAGGAACGCATCAATCTATTGAAAGCATTTGGTGCAGAAGTCGTGTTGACCCCTGATCACGAAAAAATGCCGGGTGCCATAAAAAAAGCGCTGGAACTGCAAGCCGGAATTCCGAACAGTTTCATTCCGCAGCAATTTGAAAATCCGTCGAATCCCGACATTCACCGCGTGACGACTGCCGTTGAAATTCTGGAACAAATGGACGGCAAGCTGGACGCATTTGTCGCTTCGGCCGGAACCGGCGGCACCATAACCGGTACTGGTGAAGCGTTAAAGGCAAAATTGCCTGAGCTTTTCGTGGGCGTTGTCGAACCCAAAGGTTCCCCTGTCCTGTCAGGCGGAAAACCCGGGAAACACAAATTGGTTGGGACGAGCCCCGGTTTTATTCCGGATATTCTCAACACGGAAATTTACGATGAAATTTTCGCCATTGAAGACGAAGATGCGATCGATATTTTCCGCAGAGTTGCCAGAGAAGAAGGTATATTTGTCGGCCCATCTGCAGGTGCCACCATTTTCGCCGCCATTGAAATCGCCAAACGGCTCGGTAAAGGCAAAAAAGTGCTGTGCATCGCACCGGACACCGGCGAACGTTATCTCAGCATGAACCTCTTTGAGTAGACTTTAATATAGTAGAAATAAAAAATGCCGGAACCTGAAAAGGTTCCGGCATTTTTGTCGTCTTTGAATTCTTTGCAGCTAAACCACTAAAAACCTATGGCGCTGTAATGAATTTTACATGTTCATAGGTCAGCAGCTTTTTAAACTTCGCTTTTTCATCGTCATCTTTTAAAAGTTTAGCAACATTGCTGTTTACAGCCAGGTAGCGAATCACTTTACGGTTATTCCAGATGAGATGGTTATAGCGAAAGTCATCTTCCAGGTCTGCAAACCATTTATCATGCTTCAGAACCTTCACGTTCTTCTCCAGCCGCCTTCGCGGAGTGAAGAAATATGAAAAAACATGTGCAATTAATTCCAATATGATTTCCAACATTTCCTCACTCCTTAATCCATTAGATATTTTTGGGGAATCCAGATTGAAATATTCAATTTCAGTATACTATATTTTGAAAAAATTGGAATATAAACACCTAAATTTTTTCTTTCTTATGATTATTATCCATAAATTTTTAATCTGAAATTATGTCTATATGACCAAGAGACCATCGAACAAAAATAAATAGCATCATTTTTATCTGTTACAGCAGAATGTTTATCCATTTCTTACAATAACATCGGTATAAATTTAAATAATATGAACTAGTAAAACCGAATCCTATGTTGTATTATATTATTAACAATCAACTCATTTCACGTTTTTTTGTCATTTGTATTGTATTAATTGTTATTTTTATTCATTACACCCTATTACTCCTGTCTTTCTTACCATTCCATCAAAGGGAGAGTGGTCATTATGAATCTAATTCGTCTTTACGTTTTTTTCTTTGTAATACTGCTTTCCGCGCTGTTATTGGCTGGATGTGTAGCCGTGCAAGTTCCAACGGTGCCAATCATGAAAGATTTAGAATTTGAAACTCGGAGTTATACGACGGAACCTGCAGAGTTTTACGGTACGCGAACAGCGTCGTTGGCCGCAGTGGGTGACATTCTGCTCCACAGTACCGTTTATAATGCCGCCAAAACTCCTGATGGCTATGATTTCGGACCCATGTTTGAAAAGATTAAACCTTATTTGGAACAGGCCGATATTACGGTGGCCAATTCCGAAAGTATTATTGGCGGTTCTGCTATCGGAGTGTCGAGCTATCCTTCCTTTAACAGTCCATATGAAATTGGCGATACATTAAAGGATGTCGGGGTTGATGTCGTTGCCATGGCCAATAATCACACGCTCGACAGAGGCATAACGGCCATTGAAAATGCCATCAATTACTGGGAAGAGATTGGCATCACACAGACGGGTTCCTATTTATCTGCTGAAGAGCGGGATCAACCGGCGCTGTTGACTGCAAACGACATCACCTTTTCGTTTCTTTCCTATACGTATGCCACAAACGGCGTACCCACGCCTGCAGGCAAAGACTATCTGGTGAATCGGATCGATCGGGAGTTGATCAAAAGCGACCTGCAACGCGCGAAAGAACAATCCGAAGTCGTGGTGCTCAATCTGCACTTTGGCGAAGAGTACCAGCCCATGCCGAATAAACAGCAGATTGATCTCGCCCATTTCGCAGCAGAGAACGGTGCGGACATCATACTCGGCCATCACCCGCACGTGCTTCAACCTCCTGAATGGATTGAGACAGCTGACGGCCGTAGAGTTTACGTCATCTATTCTTTGGGCAATTTCCTGTCAGGCCAAAACGAAATTCCGCGCCAAATTGGAACAATTGCCAACATTAATGTAGAAAAGACTGTGGGACCTGGATTTACTGATATAGAGTTAACAGCTCCTTCATTCACCAATACTTTTGTAAAGAATAAAAATTACAGCTGGTTTGAAATCGATTTATTGGAAAATGTCCATCCGGATTTGAACAGCAAGACTAAGGCACATTTGTCTACATGGATCACTGATTTGGAGTTTAATGAATAGTTTTGACATTCGAAGTAAAACAAGGGGGATTTTATGAAGCATGAATGGCGGAAAGCAGAAAAGGAATTATATTTGCCACCCACTTCTCCAGTTTTGATCCAGGTACCGCCACAGTGTTTTTTTGCGATACAAGGTAAGGGTGATCCAAACGGAGAGGATTTTGCTAAGCGGATTGAAGTTCTGTATTCACTCGCCTATGCTGTCCGCATGATGCCCAAAAACGGTTTCATTCCCCCTGGCTATTATGAATACACGGTGTATCCACTGGAAGCTGTTTGGAACCTCACCAAAAAAGGACAAGGACTGGAAACACTGGATAAAAATGAACTCTTGTATACATTGATGATCCGGCAGCCTGATTTTGCCGATAACGGCACCATACTGAAAGCATTTGAAATCGCCGGACGCAAAAGCCAAAATGAGTTGCTGAACGAAGTGGTATTTGAGGAATTTGAGGAAGGACTGGCTGTTCAGATTCTGCACGAAGGTCCCTACGATGATGAACCGGCTTCGTTCGAAAAGATTGACCGCTTTTTGGAGGAAAATGACTTGCAGCGCACCAGCAAAAAGCATAAAGAAATTTATTTGAACGACTTCAGAAAAACAGCTCCCGCCAAACTGAAAACCGTTCTCCGCTGTAAAGTGGAAAAGATTATGCTATAAAGAAAAGCCAAGTCGAGTGACTTGGCTTTTCTTTGGCTGTCGAGAAACCGACAAGTTCTCCAATCATTTTGCTCTAGGCGGACGCTTTCCGCGGGGAGCGGCCTAAGCCTCCTCGCTCGCTTCGCTCACTGCGGGGTCTCAGGCTCGCTCTGGTTCCCGCAGGAGTCGCCGCCTGACGCTTCATTCTGTTGTGAGCAGAATGGAAGTGTCCACTTTCTAGCTTGCAACACACTTAAACGTGTATTCCTTTATAGAAAGTGATCTGAGATATGGAGCAAAACAGCGCAGACGCCCAGGGGACCAAGCGAAGTGCTGAGATCCACTCGGACGAAGTCCCGAGTTAGCTCAGCGCGAGCCCCCAGGCAAGCGAAGCTGTTTTGCGCAATATCGGTTTTCAAGTTTCTATCTCAGCTTTTCTTTCAGTTACTAAACAAAAAAACCGCTGCTGCAGCTAAGCAGAGCGGCCCTCCCCGGTTATGATGGGAGTTTTCTTAAAATTATCGTCTTTTCGGAAATTGCCCATGACTTCCATCGTCTCATTGATGCTGACGAAAGCGTTCGGGTCTATTGATTTGATCAACGGCCGCACAAACGCCAATTCGTAACGTGAAATGACGGTATACAATACTTTGACTTTATTGCCGGAATAGGCCCCTTCTCCGTCAGTAACTGTAATCCCACGGTAAAGGCTTTCCAGCAGTTTAGATTTCACTTCGTCGCCTTTGCCTGTAACAACCATCAGGCTGAGCTTGATATGGCGCGTATGGATTCGGTCAACTACCAGTCCTGTGATGTAGATGGATGCCATCGTATACATCGCAAGTTCCCAGTTGAAAATGAAGCCTGAAACAAAAACGACAAGACTATTCAGCATAAAGACCATGAAGCCCAGCGGAATGTCGCGTTTCATGGTCATCAAAAGTCCGACGACATCGAAACCGCCTGTTGAACCATAGAAACGGATGATGAAGCCTACTCCGATTCCGACCAGCACACCGCCGAAAACGGATGACAATAATGCGTCTTCTGTCACTTTCATCACCGGAATATACAGCATGGAAATCGACGTGACCGCTACTGAATAGATGCTGTTGGCGATGAACATTTTACCCAGTTTCATCCAACCAAGGATCAGTATCGGTATATTGAGGAGCAGCAGCCAGATTCCCGCATTGACGGGGGTCATCAAACTGAAAATCATGGCGACACCGGTAATGCCTCCTGATAATATTCCATGCGGCAATAAAAACATATTAAATGCAAATCCGAGCAGGACTGATCCGGCAAAAATGATCAGCCAGCTATAAACTTTATCCATGATTATTCCTCGTTCCTTTATTATTCTCATGATTAATGGTTGCCACGAAAAAAAAGCCAAGCAGATGCATTCGGCTTTTTCTAAAAGAGAATGATGCTGTTGCCCACTTCTGGCACAATGTTTCAAATTATAGGGGATAGCCGGCCGCATTTGCAAGCTTTATCGTTCAGATTTTTTCAGTCTTTTTGAAGAAAGTTCACCATTTGGTAACCGGCCTCAAGTCCTTGCTACCAAAAGCCTTATAGTCGGAATATTGAAGGATTTTTCAGGACTTTGACAGAATAGGATTAGATAATGAAAGTTCAATCAAAATGCGCTTTCGCTTACAGAATTCCGCCATTTCTTTATGCCCCCGAATATTTATATTGAACATACAACTTGAGAGCCAAAGGAGGCAAATATATGGATCCCATGATTGTTCTTGAAAACCCGCAAAATGTAAAACCTGTTTTTCAACCAATCGTCAGCGCGGTTACGCATACAATTATCGGTTATGAAGTACGCGGACGATTTTATTATCAGGATGAATGGCAAGGTCTCGGTAATTTTTTTCAAAATCCCGATGTACCGGATGACTTTAAAATAGAAATAGATACGCATCTGTTGAGAATGGCTATGCAGGAAATGACGGAAAAGGACAATAAATGCAAGCTTTTCCTGTACAGAGATGCAAAGCAATTATTGGCCGATGGTGGTGGAGGATTTCTCGCTGTTCTTCAGGAATTTGAAGCAACAGGCTTTTCGCTCAACAGAATTGTGCTCGAAATTACAGAGCACGCATTTGAAGAAGATTTCGAATCGTTGAACCATCTGATTTTGTATTATAAAACTTATGGCATCCAGGTTGCCGTCGACCATGCCGGAGCAAAAAGTTCGAATATTGATCGGATTCGGCAATTGAAACCGGACATCCTCAAAATCGACACCACTGTTATCCGTAATAACAGGCCGGATATTTTTCAGGATATTGTCTATTCCCTGTCCTTGCTGGCACGCCGAATTGGTGCGAAATTATCCTATGAGCATATAGAAGATGAGCATCAGCTCCAATTTGCCTGGAAACATGGGGGACATTATTACCAAGGCTATTACTTGGCAAGACCGGATTTCAACCTTCTTTCCAACGATTCATTGCAAGTGGATGTTGGCAAGAGCATTCAAAAATTCATTGACATGGAAAAATACCTGATTTCAAAATGCCTGGCCTATTCGGTTGCCTGTGAAGAAATCCTGAAAAAGATTGTTCCTAAATGGACGGGAACTGAACTGGCAGATAACTTCTTTCCATTCTTGACTGGCCCTTTTGATAACGACAGTTTCAGGATGTATATCTGCAATGCCAACGGACAGCAAATTTCTTCCAATTGCCAAAAGCGTGATGGCGTATGGCAAATCGAGTCGGAATACAAAGGTTCACATTGGGCATTCCGTCCATATTTCCTTGAGAATATCATGCGCATGACAAAATGGCCGCGGGGAATTCTCTCAGACACTTATTCAGATATCGAGACCGGCGATATCGTTCGGACCTTCAGCTACCCCTTGTCGGCAGACAGCTTTCTGTTTATCGATATCAGCAGTGACTTCCTGTATGACAATGATTATTTATTGCGCCAGTGACCGCTGTTTTCACTTCAGGTCAAAACGGGTAATGGACCTTATCATCCAAGAAGGTGGGATCATTATGCGCATGTCCTGTATGGCCAGTCTAATTATTTCAATCGTCCTGTCGATCATTTTGACGATTCTATTGAATTTGCTGTTCTTTTAGGAAAATCAAGACTGTTGTTTGGAATGCCATCCCTCCTTCAGGCGGGATGGCATTTTTTCGTTTCAGCCCGTGTGGCCAAGCATCAATTCAGCATCTTTTGGAAAGTTATTGCATAATAGATTCCAGAAAGGGTGTTTTATTTGGAAAAATATCGCATGGATCAGGACAAAGGATTGGAATTCGGCCTCTATACACTGGGGGATCACATTCCGAATCCGCATACGAAAAAGCGAATTTCTGCGGGGCAGCGGCTGCAGGAAATTATTGAACTTGCTCAGCTTGCCGACCAGGCCGGCCTCGATTTTTTCAGTGTCGGGGAAAGCCATCAGGAATATTTCACGACACAGGCGCATACTGTTGTGCTTTCAGCTATTGCCCAGGCTACGAAAAATATTAAGTTAGCCAGCTCGTCTACCATCATTTCGACTTCTGATCCAGTCAGGGTATTTGAAGATTTTGCCACCATTGATCTCCTTTCAAATGGGCGAACAGAATTGGTGGCCGGGCGGGCCTCCCGTGTCGGCCTGTTTGAGTTGTTGGGCTACGACATCCGTTATTACGAGGAATTATATGAAGAGAAGTTCGAGTTATTGCTGAAGATCAGCCAGGAAGAATCCGTTAACTGGAATGGCCGTTTCCGCTCGCCGCTCCGTGACGCAGAAGTTATTCCCCGTCCCCATGGCGGCATGATGCCGATTTGGCGCGCTGTCGGCGGGTCACCTCCAAGTGCCATTAAAGCCGGTAATGCTGGTGTACCGATGTTCCTGGCAATGCTGGGTGGTCCGGCGATGAACTTTAAGCATACAATCGATGCCTACCGAAATGCAGCAGAGGAAAGCGGCTTTGATTCTTCCACTCTTCCCGTTGCGACAGCTGGTTTTTTTCACGTTGCCGAAACGACACAGCAGGCATTGGAACAATATTATCCTTATATCAATGAAGGTATGAAAGTGACCAACGGACGAGGCTTTCCCGAATATCAATTCATGCACGGCGCAGACAACCAAAGCGTCATGAACATCGGCAGTCCGCAGCAGGTCATCGAGAAAATACTTTATCAGCATGAATTATTCGGCCATCAACGCTACATCGGCCAAATGGATTTTGGCGGAGTGCCTTTTGACAGCCTGATGAAGAATATTGAGTTGATCGGCAATGAAATCCTCCCCGCCATCCGAAAATATACCGCTAAAAAAGAATAAATGAAAACTGCCGGAATTTCCCCGACAGTCCGACGAGAACCCAAACTATTTTTGGGTTCTTTTAAATTTCATTATTTCAATGGCTGTACTCTTTGCCTTCTTGTTCCAGCTTGCTGATGTATTCATCAAGTTTTTCCTTGTCCTCATCACTGATGACCGGAAACTGCGGATCGAGTTTTGTCAGCAGCTCGTTCATGACGTTTGCAATGATGTAACGGGAATACTGTTCATTGTCAGCCGGAAGTATATACCAAGGGGCATGGTCAGTCGATGTGTTGTTCAGCATATCTTCAAATATTTTCTGGTAATCATCCCAATGCTCGCGCTCTTCCACGTCGCTGAAAGAAAATTCCCAGTTTTTCTGCGGGTCTTTCATTCGCTCCAGAAGCCGCGTACGTTGTTCTTCTTTTGATACATTAAAGAAAAATTTCACTACCGGAAATCCGTTCTCACCCAAATACCGTTCAAAATCATTGATTTGGCGAAAACGGGTGTCCCAGATTTCTTTATCGATCAGTTCATCCGGCAACGGCTCATCACCCAAAAGATCGTGGACACGCGGTGCAATGACTTCTTCGTAATGAGAACGGTTCAAGATTCCAACCTCTCCTCTTGCCGGTAAGCCGTCATGTATGCGCCAAAGATAATCATGGCTCAACTCGCGCTCAGATGGTTTTCCGAGTGTCAAAACTTTCAGGCCCTGGGCATTCAGATTTGAAAAAATATAAGTGATGGCTTCATCTTTGCCCGCTGCATCCATCGCCTGCAGCACCACCAGAATCCCTTTTTCTTCTTCGGCATTCAGTTTTAAATGCAATTCCTTCAATTTACGAACTGATTCAGGAATCAATTTTTCCTCCAGTTCCACTTCATCATCTCTATTGGTTTCTGATGTATTGAAATCAGTCAATTGAATTTGTGTGTCGGGCTTGACCCGATACTTGTTTAGATCCATTAAAATGCCTCCGTTCCGATTAAATTGACCATAGGGTTCCTGCAATTTGTGTATTCCCGATTTTTATCCAAATTAACTCCGTCAGCGTTGAAGCTTATTTATTTCCAATGCCAAGATTCTTTTTTGCACCACTTAAAACGGAACGCAGGAGATTGCGTAATCCTTGCACCGGGCGGACATCGCTGCCGCTCTGCCAGTTGATCCACTCCAATGCCGTTACGCACAGCAGCAGCCAAATTGTCCCGGCAATAAAGCCAGCCGCTACATCGCTTGGATAATGAGCTCCGAGGTAGATACGGCTAATGCCGATTAATATGATCAGAACACCCAGCGTGATGGAAGCCACCCATTTCACCCATTCTTTTTGAGAACCTCTGATAATCAGATAAATCATAAAGCCATAGAAGAGCAGCGATCCCATTGAATGTCCGCTGGGAAAACTGTATCCTACCGCATCAATCGCTTCGTTGATGGATGGGCGTTCCCTGCCGTAGAAATGCTTCAACAGCTGGGTCAATAACCCGCCCCCGCCGACTGCAATGACGAGAAAAATTGCACTCCATCTGTCTTTGGCTTTAAACCACAATGCCCAAATCACGGCGATGGACAAAGCTCCAAGAAACCAGACAGAGCCCAATTCCGTTATTAAGAACATGATTAGCCCCATGACCTCGCTTTGGTTTACTTCCATCAAAGTAATGATTGAATTATCAAAAATACCAAATTCCTTTTCCATCACTTCTTCTGCAAACTCTGCAAACACAACGATGAACAACCCTGCAATTGCCAGGCCACTGAACACCAGCGTCAAAGCAATTCCTATTTTCGTATTTTCTTTTACCACGTAACCGCTCCTTGCGTATTTTTGATTTCCTTTTCTATACCCGCACAGACTGGGATTAGTCATAAAATGGCACAGGCAAAAAAAGCTGCCGGGCATTTGCCGGCAGCTGCTCCAATACAATTTAATTTGTCGGTCTATAGGAAGTCAATGGGATATCTTCATAATCCTCCGGATCCAGTTCTGCTACAGATCCGTCAGCGACACCTTCAATGATGGCGGATAGTCCGCGTTCAACAGATTTGGACAATTGACCTTTTTCTTTTTGGCCCAGCGTTTGCGTTTGGCCTCTTACTTCGAAAAGAACTGTACCGCTGCCGTTCAAGGCATAAGAGCCAAGTGCCGTTCCTGGAAGATCAAGTCCCTGAGAATAAAGTGAGATGTTGGTGAATTTCGAATTACCATAGGACTGAAGTTCATTATAAGCCAACAAGTTTAATTGGCGTGAAAAATCATAGTCATACGCATCCGCGTATTCAGCGTAATCTGCACCTTCCGGAGAATTTGGATCCGGAACAAACTGGGCTGACAATGACAATGTCACCGGATCGGGTGTGCCGTCGACATAATAGATGCCCTGGTGATGAAGGTCGACAAAAACATC
This sequence comes from Planococcus daihaiensis, assembly GCF_049262615.1. Lineage (GTDB taxonomy): Bacteria > Bacillota > Bacilli > Bacillales_A > Planococcaceae > Planococcus. Next base: position 2,479,346 of record NZ_CP175504.1, on the reverse strand, counting down.
GACGTTGCCGAACTCATCCTGCAATGATTTATACACATCACGGGAAGTTTGCGATTCAGGAGTGATAAACCAACCTGGCTCATTTGAAGCACCTGGGAAGTCTCCAGCTTCCGGCACATAATCCAGATCAGGATTGAAGTCACGGTTTACATCGAATCCTGGATTTGCAGCGTAATCATAGCTTTGGCTGACACCGCGGTCAAAATAATTCCATGAAGGCGATGCCCCTGACAATTGTGGATAAGCATCAACGACATCCGACCACGTCATGCTGTTGCGGCGCTTGTCGGCTTCCGAAGCATCCGGATTCATCATCGGCATGAAAACGATGGTCACTTCTTCCAAAAGCTCTTTCGTCTGTTTGGAATTATTGGACAGGCTCTTCAGCAAATCAACGATTGCGACTGTTCCCGTCTTTTCATTGCCATGGATTTCACTTTGGATCAGCAAAACTTTATCGCCGGTTCCGACTCTAGCTGTATAAATATCAAGGCCATTAAACGATTGCCCCGCTACTTCAACTTGTACCGCACCATTGCTTTTTGCCTCAAGCTGCAGCAGGGTTTTGGTCAGCTCCCCGTGATCGATGAAACCTGAGATTCCGTAATCGTGATGGTGCGTCTGCGGCTTCGCCTCATTTTCTGCCGCATAGACAGGCATCGCCAACGCCGTGCATAGCCCCAAAATGCCCAAAGTACTGGTAAAATTCTTTTTCAATAAAACCATCTCCTTTTTCTGATTTATTTAACAAGCTTCTTCCTAGCACTTCACCTGGCCTCCCTTTTCTTGTCGTAAGATTGAAATCAGCATAGCAAACTAAAATTTAATTGTAAATATATTTTGAATTTTCAATTCTTTAGTAATACTAAATAGTTTTTTTCCATAAATTCACATGTCTAAAGGTTTATGCGCTTCTGATTACTTCGACTGTCTAAATTTATAATTCGTAGGCCGAAATAATTATTCAGTCAGTTTTCTTCTGCTTGCATTCTTTCTGGATGCGATTTTTAGAATTGGTGTTTATAATTAGGAGAAATAATGCGCAACTGGGAGTGTCCTTCGATGAATAAGCTGATCCGTGTTTTGACGATAGAAGATTTGCCCGCCCTGGAAGCTATGGAAACCGGAATTGACGATGATTATATCATTCGCGTTTTCGACCGTATTTGTTCCGGCAACAATAAACTTTTCGGACTTTTTACAGATGGCCAATTGGTGAGCATTGGCGGGTTGACGGTATTCGCTGGACAATATGCCATACTGGGGCGCATGCGCAGCGATCTTCGTTTCCGTGGCAATAATTTGTCCACCACCCTGATGGCTAAAGTGCTCGAAGAAGCTTTCGACATTCCTGACATTAAATGGGTCGGAGCCAATACACAGGAAGAAAACCTTCCCGCTCAGCGCGTGCTGAAAAAAATCGGCCTGTCCGAGCGTCATACAAGCTACAGCGCAACTGCTGAAGAAAATACCGGCATGGTAGATGGTGGAGCCGTCTGGCAGCGCCAGGACAACATCGACCGGAAGAAACATTGGCTCAAGAAACTTTTCACCGAGTCTGCCGCCATTTTTCCTTTTGAATGCTATTACCCGATTCCCGCTTCAGAAAGCCTGTTTGAAGACAGCCGGATCGCCCAGTGGAATTTCTTTGAAAACAAAACTGGCGACCGGGTGCTCATTACGAAAAGGGATTTCAAGAAATATCAATACCTGCATGCCGTCTATCCGTTCGAAGATCTGACGGAGCAGCCCGGCCTGTGGGAAACGATATCTTTTGCCCGCCAAAAAATGGCTGACGACACTAATGAGGAAACCCATATCTGGATGGATCTGACGGTGCAACAGACCGCCTCCCTGCCGGACAACCATGCTTTCGTGCTGCCATCGCCATGGATTTTATACGGCACAAGCAGATAAATCCAAAAAGAACCGCAGCTTCCTGAAACAGGAATTTGCGGCTCTTTTCTATTCTGTATAAAATTCCTTACGAATACAGCAGTGATTCAGTCTCGATTTTCACTACAGTGGCGGTTTCAGCCGCTTCAATAATTCCGAGAATTACTTTCAATGAAAGAAGTGCGTCTTCCCCTGTTACAAGCGGCGGCTGATCGAGTCGAATGCTCTCGACAAAAGCATCAATCACACCGGTATTCGTCTGATTATCATTGGTTTGGATACTTTCCAATTGATAGTTGACTTTGATCCCGTCTTTGGTGAGCACTTCAATCTGATAGTCGTCGCTGTTATAAATTTTTAAAATCCCTTTTTCACAATAGATCACTGTGCTGTTGTCCTCTTCGCCATAATGGGTCCAGGAAAAACTGGCAGTGCCCAATCGTCCTTTCTTTGTTTTCAGGCTGCACACAATATTATCGCTTACTTCAATGGGTCTGCCGTTTTCATCAAGCTTATCAAGAGCTCCCTGGAATGCACTGACCAGTTCGATTTCATCGTCCAGCAAATAATGCAGCAAATCCAGCTTATGGATTCCGAGATCTCCCGCCACGCCAAAACCCGAACGTTCTTTTTTGAAGAACCAGGTTGAGTTGGTTTTATTGATGCCCCATTGTTCCGGTCCCGAATGCCCGAATGTCGTTCTGAAGGTCAGGACTTTCCCCAGTTCTCCACCCTTTAAAATGTCTTTCGCTTTTTGATGCGCCCGCGTAAATCGCTGGTTATGGTCCACCATCAATTTTTTGCCTGACTCCTTCTGCGCCGCAATGATTTCCTTTGCATGTTCAATCGTCAGCGAAATCGGCTTTTCACATAAAACATGTTTTCCGCTCAATAAAGCTTTCGATGAAAAGATGTGATGGTTTTCATTTGAAGAACAATCACTGATTGCTACGATATCGGGATCTTCGAATAATTCTTCCACCGTATGTACAAGGCTGCCGCCGAAGAGTTCGACCAAAGCCTCCGACCGGTCAATATTCCGGTCGTAAAAAACGATTTCATCGACATGCGGATTCTCCGTATATTCCGGTGCGTGACGCATCTTTGTAATCGATCCGCACCCAATGATTCCAACTTTCATCCCCATTCTATCCCTCCTATTCTCTCTTCGGGCAGCCAAAAATGTTTGGTATGAGCTTCTCTTATAACCAATAGTTAAGCATTAACCTGCTACTCCACCAAACTCCGCAATTCCGGATTCTTCCTCAATTGCCCTTCTGATAAAATCTCCAGCTCCCAATTATTCAAATCGACCACATCCTTCTGTCCATCATGATGGACAATTGCGTAGCCGGCATAGGGCGTGCCCTCAATATCATCCACGACCATATTTCGCTTTGTATAGAAATCCAGAATCCTGTTTCGAGTTTCAAGCTGAACTGTACTGTCATCTGTTTTCCGTAAAGCTGCTCTTCTCTCTTTTTCCCCATCTTCGACCGGCCGCTCCGGTTCCCGCTGGTTGTAAAGCCCCTGCATCAATTTGATCACTTCCCCAAAACCGATCAATAACATCCCCAAAATGACTCCCTGCAATAAAATCTCGAATGCCGGACCGCCGCCGAATTCATCGATTGCCACCAAAGCTCTGAGCACATAAGCTGCAATCATGATCCCGCCCAATATCTGCAGCGTCTTTGCAATCACATTATCTGTCTTTGTCATCGTATTCACCCCTTGCTGTTATTTTATTCGACAAGGTCAATTCCTTCATCTTCCATTATTTCACAATAAAAAGCCGACTCCATTAAAGGCCGGCCTTTCTATTTATCCTGCAACTTCTTTTTCTTTCTTTCCATTTCCATGCGATAAACCAGGTAGGCCACAGCCAACAAGCCGATGACGCCGAAAATCATGGAAGCAGCATCATACTGCCCACTGAAAAAACTTCCCACAAGACTTGCAAACACCAATACTAACAATATCCAGTGGCTGTATGCACCCAAAAATTTCATCATCTTACATCACTGCCTTCCCATTCTTCTATCCCCGTCTACAATATCGGCCTTTCTGAAATTCCGTGCATCCTTCATGGTTACGCAATGCTTGGCTTCCTCCTTTCTCTCCGGTATACGAGCCAAGCTTCCTATTTCTCAAGCGAATGCCTTCCCAAACAGTATATCCAATTATTTCAAAAAACTCTCTACTTTTTTCGCTGTCTGCAGATTTTTGCAGCTATAACGGGTATAGAGGAAAAAGCAACAGTTTGAAGAAAGGGGGAACCCCATGTTTTGGCTCAGCCTCGCAGTCATCGTCGGTTTTGCAATCGTCCACGTCTTTACGAACTATATTAAATTTCTCAGCCGTGAGCCAAAAAACCGGCTCATGTCGTTAGTTTCCGGCGGATCCATCGCATATGTTTTCCTGCATCTGGTGCCGGAGCTGACACATTACCAGGCAGTCGCTGAAAATGCAGACCTGCCGCGCTGGATGGAAAACCTTGATTATGTAACTTATCTTGCCACTTTAGCAGGCATTGCATTCTTTTATGGCATCAACCAATTGAGCGAGAAATCTGAGGAACACAATAAACGAAAAAGGAATATGACGCGTCCCAGCAAATATATATTCATATTGGAGATCAGCGCTTTTGCTATGTACAATATGCTGATCGGTTATCTTCTTGTGGAACTCAGCGGAGAGTTGGTCATTGATTACATTATTTATTTCATCGTGTTCTCATTTCACTTTATTGCAAATAACCGGATCCTTCACCTCACTCATGAGGATTTATACACAAGAGCAGGACGCTGGATTTTAGCGGGATCAGTTTTTATCGGTTGGCTGATTTTTCACCTGACCCCTACCAGTGAACTCGTCATTGCATTTTTCTCCGCCTTTTTAACGGGCGGTGTTGTACTCAATATCATGAACGACGAATTGCCGGATGAGAAGAACAGCAGTTTCCCGTCATTCCTCGCGGGCTTGATTTTCATTGCGGTGCTTTTGCAACTTATAATTTAAATGGCCATTGTGTAAAATCATTTGATTTTCCTTCCATACCTTCTGTCGAACTAACCGTTTCGAATGTCCCATTTACTCTTACACTGAGACAATTCAGTATGTTTCTATTCCTTTTCACTATATGATAGATGTATAGGCAGTACGCTCTATATGCATTGACAGAACTATAATATAAAGCGCTTACATTTTCAAGATGAAAAGGATGATTCCTTATGAAACGATTCCTGGTTTTGCCCATTTCAATAATATTCTTACTCCTGCTCACTGCCTGCTCAGCTGACCAATCGGCTCTAACTGCCGAACAATTGAATGACGGCAAGCTTGCACCTGAATTTACTATGGCAGACCTGGAAGGTAACACGCATGTGTTGTCTGAATATGCAGGCGAAAAAGTCTATATTAAGTTCTGGGCGTCGTGGTGTTCGATTTGCCTTTCCGGCATGAACGAATTGAACACACTGGCCGGTGAGGATCCGGACTTCAAGGTGTTGACCATCGTCTCACCCGGTTCAAATGCTGAGAAAAACAGCGACTCATTCGCCAAATGGTTTGAAGGCGTACAGAACACTTCAAACATCCAGGTCCTATTGGACGAAGGCGGTCCTGCCTTCGATGACTACGGCATCATCGGCTATCCGACTTCCGTCTTTATCGGCACTGACGGCGTGCTGGTGAAAAGCCAGACCGGCCATATGAGCAATGAACAGATTTATGAAACCTTTGACACTATCCAATAATGGAAGGCGGTCGACTCGAAATGAAGTTCAAATTTTCCATGCTGCTGTTATTTCTCGTGCTGCTGTTAGCTGCCTGTTCCTTGCCCGCTGCGCTCGAAAATTCGGATTCTTCATCCCCTTCCGAATCAACGACCACTGCGATGACCGATGCACCGGATGCACCAAATAAGTTCCCGGACAATCCGAATGACGATCTGGTGTTCGACACGGAAAACCTGGAAAGCATCTGGTTTGCCGGCGGCTGTTTCTGGGGAGTCGAAGCCTATATGGACCGCGTTTACGGTGTTTATGATGTGACTTCCGGTTACGCAAACGGCACTACCGAAAACCCGAGTTATGAAGATGTGCTATACAAAAACACCGGACATGCCGAAACGGTGCACGTCCAATATGATCCTGAGCGCATCGACCTGGAAAGTATCGTTTCGCAATTCTTTATGATCATCGATCCGACTTTGCTGAATCAGCAGGGCAATGATAAAGGCACCATGTACCGTACGGCTGTCTTCTATGAAGACGAGGAAGAACGTGCAATCATCGATGCGGTTGTAGCTGCTGAAGCGGAGCGTTACGACGAACTGATTGTGACACAAATCGAGCCTTTGGAGCATTATTACTTGGCGGAGGAATACCACCAGGACTATCTCGAAAAAAATCCGGATGGCTATTGCCACATCGAATTTGATTCGCTTGAAGACCAGGAAATTCCTGCATTGATCGATCCGGCGGATTATCCGAAGCCGAGTGACGAAGAACTGAAAGCGACATTGACAGAAATCCAGTACGATGTCACTCAGAATGACGCCACCGAAACTGCTTATTCCAATGAATATTGGGATAATTACGAGCCCGGTATCTATGTAGACATTACAACCGGCGAACCGCTGTTTTCTTCCGCCGATCAATACGATTCCGGCACCGGTTGGCCGAGCTTTACCAAGCCCATCGATCCTGCCGTCGTCACTGAACACGAAGACAGAAGCGGTTTCTTCAAGCGCACTGAAATTCGCAGCCGTGCCGGCGACAGCCACCTCGGCCACGTCTTCACTGACGGCCCGAAAGACAGAGGCGGTCTGCGCTATTGCATGAACAGCGCAGCACTCCTGTTCATCCCGGCGGATGAAATGGAAGCACAGGGCTATGGCTATCTCAGCAATTTGATCGAACAGTAAAGTCAAACGAAAGACAGCATAAAAGCGGCCTACTCCTTTTTTGGAATAGGCCGCTTTTTACTGTCGATATCAATTCTCCACTCTATTCCCCGACATAAGCTCTCCGCAATTCATTGAGGTCCAGTTTCTTCATCTGCAATAACGAATTCATCACACGGCTGACTTTTTGGGGATCGCCGTCTTGCATCATATCATCCAGTTCAATTGGCACCACTTGCCAGGATACGCCGAATTTATCTTTCAACCAGCCGCAAACCTGCGCTGATTCATCCCCGCCTTCGGTCAATTTCTCCCAATAATAATCGACTTCCTCCTGCGAATCGCAATTAACGATAAAAGAAATGGCTTCATTGAAATTAAAATCGCCCCCACCATTCAAGGCGAGATATTGCTGGCCTTCAAGCTGAAATTCAATTGTCATGACCGTGCCCTCTTCCATCCGGTGAAATTCCTTGCCGTCGCTGGTATACCGTGTGGTCCGTCCAATGCGCGCGTCCTTGAAAATTGAAATATAATAATTTACCGCTTCTTCTGCATTCCCGTTGAACCAAAAGTTTGGCGTAATTTTTTGGCTCTTCCTTTCCATAGCGCTTTGCCTCCTTTTTGTAAGATGGAGCTGGTGGCTTGCAGCAGTTTCAGTCTTGAATCTATTCGACGCTCAAGATTTAAGTTCCTTTATAAACAATAAAGCCCTTTTTGATTCTTGAAAATTTTGTCATGCAATGTGCATATTTTCAGTTCTTTTAGGGAATAAGATAAAGCATGAAATATTTGGTCTTAAAATACATAATCTTAATCCATTATAAAATATGAAATATCAGCAAATCGGAGGATCAGACCTTATGAAAAAGCAGATTACTGTCGGTGATGTGGAATTGAAATGGGATTTGGAAACTGGGGAAGTTTTATTCGAAGATGGAGATGTTGTGCTGTTTTGGATTTCAGCAATGGAAACATTTTTTGAATCCATCCGTGAAATTTCTGGCACCGAAGCAACTAAACTGGTTCTTGAAACTACCGGTTTCCGCCAGGGCGTCATTGTCGGAGAAGGTTTTCTGGACAGAAAAAACATCAACACTTCCAACGTGGTCGAATGGCTGTCCAATACATACGCACCCGCTGGTTGGGGCAAAGTGAACATCGTCAAGATGGATGAAGAGGCTAAGCATTTTACCCTCCACATCCAGGATGACTGGGAATACAAGATGAATTTGCGCAACCAAAGAGGCCTCGAAGGAATTTTTGTACCTTCCCATTATGCAGGGGTATTGACGGGCCTGTTCGGCACCAACTTCTGGTACACTGTCATCCAATATCAAAATGATGAGACTCCTTACAGCATAGTTGAATATTACCCGTCGAGCGTCACAGTGCAGTCGAATATCCATGAAATGTCCAGAAAGCAGGAAGCGAGGCAGATCAAAGAGCTCGAACGCATGGTGGATGACAAGACCAAGATGCTCCAAAACCTTGTGAAAGAACTATCTTCTCCGATTATTCCGGTATTGGAAAAGATTGTTGTGGTACCGATGATCGGCAGTTATGACGAGGATCGGTCAGAAGATTTGATTTTCAACACATTGAGCGAATTGCCGAAGCACCAAGCCCAATTCCTTCTTCTTGACCTGACAGGTCTGCATAAACATATCTCTGAACATACGGCCCTGCTTATCGACAAATTGGGAGCCGCAGCCCGTTTGCTCGGAATCGAAACCATACTGGTTGGCGTATCGCCCGAACTTGCGATGGTAATCATCCAATCGAAAAGCAATCTCAGAAAATTTGAATGCCTCCAAAGCCTCCAGCACGGAGTCTATTATGCCCTCGGCAAGAGCGGCAGGGAAATTGTTTGATTTTTCATGAACGCGACCCAAAACGCCACCTCAGCAAATATGAGGTGGCGTTTTTATATGAGTATCGGTAATATGCAAAATGTTGTTAATGATATATTTCAGTCCCAATAATTAAAGATGATCTGGCCTATGGTTTCCGGTTTCCAATACTTGATCTGATCAAGCTCACCTTTATTCAGCCGAAGGTCAGGCAAATCATCCATAGTTTTTGGCACCGGTGCTTCCAGTTCTGCTGTGGGCAGCACGGTAAATCCTTCCGGCATTGCTTCATTGCCGGGGGGATAGTCGATGAATTCGATCCTTTCCGCTTCCGCTGTTTTGGCAAATGCCAGAAACGGATAATGCTTGTTCATGACGAGACAAATTTTCTTCTCCGGCAATTGAAAAACGGCTTTATAAAAGTTTGCCGGATACAGCGACTCTACAAATTCCGGTGATTCAGCTTCCAAGTCCTTGGCGATTTTGTAACAAAGCTCTTTGTATTTAACGACGTCCATTTCCGGTGGCTTAGGTTCATCTGAATTATAAAAACCGCTTATACCATAAGGCAGTTCCACAAAGACCCCTCACTTTCAATTAGTAGAGGAACGGAATGAGCCTCGCACGCTTCTCCATCCATTCCCTGTATTCTTCACCAAATTCCGCAAGCAGCAGCGCTTCTTCTCCATCCATCCGTTTAGCAAGCGCCCATCCAACCAAAACGCCGCCGAAAATTGCTGCAACGAGGCTTTGGAAAAAAAGCGCCATGCCGATGGCAATCAATAATAACCCGGTGTACAGGGGGTGCCGCAATTTCCGGTAAGGTCCGGTACTGACAATGCCGTCCCCTTGTCTCACCGTAACGTGGCGTGTAAATTGGGATTTCAAATGAAGAATTCCCCAATACCGAAGAACTACACCTCCCGCAAAAAATAACACACCTGTTGCTTTTAGCCATGAATTTACCGGTTCAAACGAACGCATTTCCCCGAGTATGGCAGCAACCGCAATCGTGCCGGACAGCGCGCCAAAAATCAAAAGAAAAGACCGCTTTTCCACCGCGTCCTCTTCTCCCGTTCCCCGGTTGCGGAACAAGATAAACTCACATACCCAAAGCAAAGCTATTGCTGTAAAAATCCAATCCAATGCAGTCATCGATAACCTCTGCCTTTCCTGTCTACCCTTATAATTTTACAGATAATTTCGATATAAAACAATTTTCAAGCACGTGCGTATCCCGCTGCGCCCCGTTAACCGAAGTAAAGTGCCGCTGTTCTTTCCATGTTTTCGGCACAGCGAAAAGAGGTACTATTATAGAAATACATAATTTTAAGTCCCCGGTCCCTTTGGAGGTGCATCACGAATGATATTTCTCGATTATGCTGTTTATTTGGCAATTTCGATGTTCAAGCTATTTCTTTTCAGTATGTATACGGATACCGATTTTTCGTTCGGTTTTTTCATCTTGAATCTCGCTTCCATGCTGGTGCTTTCAAGTTGGACCCTTTTACTGAAAGCCCGGACCAGACGCTGGGTTCTATTATCCTTAATGTTTCTTCACAGCACATTAATCGTTTCAGATGTCTGGTATTATCGCTATTTCGAAGACTTCCTCAGCGTCATGCTGATAGCTGATGTCCCTCAGATGAGCAGCGTCGGCGGTGGTTTTCTGACACTCATTGCCTGGAAAGACCTTCTTTTTTTTGCAGATCTTCTCCTTTTCTCTTCTGCATTCCTATATTTCCAAAATAACACCGGAACGCCCACCCGCAGTAATAGATTTAAGATTGCCGGCGCATTACTGGCAAGCGGGGCAATCTTTTTTTCTGTTCCTCTCGCCTGGAGTTACCTGCAAAAAGAAGAATGGCTCGTGGATAACCCGATATCGAATATGAGGGAATATTATCAATTGGGTTTTTGGGGTTATCACGGTGCCGACCTGTTAAAAGGAGCATACAATTTGGTTGGCAGCAACGATCTCTCTTCAAATCAAACAGATTTGCTGCCTGATACGGTCCCTGAAATTGAAGCAGCATCGATTCCCGAAGATTTGCCGAATATCATTGTCGTCCAATTGGAATCCTTCCAATCTTCGCTGATTGGCCAGACGATCAACGGACAGGAACTGACGCCGAATCTGAACAAATTGAAGAAGGACGCCACGTACTTCCCTAACTTTTACCATCAAACGCATGAAGGCAGAACTTCAGATGCGGAATTTGTTACACTGACTTCCCTTCATCCGGTTAAATCCGGTTCCGTTTATACACAATATGAAGACAATGATTTCGATGGCTTACCTGCCCACCTGCAGCGCTATGGTTACTATACAGCCGCCATGCATGCTTTCGAGCGAAGCTTCTGGAACCGGGACAAAATCTATGACAATATCGGATTTGATAAATTCTACAGCAAGAAGGATTTCCCGGGAAATAATGTAATCGGCATGGCTTTGAATGATAAGGATTTTCTGTCCCATTCACTGTCATATGCCTCCAAAATGGAGACTCCATTTTTCGCTTTCATGGTCGCATTGACCAGCCACACTCCATATGAATTTCCGGAAGAGCAGAAAACCTTGGATCTCGACGCTTATGAAGACGAGCTGGTCAAAGGCTATTACCATACCATTCACTATGTCGATGAAGCGGTCGGCCAGCTGATAAGTGAAATGAAAGCTGAAGGCCTATGGGAGGATTCGCTCGTCATTTTCTACGGAGACCACGACAGTGGCTTGACGAAAAGGGGTACCGAAATAGCTGAAGACGCAGGAGCGGCTACTATGGTCGAGCTGTTCGAATTGGACCATGGTGTGCCGCTTTTCATAAAAGAACCCGGTGCAAATGCCGGAGATACCAACGAAAGTGTAGGGGGCCAGATTGATATCGCCCCGACAATTCTGGATTTACTGGGCATCGATCCTCCCTATATGCTTGGGGACTCACTGCTTGATGAACAGGAAAATATCACCGTCTTTCGTGACGGATCGTTTCGATTCAATGAATTTTATTACAAACCCGACCTTACTGAATCGATAGGCAGTGGAAGCTGTTATTCAACAAGGACAACTCTGCCCGTTGCTTTCGAAAATTGCGAGGAAAAAATTGACGAAGCTTCGGAGCAATTACGCATCTCCGACTTGATCATCCATGACAATGCATTGGAACAGATTCGCCAGCAGCAAAAGGATCAGGATTAGTTGAGATGGAGCACATCCTATTGAATAGATTCACAGAAAAAGGCAGCGAAGATTTTCCCTTCGCTGCCTTTTTTTCGTGCCAGTATCTAATATTAGTTTTTCAGGAAATCAGGGTCAGCGAAAGCGGGGTTCGGATATTTATAGAAACCTTCGCCGGATTCACGGCCGATCTTTCCTTTGTCGATGTAATCGGTCTGCAGCATATCCGCGAGCTTCACGAAATCTTCCCGACCCGTCGCAGCAGCTTTAGCTTTCACGATATTATGCGCCGTGCGAATGCCGACGACATCCAGAATTGCGAATGGACCCAGCGGCGCTCCCGTAGCAATCATCCATGTCTTGTCGACTGTCTGCACATCTGCCACTTCTTTGACGAGCAATAATTCCGCAGCTTCTAAAAACGGTACGAGCAATGAATTGAGGATATAGCCCGGCTGCTCTTTATGAAGCGGCAGCGCGACCATGCCGATGGCTTTGGCAAAGTCGATGACTTCATCGAAGATTGCCATATCCGTTCCCGGATGCTTCATGATTTCAGCTGTGTTATTGATCCAGATTGTGTTGGCGAAATGCAATGCCAGAAATTTCTCCGGACGTCCCGTCGCTTCTGCAAACTGGCTTGGCAATAAAGTAGAGGAATTTGTCACGAAAACTGTTTTCTCCGGTGCCACAGTCCCTAACTTCTGATAGAACTCTGTCTTGATGGCCACCACTTCGGGAATCGCTTCGATGACAAGATCCGCCTGTGAGGCTGCTTCTGCCAGATCTGTATGGAATGACAACCGTTCATAGGCAGCATCCACATCTGCGTCTGTAGCTTTCAAGTCATTCTTATAATTCAACTTCAACTTCATCATGCGTTCTTTCGATTTTTCAATGGCTTCGTCATTGATATCATAAACAACGACTGCGAATCCTTTATAAGCCGCTTGAAAAGCAATTTGGCTCCCGAGTACGCCGCTCCCGGCTACTGTAATGTGTTTATAATCCATAAATGGCAAGTCTCCTTTTCCGTTTTCATTGTTCTATTTCCATTGAACTTTGAAAACACTTTTGCAATATTCTTGTCGATAATAAATATTATACCCTATAGTTGCTGTAAATTCATTTCCAGTCCCCCCATAATTATAGGTGCTTCCCTTTTATTCCCGAAAAGATAGTTATTTTTGTATAGAAACTTGACCAAAACAGAGGCGAAAAACCATAGTATTTTTTTGATTTATGTAATATAATTATTGCGAATCCATGGATAACTACTTGGATGCGGCCGCTGAAAAGTAGTGCAGCACAACTTCTTAGTTAAGACAGCCAAGCTTGGCCACAATTTCCATGTTTCGCATTATGTCCCGTGAAGAGTACAAAAATCCAGCTTTCAAAGGAGAAAGAGAAAATGAAAAAATTATCAATGATTTTATTGGCTCTTCTATTGGCATTCGGATTCTCTTCCACAGCTATGGCAAGTAAAGGACATGTTCCCGATACCGATTCCAAAGAAACTGTCAGTTTTCATAAAGGCGTAACGACGATTGTGACGACGAAGAAAGACGTGTCTTATGATAAAAAAGTGGAAGTGAAGAAATCGACAGAATACTTTACTGAGAAAAAATCAAAAAAATCTTCTGAGAAAAAAGTTGTAGTAGAGGTCAAAAAAGAAAAACATCCTAAGAAAGATCTTTACAGAAATGTAGAAATAGCGACAACTTATAAAATCATTACAACCACCAAGTGGGATGAAGTGACTCGAGTCGATACGATCAAAAAATTCATCACTCCTGTAAAAACTACCAAAACAACAGTAACAACACTGAAAAAGAGAGGAGCACCTCACAGCAACGGCAAAGTCATCAGCAAAGACGTTAAAACTTACGAAGATAAAGAATATGGTGAAACTGTGAAAAAAGTAGAGACTAAAAAACATGTTTCTAAAAAGAATGAAAAAACAACTGTCAACAAAAAAGTCATCAAAGTAGAGAAAACTTATGGCAAATGGATGAAAAAACATGGTAAACACTGACACAAGCTCCCCATTTAGGGGGGCTTTTTCATACTCCAGCCCTTTTTTCAGATGACAGAAACTGATTCCTGATCTAAAACTGCTTACCGATTGCAATCTCCCTCAATTCCTCTAGAATTGATTCGTATACAAGTTGATTGATACTGCTTACAATTGGAGCCCCGGAAAGGAGCTTGTACATATGACACAAGATTTCGCCCATAAGACTGTAATCATCACCGGCGCCAACAGCGGCATTGGCCTGGAAGCCGCCACAGTCCTTGCGGGCAAAGGCATGCAGCTCGTTTTAGCTGTCCGCAATGAAACCAAAGGTGCTGCTGCCCGAAAAAAAATACTCACTCTTCATCCGGAAGCAAAGATTGAAATCCGGCTGCTCGATGTGGCAGATTTGGCCAGTGTCCGCTCATTTGCTGAGGGGATTTTACGTGACTTTGATTCGCTGGATCTATTGATCAATAATGCTGGCGTCATGATGCCGCCATTTTCCAAAACAAAAGACGGCTTTGAAATGCAATTTGGCAGCAACCACCTGGGGCATTTTGCGCTCACCGCATTGCTCTTGCCATTGCTGGAGGAAACACCGGACTCACGTATCGTGACAATCGGCAGCCTGGCACATAACCGCGGGGCAATCGATTTCGACAACCTGGACGGCTCCAAAGGCTATAAGGCGAAAAAATTCTACAATCAAAGCAAACTGGCCAATATGCTGTTTGCGCTGGAACTCGACCGCCGCCTGAAACAGCATGGCTCCCGGACGCTTAGTGTGGTCTGCCATCCCGGCGTTTCAGCCACGAATATTTTCAAGCTCGGCAACCGGGATGCACCGCTGCTGCTCCGCAATTTGGCCAATAAATATTATTTGCAGCCGCCGGCCATCGGTGCGTTGGCCACTGTTTACGCTGCCACCGATCCCAATTTAAAAGGCGGTGAATACATCGGCCCCGATGGTCCTGGCCGCCGAAAAGGCTATCCGGCGCTTGAGACGCCGCATTCATCCGCTCTTGATGAAGAAACAGCAAAGCGCTTATGGCAAGTGTCGGAAGAATTGACGGGTGTAAGATTTGAGTTTGGGGCCTGAGGGCTTTTGGTTCTGGTCAGATTGAAACTCGCTTCATCGTTACCCGTATTTTCCATAAATTTATTTTTAGTTGCACGATTTCGCTATTTAGTTGCGGTCGCATGAAGATTAGTTGCAGTCGCAGTATTTGGTTGCGCTCTCTCCCAAACGGGTACTCAATTAATAGAAAGTTTTTTATTACGTCTAAAGAAAAGGTGATCTTATGAAAAACACTACCCACATTCCGGCGATCGGCTGGAATTTTGATAATAGCTACGCGCGATTGCCGGAGAAATTTTTTACGCGGACTCTGCCCGAACCGGCACAAGCACCGGAGCTCGCAATATTTAACGAAGACTTGGCAGCAACACTCGGCCTTGACGCGACGCTTTTAAAAACCGAACGTGGTGTCAATATCTTGTCCGGTACAGAAATTCCGGAAGGCGCGGAGCCGATTGCCCAGGCATACGCCGGCCATCAATTCGGCAATTTCACAATGCTCGGGGACGGCCGCGCCGTGTTGCTCGGGGAGCAGCTCGCTCCCGGCGGACAACGTTTTGACATTCAATTGAAAGGTTCCGGCAGGACCGCTTATTCCAGAGGCGGCGACGGCCGGGCGACAATCGGACCGATGCTGAGGGAATATATCATCAGCGAAGCGATGCACGGACTTGGCATTCCGACCAGCCGCAGCCTAGCTGTTGCGCTGACAGGGCTTCCGGTTGTGCGCGAAACTTTCCTGCCCGGCGCTGTATTGACACGGGTCGCAGCGAGTCATCTGCGCTTCGGAACTTTCCAATACGCTGCGCAGTGGGGAACATTTGAGGAGCTTAAAGCACTCGCGGATTATGCAATCGACCGCCATTATCCGAACGCGAAGGATCAGAAAAACCCCTATCTGGCGCTGTTGAAAAATGTAATTGCCCGACAAGCCAAGCTGGTTTCAACATGGCAGCTCGCCGGTTTTATTCACGGCGTTATGAACACCGATAATATGACCATCAGCGGTGAAACGATCGATTACGGCCCCTGCGCATTTCTGGATACCTATGAGCCGGGCCGCGTCTTCAGCTCGATCGACCAGTATGGCCGCTATTCGTTCAGCAATCAGCCGAAAATTACCGGCTGGAATCTCGCCAGATTTGCAGAGACATTGCTGCCGCTGATCGATAAAGAGCAGGAACAAGCTGTCGAATTCGCACAGGAAGTGCTTGGCGATTTCAGCAATCAATTCCAGGAATTTTGGACGGCCGGCATGAAGGCGAAGCTTGGTTTATTCGGCCACGAAGATGGAGACGACCGCTTGATTGATGATTTGCTGAAGTTGATGCACGACCATAAAGCCGATTACACGAATACATTCCGCGCTTTAACTATGGATAAATTCGAGGATTCACCGCTCAACGGCAAGGACGGATTTGAGGAATGGCATACAGCATGGAAATTGCGGCAGGCTGAGCAAGCTGAAAGCGCAGAAACTGCACAACAATTGATGCGCAGTAGCAACCCGTCCATCATCCCCCGTAATCATCTGGTTGAAAAAGCGCTGGAAGCGGCGGTAAGCAATCAGGATTACAGCCTGACTGAAAAATTGGTGGCGGCAGTGAAAAATCCTTACGCCCATGATGAAACGCCGTTCGAATTTACGCAAGAACCTCCTGAAGACGAAGAACGTACATTTAAAACTTATTGCGGTACCTGATTAACGAATACAGAGGAGCCATCGAAGACAAATCTTCGATGGCTCCTCTTCTATTTGTATGACTGGAATTCTTTGCCGGTTCTCTCGTTATTCCGATATTTCACGGAATTGCAGCTCCTCGTCACCGGATAACTCAAACTGATAGCGCTCCCCCGGAACGAGCTCCATCGGTTCCGTTTGCCCGGCCGACTCTTCAACACCGTTGATCATCGTCACCGCTTCAATGACAACAGGCTCGTCAAAATCAATATCCTGTGTAAGGATGTCAAATTCAACCGACTCATCCGTGACAATCAGCGATTCATCGGCATTCATCGCAGTCGGAGATGCCTGGACTTTATCATTCTGGTATAGCTTTAATTCGATTGAAGTAATTTGGCGGGCTGAATTATTCGTCACTTGGATAATCGTTTCGGACGCAGCTGTTTGTTCCTGTTCCGGTTCGCCACAAGCCGCCAATAATAACGCAATCAGGAATATGAGTAAATAGAGATAGAATTTCTGCATGCCTGCCTCCTGTAAATTTATTTGTAATACTATACGTTTTTGCGGTCAGTTAGTTCCTGTTCTTTACACTACCCGCATTTCATTGCAGGCATGCGTGACTATTGGTAACGCTTAATACCCTTCATTTTTGATGAATACTCCAATTATTGGTACAATATTCAGTGTATACTCTATTGATCAATGCTGTATCTCTCAAACTAATCAAAGGAGCTGGGAAAATGAATCAAGAACAATTTGAACTCGTGAAAAATGGACAAGGGTTTATTGCAGCGCTCGACCAGAGTGGCGGCAGCACACCGAAAGCCTTGGCACAATATGGTGTCTCGGAAGATTCTTATTCGAACGAAGATGAAATGTACGATTTGATCCATGAAATGCGCACACGCGTCATGACAGCACCCGCCTTCAACTCCGAGTCGATTCTCGGCGCCATCCTGTTTGAACAGACGATGGACCGGAAAGTCGAAGGGCAATACACTCCGGATTATCTTTGGGAACAAAAAGGCGTCGTACCATTCCTGAAAGTCGACAAAGGCCTCGCCGATGAGCAAGACGGCGTTCAGCTGATGAAGCCGAATCCCGGTTTGGATGACTTGCTGAAACGCGCAAACGAGCGCAACGTCTTCGGTACAAAAATGCGTTCCGTTATCAATAGAGCCAACGCAGACGGCATTAAAAAAGTTGTGGAACAACAATTTGAAGTAGCTGATCAAATATTGGCGGCAGGGCTTATGCCGATTATTGAGCCGGAAGTCAATATCCGCAGCGAAGATAAAGCGCAATCTGAAGAAATCCTCAAGAAGGAAATTCTTGATCATTTGAATAACTTGAGTGAAGACAAAAACGTCATGCTCAAATTATCGATTCCAAGCGTTGATAATTTTTATAAGGAATTGATTGAACACCCGCGTGTGCTCCGGGTCGTTGCCCTTTCCGGCGGCTATACCCGAGACGAGGCCAATTTGAAACTGACAGCCAACGAAGGCTTAATTGCCAGTTTCTCAAGAGGCTTATCCGAAGGCCTGAACGCGAACCAATCAGATGATGAGTTTAATGCAATGATAAAAGAATCAGTGAAAACGATTTATCTGGCATCCATTACGTGAGAATGTAATGGAAACAGAAAAAATAATCCAAGGAATAAGCATTGCTTTTTCCTTGGATTATTTTAATTCCAGACATTTTGGAGCTTCAACTCATAATCAGATAGAGTATATACAGCGGCACGAGTATTAATGCCATGTATTTCAGCATGATGACAGTGCTTGAAGCGAGACATTTGGTTTTATTGGCGATGGCGCTTGTGAAATCATTCAACATTTCAGACAAGGGGCAATCCTCCTTTGGCGTATGTTCATTATACGCAAGAATGTCCTGCGGGAGCTATTATTCTTTCTTATCCTGTAACTTTTTTGCCGGTCATGCGGTCAAATAGTAAATACTGAAAACTTTACAGCTTTTACAAACCGGGGAGGAATAATTATGAACGCAAACAAAATTTTGACCGCATTCATTCTAATAGCTTTGGCAACGTTTTTAGCAGCCTGTGGAACATCGGATTCAGGCGATGACAACGGGGCGTCCGAGGGAGTTACAGAGGAAGAGGTGACAGCAGTGCTCGAACAAATGGACAATAATCTATACCGCTACACTGTGAACAACCAGACGGATGAAGCGATGACCTTCAATTTCACCAGCGGCCAGCGCTTTGATTTCACACTTACAAACGAAGCGGACGAAGAGCTTTACCGCTTATCTTCAGTAAGCTCATATATACAGGCGCTTGGAGAGGAAACAATCGAAGCGGGTGAGGCGCTGGAATATGAATTTGAAGTTCCCTCCATGGAGCTGGAATCCGGCGTTTATACGATTACAGCATGGCTGACACCCCAGGAAGGCGCTCAATACGAAGCGGAAACCGAGTATACAGTCGAATAAATCACACGCAGCCTTTTTCAGAAGGCTGCTTTTTCTTTGCCTCAACTCCTCCTGCCTGCTGACTTTATTTCTGTAAAAGAATATAATAGAAGCTGTCTGTTTGTTTCTGCAGACGGAGGAGCTGTTCTGCAAGTAACCGAATGGCTGATGGAGGAAAATGAATGAACGCAAAAGCTTTTTCTTTAGCATTATTTTCAGTGGTGATCTGGGGCTCGTCATTTCCGGCCATCCGCGTGGGCCTTCAGGGCGGCTACGATACGGGACAAAATGTCCTGGTCCGTTTCCTGATCGCTTCGTTATTATTTCTCGTTATTGCCTTGTGGCCGGGAGTAAAATTCCAGCTGCCGCATCGGGGTGACGTTCTGCGCCTGCTGATTCTTGGATGGATCGGCATCAGTGTCTATCATATATTCGTGACTTTCGGAATGGAGACCATTTCGGCCGGCACTGCAGGCATGCTGGTCGGTTCCGGTCCGATTTTCACAGCGTTAATTGCTGCGGTGGTGTTGAAAGAACGCTTGACGCGCATTGGCTGGCTTGGAATGGCCATCGGTTTTATCGGCATCCTGTTTATCGCATATGGTTCGAACGATGGTGCCTTGACCTTGACGAATGGCGCATTGCTTGTGCTGATCGCCGCCTTCGCTTCCGCTGCTTTCTTTGTTTTCCAGAAACCGCTGCTGAAGAAGTACTCGGCAATTGAGCTGACCGCCTATTTCACCTGGGCAGGTACGCTGCCTTTCCTGAATTTTTCACCCGGTCTGGTCACAACGCTGCAAAATGCCACATTGGAAGCGCATCTTGCGACTCTTTACGTCGGCATCTTCCCTGCCGCGATCGCTTATGTCACTTGGGCAACTGCGCTGTCTCTCGCGAATGCCAGCTCAGTCTCCAGCCTGATTTATTTGGAACCGGCAGTGGCAATCGTGGTGTCCTGGGTGTGGCTTCATGAATTGCCGACGGGACTGTCGCTGATTGGTGGTGTCATCGCGATTGCGGGCGTCATGCTGGTGAATGCACTGGGCCGCAGACGCAGAGTGCTGTCCGGTGAGATTGCTGAAATTTAAACAAGTCGAATCATTCAAGTGAACACTCGTTTTCAATAAAATCCAGCTGAACGCACGCAACTTGGATTTTATCGCACACATTTCGATTGGATCGCACGCAAATCATTTTAATCGCACGCATCCTGAAGTTTATCGCACGCAAGTTAGATATAGAATGGAATGGATCAGTCTATTTCATTCTAGCCAACGGTTACCAAACCAAAAAGGAAGCGATCCGCTGAGCGGACCGCTTCCTTTTTTCATTTCGGCTGCATCGTTTCTTTTATATATTCCTTGACCACTGTATCCGCATATAAATCATGCGGCAATTTGGTTCCTTCGTAGAAATCATATTTTCCCCGGTCTCTCAAATATGACAGCGTGCTGATTGAGTCACGGTGCATGAGCCTTTTAAAAATTTGCTTTGATGACAGTTCACTGCCGTCAGTCGTATCGATGACAATTCCCGCGGCTTTATGTCCAATTGTCTGACCGCTCAAACGCAGCTGCGCATATTCCAATCCCCAGAAGATCATAGTAGGCGCAATGGCATCATAAACGGCTTTGTTTTTCAGTTTATTTCGCACTAATGGTTCCAGCAAAGCAGTGATTCCCATTGTGATTCCGGCGTCAATCGCCATTGCTTTCATCCGCTTCTTCATTAATTTATTCATGATCGGCCTCCTAAGATTAATACCTGTTCCTTGGATTCTACCATGATTCCAGGGAACAATGTTACTCGGTTCCGTCCCTGCCGTTTTGATTGATACAACGACTGATCAGCTTCTTCAATCAGTTCCTCAAGTGCTGTGCCGCCCGATGAATAGCTCATACCGATCGAAACTGTCAGAACTCCCTCCGGCTGCTGTTGTTCGCCTTCGAAATGAAAATCCTGGATGTTTCTTCGGATCCGCTCCGCCAATTCCGCAGCTTCTTCTGAATCACGAGGCGCAACAAGGCAGCAGATAAATTCCTCTCCGCCATAGCGCGCGACAAAATCCTCTTCTCGTATGGAATCCATTAAGATCTGCGCAACAGAACGCAATACAGCGTCACCTTTCTGGTGGCCATGCGTATCGTTATAAACTTTGAAATAATCAACGTCAATCATAATAATCGCCATTGGCAGCTGCTCTTCGACAAGCTGGCCGATATTATTTTTAAAAAATCGTATATTTGGCAAATGCGTCATCGGATCTCGATTCGAATAAAACTCCAGTTCTTTTCGAAGTAACTGGCTGCGGTTTTCACCATTCAGGATCAATGCCATTGCAAAGACTGCCACTGCTGCAAAAAGAATCATGGCAATAGCGATCAGCAAATTGACCGGCGTCGAAAAGAGCATCAAAATCGTTTTAATCGCTTCATAAATAACAAATGCAATCATCATCTTTCTGATGTTCATTATGTCGAAAAATCGGTCTTTGCGTTTATTTTCGTGGAACAAACTGCCGATAATTATGGGCAGGATAATGGACTGAAAAACCCCAACAACCATTGTCGGGCCACCGAGATACGCACGGAATCCTGCGGGCAAAATCGCAGAAAGCACTCCAAATTGCCAGCCACCCACATAAGAAATGAAAAATATCGGGACTTCACGCAAATCCAACCGCATTCCTTCATATAAGAAAGGATTATACATAATAGAAAGTGTGAGGAAACCAAAGAATAATGAAATAATGATTCGCTGCTTAAACGGATTTGTCCAATCCACCAAAACCGCTTCCCTCGTTTTGATGGCTAAATACATCAACGCAATAATCAGCGCCATATTTTCCAAAAAGAAAAACAATAAGTCCCCCATAACACATCTCCTACTTTTAAGTTCTAGACCAGTTTACCAGTATTTTTGGAAATAATACATTTGAATCTTCCCATTCCATTGATATTTCAACCTTCTTAAATTACATATTGTGTAACTCATACCCTTATAAATATAATCTGTATGTACATCCTTTTTGCCAATATTCCTGCTGAAATCAATCCGATTGCAGTGAAATTGAATCGAAACTACTTTGAACTGATAGATGTATAGAGAATTAGAAAAGGTCACCGAAATCCAACACCGGCGACCTTTTTATAAACAAATCTATTCGGTTTCACTGCTCTTCCTTGCTCTTCACAAATTCATGATATCCGAGCTTGAAAAAGCTATACCATTCTTCGATTTCTTCTTCAGATGCAGCATTCAACGCATATAGAACTTCCCTGCCGAATTCCAGATAGGCCGAGCCATTCGCCGTGATAAATTTGCCATCTCTCACTGCCTGTTGCTCCAGATAGGAATCTTCCGCACTGTAATTGCCGGCAGCCACTTCTTTTAGTTCGTCAAGATGATTGCTCGTATGCGGTGAATTGTTCAGCATGCCATTCATCCCTAAAAATACTGTTGCATCACAGATAGCGCCGATTACAACATCTTTCTCCTGCGCTTTTTGCACCAATTCGATTACTTTTCGGCTGTCGTCTTTTCTCCACGAATTGCCGCCGATTAGAACCAATCCGGCAAAATCATCCGGTGCGGTGTCCACTGAATAATCCGGCAGCACGGTAAAACCGCCGATGGACCTTACGGGCTCCCCGTCCAGCGACACCGTTTTAACGGTGAATTTCTTTTCGCCCTGCTCGGGATCTTCATTCAGCGCAGCTGCAATGGCCGCCGCTTCCCAATCGGCGTATTCGTCGAGCACCACGAATAAAACTTTTTGCAGTTCCATTCCTTCTCCTCCGTTCAATACAAATTTCCCGCTTTCCAAAAAAACTGCTCCTTAAGGTATTTCGCCTATCTTTCTTACCTACACTATTCTCGTTAGCTCCCCGTCTTTCCTGCTCCATGCTTTCCATCCGTTCTATATTAACAATGCGTCATTGAACGGATAACAAACGGCAACTTCAATTTTTCCTGGTCGCCTTCTACTTTTTTACAATCATTTATTCTCTGTCATCGATTCCCAAGTAAAAGGTTTTTTTTTCATAATAATACTATCTTATAGTCTTTTACAGCTTAAAATCCGAGAATAAGGGAAAACATCCTTATAAGCAGAAAGGGATGAGCGAAATGAAAAGCAAATTAGCAGCGGGTTTATTGGCTATTTTCCTTGGCGATTTTGGCGCACACAAATTCTATTTGGGTAAACCGGGCAAGGGACTGATTTATCTGCTCTTTTTCTGGACAGGTATTCCAGCTGTCATTGGGATCATTGAAGGCATTATTTACCTTCTTTCTTCCGAAGAAGATTTCCAGAGAAAGCACGGTAAGAGATATTAAGTTTGAGTTTTTCAGCCCATGTCCCGAAGCGATTCGGGGCATTTTTTTGTAGATCAAAATAAATCACTGCATCAGGAATGCATGCGCATTTTGCTGGAACGGGGTCTAAATCCGCATGCCTCATGAAAACCGGTTGATTCTTCGAAACACATTAAAGAGGACCGATAAAAAAACAGAGGGCCAAACCAATAAGTGCGCCAAGCTGGAAAGACAGCTGGCTTTGGAAAATCAGCCTGAAGATTACGGCCGGTATAAGCATCCAGATTAAAATCGGCAATAGGTACGTTTGAAAAATCGGCACCAACCCATTCAAAATACTTTCAAATAAAACCGCAGAAAAATCCATTCCCACCATCTCCCCATCACATTATTTTTTCTACATTCCCTGTTCAGTATTCGTAGGAAATGGTGTCATCATTCAAAATTTTGTAGTCCATTTTCTCGTTCTGAAGCAATTGAATCAGCAGACTAAAGAAAACGCCAATCTGCACCTGTTTCCTTTGGGATTGCTTCATTTTTTTCCTGAATTCACGCTGGCGTTTATTTAGCATTTTTCACACTCCACTACATTTAATGAGTCTATTATACTAAATAAATTATTTTTTATGTGTTATTTTACTTATTTTCTTCCATTTATTTTACAAGTTTTAGCAATATAACTTTAACAGATTGTTTTGAGGTTTACTGTCCAGCAAATTCCTGATGGTCCCTTTTATTTCTGCAGAAAAGCATAGATTTTAAGACAGTTGATTGTGAAAGAATTTAAGGCATTCGCTCTATAATTATCTGAATTTTTGTATAATTATTTTAGAAAGTTGCTATAATGTAAATGAAAAACCGGTCAATCGAAAGAAAGGAGGCTGTCGGAACCGATCGGTCATCTGAGGCAGAAGGAGGTTTATCCAATGTCAGCAAAAGATACCCGCACCCGCATTGAGGGGCGGGAACTGATTATGGAACGCAATTTCGAGGCACCGAAAAAGCTGGTCTATGAAGCGCACGTCAATCCAGATCATATTGCGCGCTGGTGGGGACCGACAGGCTGGGAGACGCATAGTACTGAGATGACAGTGGAACCGGGCGGTGTATGGCATTATTGCATGCGCTCATCGGAGGATGGCCAGGAAGCTTGGGGCAAAGCCGTTTATCAGGAAGTCAAACCTCATGAGCAGTTGGTTTATGAAGACGCTTTTGCCGATCAATTTGGCAATGAAGTGACCGATATGCCGAAAATGCTGGTGCACCTGGAATTTTCCGGAGATGAAAATGAGACGACTCTAACCTCACGCACACGGTTTGAGTCCGAGGAACAATTGCAGAGACTTCTTGATATGCAGGCGGTTGAAGGAATGTCCGAAACTTATGACAGATTAGCCGAATATCTGAACGGCCTGAAAAATTGAAGAAAGAAGGGAAACCATGATTACGAAACTTTTTCCGTATTTGAATTTTGAAGGGCAAGGCAAAGAGGCATCCCATTTCTACACAGATGTGCTGGGTGCTGAACTGGTCGGGCTAATGACATATGGCGAAGCAAATGCAGAAGACATGGAAGGAATTCCGGATGAAGCAAAAGACATGGTGATGAATTCGCAAATTCTGTTGAAGAACGGCGAATACCTGATGATTTCAGATGTGCCTCCGGGAATGGGGATGTCTTTCCAGCAAGGAAATAGCATCAGTATCACCCTTACACTGGACGATAAAGAAGAAGCAAAAACGATTTTCACTCGTCTCGCTGAAGGCGGCAAAATTCAAATGGAGCTTCAGGAAATTTTTTGGAGTCCATTATACGGCAGTGTTTCCGACCGGTTCGGCATCGTCTGGCAAATTTCGGTGGATCCGGAAAACGAATAGTAATAAAACTTTCCTGTCTCCAAAAATTTTTGGGGAAGGTGAGATTCCCTATTTTCTTTTATTTCTCCATCTGTTCCATCCTGCTCAATATCAGGTATGATAGGAGCAAAGAAAATAGAGAGAGGCTGGTCATTCATGTTGGAACCAATTCCCGATCACCTGGAAACAGATCTGAAAATCCTGTTTATCGGCTTCAACCCCAGTATCCGATCATCCGAAACCGGCTATCATTACGCCAACCCGAATAACCGCTTCTGGAAAATCCTCTATGAAGCTGGTTTGACGCCGCGTAAATTTCTGCCGGAAGAAAACAATCGGCTCCTGGAACTCGGTTTCGGACTGACAAATATTGTTGCCCGACCGACAAAAGAAGCAGCAGAAATTACGAAAGCCGAATACAAACTCGGCGCCGAAAAACTGAAGAAAAAAATCAAGAGATATCAGCCACAAGCTGTGTGCTTTGTCGGCAAAGGCGTTTATCAGCAATACAGCAATAAACGTGCAGTGCCCTGGGGCGAACAGTCGGAGTCGGTCATCCCGGGCATCGCCGAATTTGTCGCTCCGTCATCGAGCGGACTTGTGCGGATGAAGCAGGCTGAGATTGTGGAGATCTATCGAGATTTGCAGAAGTTTCTTTGAACGAGTATTTTATTCTATGTAAAAAAAATATAAAGGGCCATCGCAAAAGCGATGGTCCTTTATATTCCTACTATATTAGAATGAGTCCACTTCAAATTTCTTCCCTTGAGACTCGTAGCCTTTCATATAATTGATACGGCGCTGAGCCGACGTCGCATTGACCTGTTCGTCGGCGTGATAGGAAGAGCGCACCATCGGCCCCGCTTCGCAGTGGCTAAACCCTTTGGAAAGGGCGATTTCTTTCAGTTCGGCGAATTCATCCGGATGGTAATAGCGTTCCACATTCAAATGCTTCTTAGTTGGCTGCAGGTATTGGCCGATCGCCATGATATCGACGTTATGTGCGCGCAGATCATCCATTGTCTCGATGATTTCTTCTTTCGTTTCGCCGAGCCCTACCATGATGCTCGACTTGGTTGGTGTGTCTGGTGCAATTTCTTTTACCCGCTCCAACAATTGCAGCGAACGGTCGTACATCGCGCGGGCCCGCACCCGTTTCGTCAAGCGTCTGACAGTTTCGATATTGTGGTTAAAAATATCAGGCCCACTGTCCATTAACATATGAAGGCTTTCGTAATCGCCTTTCATATCTGAAGGCAGAATCTCAACGGTCGTTGCTGGCATTTTTCTTCTGATGGCCCGCACCGTTTCGGCGAACACTGCTGCTCCCCCATCTTTCAGGTCATCGCGGGCGACCGCTGTCACCACAACATGTTTCAAGCCCATAATTTCAACCGATTCCGCCACCCGTTCCGGTTCACCCAGATCGAGTTCATTCGGCAAACCGGTTTTAACAGCACAGAAACGGCAGCCTCTCGTACAAGTATCACCGAGAATCATGAACGTCGCCGTTTTGCGTTCGCTCCAGCATTCATGGATATTCGGGCAGCGCGCTTCTTCGCACACCGTGTTAAGCTTCTTCTCCCGCATCAATTTTTTAAGCCCCATGAATGATTCATTCGTATTGATTTTCACCTTCAGCCAATCCGGTTTCCGTATGTATTCTTCCTGCTTTGTCATTTGAACTCCTCCTATTTTTCAGTTGAGTAACTCAAGCCAAGATTTTTATACTTCGTTTCCGCCAGCCTGTTGATTTCCATCAATTGCGCTTCTGACAGCGTAAGCGTTTCTAATTCCACCCCAAGCCCTTTTTCGAATCCCTTCTTGAAAGCGAATTTTACCTCATCGAAATGAATTGAGCTCCCTGCCGCTTCATTGATGGCAATCGCTTTACCTTTAAACGCTTCCCGTGCCTGTTGTTTTATTGCCGGGGTTGGGTAGCAGAATAAATCAAATAATTTCACGCTGTCAAAGTCGATCGGAATCGAGCCGTGCTGCAGGATGATGCCTTTTTTTCTCATCTGTGCGCTGCCGGCTGCTTTTTTGCCGTCGACAAGCAGTTCATACCAGGATGATTTGTCAAAGCAGACAGCAGAATCGGTTTTGTTCGGTGATATACCAGGAATCGCGAATTCTGCATCGATGCCGAGCTCGCGGAAACCTTCCAACAAGCCTTTTGAAATGATGAGATAGGCTTCCTTTACGGAATGCGGCATTAAAGGATGCGATTCCGGCACTGCAACACTATAGGTTAATTCCTGATCATGGAGCACTGCGCGTCCTCCGGTGTGCCTTCGCACCACTTCCACCCCGTAACTGGCTGCTTGTTCAAAATTGATTTTTTCTTCCGCATTTTGAAACCTGCCGATTGAAATGCCAGCTGGCGACCAGCCGTAAAAACGGATTGTCGGACCGATTTTCCCTTTGCTCAACCATTCGAGCATCAGTTCATCCAAAGCCATATTGAATGCCGGACTCGAGTGGCCCGAATCGATAAAGCCCCATACCTCTGCCATCGCTTCTCCCCCTTTTTTGCACAAAAAAATACACAGCTTCCATTGAATTGGACAGCAGTGCAGAGTGGTGGCATCGGTAAAAGCATGCATCTACCACTTCCCTCCGCCGGCATAATCCAGATCAGGTTCAAAGGGTCCAAGCAATGCTTGTCTCAGCCAAAAAGCGGCTCCCCCAGTGTGTAAATATTCGGTTAATCAAAGAGTAGCACAAGCATTTCGAAAGAACAAACCCTTTTTCTTTCCTGCAAGCATAAATTTCTGAAAATCGTCCGTTCAATTGACCGCAGCAACTGTCAAATTGAAGCTTATTAAACAGAAAAAAGATATATTCCGGGACTAAAAAATGTTAATATATAGAAAACTTAATGGCGTTTTTTCTAAAGGAATCGAATGTTGCCACACATTATCCGATATAAAGAAAGCAAGCCGCAGCTGTTTTCAGCAGGAAACTTCCCTTTTGGTCAGTCGGCAAATTTAAAAAACCATTTTGAACTGGAAAGTGGAGGATATCATGAAGGGTCTATTAAAGATTTTAATTTTACTGGTTTTATTTCTTGGATTCACCATTGGGAGTTATTGGCTCATTTTTAGCCAGGGCATAATATTGGGGATTTTAATTTCCTTCCTGCTGCTCGTGATTTGTATCGGCATTCTGGCATTCAGTCTCTACGGAATTCAAATCGGCCACCTTGCATATGTTGGGCTCAAGACGCGGATGCAAGTCGCCGCGCTGCTCATTCTGACAGTTTACCTCAGTTCGGCACTTGGGCTGTTTGCTGTTGCCAACACGTTGCTCGAACTGCGGGACGTTACGGAGAATTACACAATTGGCGAGAAAACGGAAGTGCTTGTATCGCCTCTTCGGAATAACGGCACGACTCCAGACACTGCCGGCAGCATCGAGAAAAACGGCGTGATATATTCGTACACGGCTTCCACAAAGGACGAAATTGATAAAATCGATGAGTTTTTAGAAACGGAAAAGGTCCGGATTGCCGAATTCTTCGGCACCGAGGAATTCGGCG
The DNA here is from genome assembly GCF_049262615.1 of Planococcus daihaiensis. GTDB lineage: Bacteria > Bacillota > Bacilli > Bacillales_A > Planococcaceae > Planococcus. Next base: position 2,450,574 of record NZ_CP175504.1, on the reverse strand, counting down.
ATCTTACCATCGTATTCCACGACGATTTTGATACCTTGTCGGACGCATCCGGCTACGAAGAGGCAGTGGGCTATTATGAATACCGGAGCCAGGAGATTCATATTGTTCCCGACGATTACTCTTGGCATGTCATCCTGCTGCATGAATACATCCATCACCAGAGCCATTTATATGCACAGGAGAACAGATTAACCGCAACCCGGCTGCCGCTTTGGTTTGAAGAAGGCTTAGCAGAATACCTGGCTGGAGAAACCAGTGACTGGTATGAGTTTGAAGATGTTGAAATCATCGATTTCACCTCATTGAATCACGATTATTCGTTTCACAGCTCGTCTACAGGGACGTTCGACCCTTATATCCAAAGCTTTCTGGCGGTGGAATCTCTGGCCAATAAATACGGAGAAGACAAACTGAAAACTTTACTTGCGGCGGAACTGCCTGGCGAATTTTATGAGCTCCTGGAAGAAACGACCCGCATGGATCTTGCTGACTTCCAGGAAACCTTCCTTGACGACATGATCGAAGAAAGTAACGAGAAGATTGCACAAATCGATGCGGCCTACGAAGCAATGGATATGGGTCTCTACACAGCAGCTGCCACCATCATCAATCAGCTGATGGCATCCGCTTCTGAGGAGGACCTCCACCATCTTTCCTGGATGCAGACGGATCTTTTCCTCATGCAGGACCAATTCGAAGAAGCCATCCTGTTCATGGAGGACCGGCTTGAAACCAGCGATCCCGCTTACCGCATTGATGACCTGACCACTCTCGCTGAATTATATTTGCTGGTCGATTCTGAGAAATCATTGGAGCTGATACAGGAAGCTGAGCTTTTGGTCGATGAAGATGTGGCTATGGATTTCACTTATTATAATCTGGAAGCGTATCTCGAAGCGTACGGCCTGATTAACTCAGATTCACCTTTTGAAGGCTATATGATCCTTCTTGATGAGGATCTTCTATACAATGAAATAATCATTGATCGGGTGACCGAGAAAGTTGAGAATGACTTTCCGGAAGCCAGTTGATGGACGAGTGAAGGCTCCGCGCATGCGCGGAGCCTTTTGTTGAATTTCGGGTGATGCATGGGCTTGGGCATCATAAGATCATAAAAATGAAAAGCTTTCGCCTCTCTTAACTTCTAATTCTCCCGCAATCCCGTATCCCGCATGACCATGCCATATGCGCGGCCCGGCAATGCGCCCTTCAATTCCTGCATCAGCCGCTCCAGCTCGTTTGCAAACACTTCGTATTCTTCTTTCGCCAGCACCAGCCGCAACACGCTTACCATTGAGTAAACCGTTCCTTTGCCCAGGCTTCCCGCAGGTAAACGGAGCATCGCGTCGACCACTTCGAGATCTTCCGGATGCGGCAATCGATACCGATACAACACCTCTTCATGCGCGGACTTGTTGCGATACGGAAAAGCGATGCGCAATATCGCGTCCAGCTCAATCGCCTTCAGCTGAATCGGTTCATATTCCTCACTGAACTCGTCGGCAAAATCTTTGGCAATCCGTTCCCGCAACTCATCGTCGATTACGGAATAAAAATTGCTGATCTGGCCGAGCGACAGGAAATTGACGAGCACCCACAGCGGCACGTTGCGGTGCTTATCGAAAAATTCACGGATGGCGGGATACTTTACCCGGTCGCGCTTCTTATGGCTTTTGATCAAATTATAGAGCGTCGAAACGATTCGGTCGCGCTCATGATGGCGCTCCGAGTCCTGGCTGTAATTGGCGGCTTCCAAAAAACTGTCGGTTTCCCGGAACTTCTCTGAAAAGCGGTATGCCACTTTCGACTTGATATTCTTTTCAAACTTCAGCAACTCATTGAGCATCAGCATGCGCAGTTCCCGGTCGAAGCGGTACAGCGCATAAATATGGCCGAACTCGGTCCCCGTCTGATATTGCTCCAATCCGTACGGATTCAGCCGCTCATCGCGCTCCAAAAACGGCTCTTTATAACCGTCAATGAGCGCGTAATAATTCTCGCGCGACAGGATGCGCCGGGCTGCCGCCTTGTCCGGTACCAGCAGCCCGCGGTTCTGAAGTATTGTAATCTGTTCATCATGGGAAGCAAAAACTTTCATTGGTTTCATCCTCTGCGACTAATTCTTTCTTTTACTCTAAGCGAATTTGGGATTTTAATAAACCTTTGTGTGCTTCATTCACTTAATTTCTACCTTCTTCACAGCCAATACCAGCCGTCCATTTCGACACAAAATTGAAAAAAGCTCCCGGACCAAATTTGGTCCGGGAGCTTTTTTATTGTTAGGCCTTAACTTCTTCCGCTTTCACCATTCTAGCAGCACCGATTCTTTCCCACATCAACGACGGAATATCCATCTTGCCGACCATTTCCTGCGGTATCATTTCATTGATCTCGGCTTCCTTGCCTTGCTTCACTTTGTCGGTCCACTCGGGATCAATCAGCACCTGTCGTCCCATGACAACAATATCAGCGCCTTCTTCCAGTGCGGCAACTGCCTCTTCCGGCTCTTTAACGCTGCCGACTGCGACAAACGCAACGCGGCCCGCAATTTGTTTCGATAGGATTTCAACGATACTGCCTTCCGCTTCATCGTGATGCGGCAGTTTTTGAAAATCCATCAGTGACACGTGGAGGTAATGGATACCGCCTGCAATCAACTTGTCGGTCAATTCTTTCGTTTCGTTGATCGTGTAGCCGACGCCTGCCTCACTGTATTCTTCCGGTGACAGGCGGTAGCCGATGATGAATTCATCATCCGCAAATTCTGCTGCCACTCGTTTCACTTCCGCGAGAACTGCCTGCGGGAATTTCAGGCGATTTTCCAAACTGCCGCCCCATTCATCGTCACGGCGATTTGTCATTTCCGATACGAATTGCTGAATCAGATACGTATTGGCGCCGTGAATTTCCACGCCGTCAAAACCGGCTTCGATTGCCCGGCGCGTCGTTTCACCAAAATCACGTATGATGGCGGTGATTTCGTCCCCCGTCAATGCGCGCGGCGTCGGTTTGCCAGCGGGTCCTTCAACCGCACTTGGGGCCACGGTTTCATTCGCTTTGATCAAATCCGGTTGGCCTTGGCGACCGCCGTGCTGAATTTGAAGAATGGCTTTATTGCCGGCAGATTTCATCTCCACAGCCAATTGTTTCAAACGCGGCATCACATCATCAGTGAAGCCGATAAATTGGTTCGGAAACGCAATGCCGTTCTCGGAAACGGCGATACACGCTGAAATATATAAGCTGCCGATGTTGGCACGGCGGCGATAATAGACAAGTTCCTCATCCGATACGGTTCCATCGGGATTTCCTGAATACGTGGTCATCGGTGCAACACCTAAACGGTCGTTCAGCACCACACCGTTCGGCAAGGTGATTTCTTTGAATAAAGATTGATATTTCGGGTTCATATATGTTCCTCTTTTCTTTTGCTCTTAATTATTTCAAAATAGCATACACACCCAGCCACTACAAGAATTCTCGCTTGCAGGCTCCAATTTTTGATTCCATTGTTTTACAATGGTACGCTTTTTGCGAATAGAACTTTGAGGAGGAATTTACATGACACCGAAAACATATAAAGAAATCCACTTGGCGAATCGCCCGGAAGGCACACCGGCAAACGAAGATTTCGCTTTTGTCGAAAAGGAAATCGCATCACCTGGAGAAGGTGAAGTGCTGCTGAAAACTTTATACCTGTCAGTCGATCCATATATGCGCGGCCGCATGAGAGATGTGAAATCCTATGTCGCGCCGTTCGCATTGAACGAAGCGATTTCGGGAGGCGTTCTGGCTGAAGTGGTCGAATCGAACTCCGAGCTGCTGCAAAGGGGCGACATCGTCAACGGAACATTGAAATGGGCTGAATACACGATTACAAAAGCAGACAAAGTCCAAAAAGTTGACCCAACAATTGCGCCGATCACAACGCGCCTCGGCATTCTCGGCTTGACCGGTCTCACCGCCTATTTTGGCTTACTTGATATCGGCAAACCGCAGCCCGGCGAAACGGTCGTTGTTTCCGGTGCCGCTGGAGCAGTCGGCTCTGTCGTTGGACAGATTGCCAAATTGAAAGGTGCACGCGCAGTCGGCATTGCCGGTTCGCAGGAAAAAATCGATTACCTGATCAACGAACTTGGCTTTGACGCCGCTGTGAATTACAAATCAGACAGCTTCAATGAGGATCTGAAGGATGCCTTGCCTGACGGCGTTGATGTCTATTTCGACAATGTCGGCGGCGAAGTCTCGGATGCCGTGATTTGGGAACTGAACAGAAACGCCCGTGTTGTCGTATGCGGAACAATTTCTTCCTATAATAAATCGGATAGCGACATCGGGCCGCGCATCCAGTGGAAATTCATCACGACAAGCTCGATGATGAAAGGCTTCACTCTCGGCGATTACGCTTCCCACTTCAAAACAGGAGCAACGGATCTTGGCAAATGGCTGCAGGAAGGCAAATTGAAATACGAAGAAACGATTATCGAAGGCTTCGAGAATACGCCGAAAGCATTTCTCGGATTATTCGAAGGCACAAATCTCGGCAAACAATTGGTGAAAGTAGCGGATCCAGAATTCGCGAAACTGTAACCTCAAGCTTTCAGGAGCCCTCGCAATCGCGGGGGCTCCTTCTTTTATGCGCCAACTATACTCGAAAAAACGTTTTAATTTCACAGGACAGTAACTCCTTAATTTTCCATCAAATGACTAAAGAAGAATGGCTATACCAGTAAATCTGTTGAGCCTTAGGTACGATTTCGATGTTCCAGGAAGCAAAATCGTTTCACTTCCTTTTTGCCCGGGTATTTTAACAATGTACAAAAAACCATTGAAAGGATGAATGAGCAATGGCTTTTAAAGACAAGTTCAACAAAGTAAAAGATAAAGTGACAAAAAAAGGTGAGACTCATCTCGACGACCATGGCAATGAATATAAAGACAAAGGCACAGATTATGTCAATGAAAACAAAGATGGCTGGAAAGACCGCGTGACAGGCTCAGGGGACAAAACGAAAGAACATAAATGATTGCAGCCGAACGCCATTGGAAAAATAGCACCTCACTATAGGATATAAAACTAAAAGCCCGTCCCCTGTTTCGCAGGTGACGGGCTTTCTGGTTTTATATGTGAAAGCTTATGTTCTCGCAAACTGTTCTTTATCCCCCGACTTCCATCTCCTCCATCAAGCCGAGCAGCTTCCTCACGGTATTGACGTTTCGGATGGTCACCAGTTTATATAATGCCGTTCCCACTACTTTCGACATGCCGCTCCTCGTGACATCGGCTTTATCGACTGACCATAGAATGGCCCCTGGCACATATTTCACCCGATCGATATCCGGTTTTATAACCAGCTGATTCAGTACAGAATCTCCGTCCACTTCCGGCCACAAAAACCAGACATCGCTTTTCATGTCATTGTTGTTTGACCAGTCATTCGGTATGCTTTCGGCAATCCGCTGGAAACCGTCGAAGCCGTACACCAGCACCTTTATCTTCAAATCGAAGTGAGTCAGGATTGCCTGTTCCAAAATGGCGGGCAGCTCTTCAGTCCTGCGATGGCTGTCTGCAAAAATGATATTTCCGGAATTGATATAAGTTTTGACCGAAGTCATTCCAGTCTCTTCAAATACACCTTTCAACTCTTTCATATCCACTTTGTTTTTCCCGCCGACATTAATTCCACGCAACAGCGCAACATAGATCAGAGCGGCCACTCCTTCCTGCTTTTATTTTATTCCGCGACCAGCACAACACTGTTCAAGCTTTCCACCGCTTCCGCTTCCAGCAGCGCATAAAGGCTATTCGCCAGCGACTGGACCCGCCGCGGAGTGCCGGTGAATTCAGAACGGACACTTTTCGCGTAACCCACTTCCCATGCACCGTCCTGCAAATAACCGGCAGCAACGACGGCGGTTCGCTTCACCGTCCACCCCGCTTCCTCAAGCATGGAGTGCAATTGATGTGAATCGAACACGTGCTGAATATTGCCTTCATTTTCAATAAATTCACTGTATAGTGCCAGAATGGCAGTAGCGGCAAAATGTGGCCGTTGCCCCATGCGTGTAAAATGGAGATCCCATTCGGCGATGCAAATGCGGTCTGCCATGCGGCGCAACTTTTTCAAATAAGTCAGCAGCTGCTCAGGATCACGGAAATACCAGGAGCAATGGGACAGAATTGCCACATCAAATTTTTCTTCCGGCAAATCGAGCAGATCTGTATCGAGTTTGAATGTCACCCGGCTCCCGAGTGCCGAAGCGGCAATCGTTTCGGTCGCTTCCCCGAGTGTAATCGGCGCTCCGTAAGACGGATCTGCGATGTCCACCGCGAGCACATGGCCCGTTTCCCCGACAGCATCGGCCAGTGCGACCGTTGTATCTCCCTGGCCGCAGCCCACTTCAAGAACGCGCATCCCTTCTTTCAATTGAAATGATTTCACCAGCGATATGCGATGTCTCAATTGCGTACGCTGAATCGTGTCGTCTCCGATAATTTTCATGCTTGCCAGTAATTTGTCCAAATGACTACCTCCTGATTGTCCGGCTGATTAAGAGCGTTTCAGCACGAGTATACAAAAAATGGATACTTTCATTTCAGTTTAGCACATCAAAATAGGAGAGATGGAAAATGATCAATTACACGGACAAAGTTTTCATCACCGGCGGTGGCCAATCGTATAAATACTGAACACAATAAAAAAGCGATGCCTCTTCCCGAAACGGGTGGAAGACATCGCTTTTTTTCACGCAATATTATTCATTTTTACGAGCGTTATTCGGACGTTCGTCCGCTGCTTTTTTGGAATACTCTTTTGCATCTTCCTGTTGATCTCTGCCTTTTTCTTCTCCGTAGGCAGTTGCTTCGTTATCGCCGTCAAAAGCATCTTTCGCTTTGTTGATGGCTTTATCAATCCCGGATTCTCGGGCACCTACCTGCTTTTCGGGTGTTCGCCCCGCTGTCCCTTTTCTGGCCATTGAAATCCCTCCTGGTAAAAATCATTTACTCACAGTTTACCCGGTGGTGCGGATTCTACACTTATTTTCATCATGCAATTCACGCCAGCTTCTGACCACAGTTCGGACAGAACTTAGCGCCATCCACTTTCTGGCCGCAATTCGGGCAGAAATTCGGGGCTTTGCCGCCGGAACCGCCAGCTTCTTTCTTCGATTCACCGCCGCCGTCACTCGAATCTTTTTGGTCGTCCATCATTTCCTTCGCGATGTTCATGCCCATCATCATACCGGCCATATCGGACGCCGTATTCGATCCCGAAGATTTGCCCATCGCATCGGCGACAGACAATTGCTGGTATCTCGATACGTCGCCCACCATGCCATGGGATGCATTTTTATTGATCATATCCTGGATTTCCTTCGGATAATTAAAACTCATGATCTGGAAGCCGGTGATTTTCATGCCGTCGTCCATGATTTGCATATCGAGATCGTCCTGGATGCCTTTTGCGATATCGTGGGCGTTGGCCTGGAGATTGAACATATCCTTGCCTTCTTTTGGAATCCACTTCATCAGCAATTGATCCAGCACAGCCGTGATGCGGATTTTCACATCTTCAACCATATAGCTCGTACGCACACCCGCAATTTTGTCGATCAGGTTGATGTAATCGTTGACCTTAAATTGGAACGTTCCGTTTGCGCGGATCGGCATGCCGCCGGGAAGGCCCGGTGCCGGGATATTGATCGGATTTTGCGTCCCCCAGCGGACGACGAATTCCTTCGTGTTGACGAACAGCACTTCGACGCGCATGCCGCTGTTGAAGCCGAAACGGAACCCTTTCAATGTCGACAGGAATGGCACGATTTCGGATGCGATATCGTATTCGCCATCTTCTTCAAAAATGCCTTCGATTTTGCCGTTATTGAGGAAAATCGCATCCTGTCCAGGGCGGATGATCAGTCGACTGCCTTTTTTGACTTCTTTATTGGCCCATTTATAAAAAATCATGTCTTCGCGGAATTCTTCCCATTCCACAACATCTGCAAATTGATTGCCGAAAAACACCATATTGTTCAGTCCTTCCTTTATGTCAATAATCCCTTAGAAACCTCTGCCGCCCCCACTGAAGGATCGGCCACCGCCGGTCATGCCGCCGCCTCCGAAGCCCCCGCCGCTATTATCTTTTTTAGGAATTTTACGTCTGGTGACGGTTTTATTGCGGAAACGATCTGAATCCCTTGTGACGCGCGTATGGTCCCGGTCGATGTACGTTGCCGGCGTCGTTGTAACGCGGCCGCCCGAATTATACAGCATTGAACCGACGATGCCACCGCCGAGCAGCAATGCCACCGCTGCATGGAACCATGTCTTCAGGAAAAAGCTTTCGGGATTGACGCCCGGCCGGTATTCCATATAACGGTCAGCGGATGACACTGTTTCACGGAATGCACCGGCATACTCCCCGTCCACCATATATGGCTCGACCCGGTCGAGCACCAGTTCCACGCGTTCATTGTCTAGACGTGTTTCCGCCGTACCAAATCCGGCCACATAAAATTCGCGGCTGCCCATGTCAATGGTCATTACGACGGCATTCTCCTGGCCGCTGGCGTCTGCCAGGTCGTCAAAAAAGTCGCCCATATACATTTCAAACGTCTGTCCGTCCATGCTGTCGGTTGTCAGCAACAGAAAATCCGCTCCTTGTTCCTGGCTCTTTTCCGCCGCGTAGGCCTCGAGGTCACTGATTTCCTGCTCACTCAGCAGCCCCGCCTCATCGTAAATACGCTGATCAATTTGGGCAAAGACGATTGGTCCATTCACCAACAACAGAATGGGAAGCAATAAAAACAGGAATAACGGTTTCAATTTGAGTAAGCTCACCAAAGAACACCTCCCACCATATAGGAGATGGCTTTCAAGACCGCAAATGTTGACACCGCGATGCCGGTGAACCAGGCGGCCACTTTGCCCCCGCTGATTGGCGGCTTGCCGACCACTTTGCCGGTCTGGCCGTTCATCGCAAAAGTGTGTTCCTTATTTTCGAAATCGTAATAGACCATCCACACCGGAAATAAGGTGTAATAGACTTTTTTCTTATTGGCGTTGATCTGTTTGTTTGTATAGCTGACGGTGGAATAGCCGGTCACCGTGCTGCCGATATAGGAATCGATATACGGTACGATTTTCGATTCCACACGGGAAAACAGCTCATTGTCGTCGTAATCGTATTTCTCCGCAAGATAACCCGCAAGATATGGCATGCGGAAATCCTTCAAATCACTGTAATCATACGGCTCCAGCTTATCCATCAGCTCATCGTCCATTTTTTCGGAGGCATCCGCCGGCACCTTCAAGTAACTCAAATCGATTTCACGGTAGACGTCGTAAAAATCGGTTTCCGTGATTATAGTATCGCCTTGCTGATAGCTGCGTACGTGGGTGCCGATTGCCGCCACTTCGGCATTGCCGTCAATGTCATAAAGCCAAAATGGCACATACATGCCGGTCATTTTCTTGATCCGGTCGCCGGTCATAAACCCTCTGGGCGTCAACCGGCCGTTTTTCGTCCATTTCCGGAAAGCTGCGACGGCTTCGTCTTTGGTGATTGTGAACGGAATCACTTTCGCCGGTGCGAGGTCGCCCGTCAAGCGATCTGCGAGAAGCACCGGTGCCCCGCAAAAGCTGCAGTTGGTTGCGGTCGTTTCGGCTTCTGTCAGCAGCACAGCTCCGCAGTTTTCACAATGATATTCCTTTGCTTCATCAGGAGCGAATTTCTGCAGAATATTTTCTTCGGGAAACGTCTCGATATCATCCTGCCGTCCGCAGTTTGGACAGCTTAAATTGCCGGAGGTGGCATCGAACGCCATGTCCGAGCCACAGTTCGGGCATTTATAATGAATGACCAACCTGTCCGCCTCCCTTCAGCGCAAAATTTCTCGTCCTCTTGCTTCCCATTATTCGCTTTTATTGACTTGGGATTTCAGCGCTGCCAATTCATCATCAACATTGGCACCTGATTTCAGTGATTCCAACTCGTCATCCACACTCGAATCGCTGTCGTATTTTTTTGCCAGATCCTGGACAGAGTCTCTTGAGCTCTTGTTCAACTCGGACATTGCATTTGCTTCATCCAGCTGCTGGTTGATTTTCTTTTCCATTGCATCAAACGCTGAAATCCGTTCTCCGGCACCACCCATCGAGGAATTGAATTCGTTCATGCGGCTCTGCGTTTTAGCGACGGAAGCTTTACCCTTAAGTTCTGCACGGCGCGACTCAAGTTCACCGATGTCCTCTTCCAGCTTATCGTGCATCTGACGCATCTGTTGTGTATTGGCCGCTGCCATCTCGACTGCCGTGTGAAGCCCCTGTTCACGCTCAGTGAGTTCCGCTTTGCGCTGCAAAAATTTCCGGGCATCGTCTTCGTTGCCGGATTCCAGTGCCTTGACTGCATAGCGCTGCATATCGCCAATTTCTTTTTGCACATCCGCCAACTCGCGGCGCTCACGTTTTTCCGCTGCCATAATTGCTGCCGTTTCCGATTTCACTTTGCCAAGGTCGCTGTTCAAATCACGTAAATACTGGTCGATCATTTTTTCCGGATCTTCCGCCTGGTCCAGCATCGCATGAATATTGCTCGTCATAATATCTCTGAAGCGTTTTAAGATTTCCATCATCATTCTCCTCATCGTTTTATTCCCGCTGTGCGGGGATTCAGTATTAAAATCAAAGTACCCTTTCCGGCCGGGCATTAATCCTGAAAATCTCTGTGGTGGACGAATCGGGCAATCTCCTTCTATATATAAGAGCTTCTTCATGCCGCAAGATTTTCCTGCATTCATCGAACTTGCGTGTTCCAACTTAAAAGATTTCTTTGATCAGACGGAAAATTCCTTTTGGAATAAAAAGCAGTAATTCCCCGGCCACCACCAAAAAGTCCGCAATCCACCCGCGATCTCTTTTCTTTCGAAGCTCCTTTGTCATCCCGCTCACCAGCCTTTGTCATTTTTCAATTTTACGTTTTTCTGAGGCAAAAGGTTTCATTATTTCATGTATATACTTAAACTAAGAATAAATTACTTATTGAGGAGGAAAACACTGATGGCCAAAAAGGAATTGTCTCCTGAACAAAAAGAGGAATTGCTCGGCAAACTGAAAGCGCGTTTCGAGAAGAATATGAATCGCCATGAAGGTGTCGAGTGGAACGAACTGCAGGAGAAGCTGGAAGCGAATCCAGATAAACTGTGGTCACTGTTACAAATGGAGGAAACGGGCGGCGAACCCGATGTTGTGGTTTTGGAGCCGCATAATGACAATTATGTTTTTTATGATTGTTCGCCCGAAACGCCGAAAGGCCGCCGCAGTCTTTGTTATGACCGGGAAGCCTGGGAAGCGCGGAAGAAATTCAAACCGGAAAATACCGTCATGGATATGGCAGCTGAGATGGGCATCGAAGTCATTTCAGAAGATGAGTATCGTGCGCTCCACACGTTGGGTGAGTTTGACCGCAAAACATCAAGCTGGGTGCTGACACCTGAAAACATTCGCGAACACGGTGGTGCAATTTTCTGCGATTACCGTTATGGCCAGGTTTTCACCTACCATAATGGTGCTGATTCGTATTATGCCAGCCGCGGGTTTCGCGGGTCATTGCGGGTTTAGCAGTTAAAGAAATAATAGGATTCATCCCTTGATTCATCCACCAAAAAAAAAGGATTATCTAAACCAATTGATTTTGAGTCAATTGGTTTTTCTATTGCTGGAAAAGGAACTCCCTCCTGTCTGAGAATCCTTCTACCCCACTATTTATAGGCCCATTTTCACTCGCATTGAGGGTCTAAAAATTTCTATCATTTGCCCTATCTATAATCTATCTATTCAGTCAACTGAGGATTATAATGAAGGTAAGATTGAGGAGGTGCCATTATGGATCTGGAACGAAAATTAAGTCAATGGCGCAATGAGGGGTTGATCGATCAAACGGCCAGTGACCGTATTCTGGCGTTTGAAAAGGGACAGCCCCAAAAGAGGAAGATTCCGTTGTTATTGGTGATTGGGCTCATTTTCTTCGCCCTCGCGGTATTCAGCTTTATCGCGGCCAATTGGCAGGCGATACCGGAATTGATGAAAGTCGCTTTGGTTGTTATATTGATGTGGATTTTTTATGTGCTCGCTTATTTTTCCGAAAAGAAACATTTTGGACAGCCGGTCATTTTCAGGCTTCTCGGTCTGGCGATGTTCGGCGCAACAATTCTTGTCACTGCACAGACTTTCCATTTTAATCTTTCCAATTCTGTGCTGCCATGGGCTATTTTCATCACAGCTCTCGCCCATTATTTCACCTGGCGCCATATGGCTTATGCAATCATTGCATTTGTTTTTGGTGCCAACACCCTTATTTCATTTATACCATTTACGGGTTGGATTGAATGGAGCATCTTCATTTTGATAACGCTCGCCTGGTTTTATTTCAGCAAAGATGCCGCACCGAAAATATTCAGTTGGATGCTCTTGTTCTTCTCGGGTCTGCTGATGTGGGATCTGGTCACTTATCACAGTCCGTTTTGGCCGATTTGGACACTGTTCGTGCTGGTGCTCCTGCTGTTCCTTATCCCAGCCGATACTCGACGCCTGATTTCACCGCTCTACCTGATATTCGGTGCCATCATGCTGGTCGTCTATCTGGCGGTCCGCGGAGAAACGGATATGTCGCTTGTCGACCTGAACTGGCCGGAGTCGATCGCACTCGCTGTGACCGGTCTTGCCGTGCTGGCGCTGACTTTCCTGAAATTCAAGAGCATTATGTGGATTTCCATTCTCGGGGCAATGGGCTTGCTGCTGTTTGACGAGACAGCGATTGCACTGGCGATTGTTGCGGAACTCAGTGCCCTCGCGTACCTGGTCATCGCACAAAGAGAAGATAAACCACTCGCCCCCGGTTTCGTCTATTTCGTCATCGTCCAATTTGTGATTTACGTCATCTATGCCTGGGAACGGCTTGATATGTCGCTGTTCTTCCTGATTGGCGCACTTCTATTGTTTGCTTTGTCCGGCGCCGGCTGGTGGCTGAACCGCAGGAAAGAAGGTGCAGCAACATGAAATCAAAAGCTTGGTTATTGCCAATTCTCTTAACCGTTTTCATCGTGGTTCTAGTTGCCGCTTTTTATGCCGCCTCCTGGTTCGGGGAGCAATATACGTTAAGGGCAGAACCTTTTGATCCGTTCGACCCTTTTTACGGAGAATACGTCATGCTGCAATATCCCGATTTGAATACGCAGGGCAGCTCTTTTGAGGGCCCGGTTTATTTCACCTTGAAAGAAGGTCCTGATGGTTTTGCCGTTATTGATCGGATTGAAGATGAACCGTTCTTCGGAGCGATCAGCGGGTCTTCATTCGGCAACCGGATCACTGCACCACAGCTCGAACAATTTTATGTCGAGCAGGGACGCGGACCTGAACTGGAACAAGCCGTTGATCTGCAAGTGACCATTGATGTTGCACCTTGGGGATTCATTCGCCCCATCAGTTTGGACGTGCGGGAAGAGTAATACAATTTGAAACCTAAAAACCTTCATCAGAAAGATTGATGAAGGTTTTTTTTATTTGAAATGAAGCTTCGGGGATTGACAAATAAAAGATACGGATATATGGTTATACACATAAGTATATAACCGTTATACCCAAAGTGGCAGGAGGTGTTTCTATTGAGCAATGTTCTTGATTCGAATAAACCAATTTTCACACAGATCCGTGAATTGATCGAAGACCAGATCGTGAATGACCAATTAAAAGAAGGTGAACAGGCACCATCAACAAATCAGCTGGTCAATTTCTATAAGATCAACCACGCGACCGTTTCAAAAGGCATCAACCAGTTGGTGGAAGAAGGAATCTTATTCAAGAAAAGAGGGATTGGCATGTTTGTGGCAGACGGAGCCAAAGGAACGTTAGTCAACCAGCGCAAAAGAGCGTTTGTCGATAATTACGTCAGAGGGCTTGTGCAGGAAGCTGAAAAGCTGGGGATTACCGAAGAGGAAATAATCCAATTGATAAAAAACACGAAAGGAAATGAAGGATGATGGCTGACAAAATCAACTTGCAAAACATCACATTGCGATTCAAGAAATTCGAAGCATTAAAAGACATTACCCTGACATTGGAAGCCGGGAAAATCCACGGGCTGATCGGACGAAACGGAGCCGGAAAAACTTCCCTGCTGTCGCTGATTGCCGCTTTTCGTAAACCGACGCTCGGGGAAGTAACAATTGACGATGAACCCGTATTTGAAAATCAGGATAAAATGCAGCAGGTCATGTTCGTCTATGATAAAAGTTACGCTGAGGAATACGATAAAATTCCGGCCATGCTGGAGTTTGTGGAACGGCGCCGTCCAAATTACGACAAGGACTACGCCGATTATCTGCTGAAACGCTTTAAGCTCCCGCTTGATAAGCCGGTTCATAAATTATCCAAAGGGATGCAATCGGCGATGAATGCAGTCATGGGTTTGGCAAGCCGAGCTCCGATTACAATTTTCGACGAAGCGTACCTCGGCATGGACGCACCGACCCGTGAAATCTTCTATCAGGAAATTCTTGCGGACCAGGCGGAACATCCACGGACTTTCATCCTGTCCACGCACCTTGTCTCGGAAATGGATTATCTTTTTGACAATGTCGTCATCATCGATCAGGGCCGATTGATTCTGAACGAAGATTATGAAACTCTCACTGCACGCGGCGCATCAATAACAGGTACAGCTGACCAAATCGATGATTTCACTTCCGGCATGAAAATACTGAATGAGCAAAAACTGGGCGGAACGAAAAATGTCATGGTCTATGGCGTTCTGGATGAACAACGGATATCCGCTGCCAGGCAGCAAGGCCTCGACATCGGTCCCGTCTCGCTGCAGGACCTGTTCATCCACTTAACAGAGGAGGAACAATAATATGAAACAAAAAAAGTTCAATCCAAAAGTTGCTTTCGACATCTTTTACGAGCAATTCAAATGGAGTATATGGTTTTTAGGTATACTTGCCGCCGTCCATGTCATTGTGCTGTTTTTCAACACAAATAATCAGAATCTGATCGTCGGTTTTTTTGAATTCTCCCGCTACTCAACTGCAATTTTCATGCTGGTATGTGGCATTATGGCTGTATACGTGTTCGTTACATCCCATGTGCAGCAGGGCGTTACCAGAAAAGATGTCTATTTGGGCATTGCCAGCTCCGCATTGGGTTTGGCGCTCTTCCTTACTTTGATCGCGCTTGTTCTGAACGGCATCGAGTTTTTGCTTACCGAATACACGGCATTGCCGTTTAACTTCACTTCGTTTGGCTCCAGTTCAGAGTGGCTGCTGGAAACAGCTATCTATGTGCTGAATATTTTCACCTGCTACCTTGTCGGCTGGCTGATCGGCGTCGGCTATTACCGCTTCGGTTGGATCATCGGTTTTCTGTTTATCGCTGCGGCAATCATTGCCCTCAGCCTGAATGGCTATTTCTGGGGAGAGAATGACATCAACACAGCAATTCCCTGGATCCCTAATATTCCAGCGGACCCCGCCCCTGCCATTGCAATCACCGGCTCACTGGTCCTGATTGCTACTTTACTTGCAGTGATGCGGCTGTTGACAAAACGTATGGCAATAAAAATGTAGAAAACCCAAACAGAACCGCCAGCCTCTCGGAAGAGAAGCCGGCGGTTCTGTTATTACAATTATTCTTATTCCCGCCAAAACGTCGGGCAGTCTGCCTTATCCTTAATATTGAACTCGATCATCTTTTCAAGCAGTTCATAATCCACCGGGCTCTTCCACTTGATGCGGAACAATTCTTTCGTGTGCTCGTAGCCTGCCTGCTCGATGTCTTTTTCAAAACGTGCCATCGCCGCCTGTTCCGGTGCGACCGACATGTGCTTCTTAGCAACACTGAAACCGATGATGTATGTGCCGTGATCCGTGAACATCGGCTGGTTCCATTTGAGTACCGGCTCGAGATGCGGGTAGGTTTTCGCTGTCCACGCCAACACTTCCTCAGTCCGGTCCCGCTGGCTCGGATCGTCAATTCCCTGCAAAAACTCCTCGAAAATTTTCATATTTTCGCTCCTTTTTAAATTCTGCTTTTCCTTTTTATCAATGTTATCAAGACACCCGCTATTATCGCAACCACTGGAATTGCTACCAGAACCATGATAACCGTGTTATCCGATGCGCCGTCGACTGCTTCAACATCCTGTAAAGTGAGTTCTTCCTTGTCAGCAAAATATTCATCAGCCAAATCCGTGTTATGGGTGGTTGGCGAACACAGCGGATGAATCCATTTCTCCCCTTCTTTATCAAGGAAGAACAGATATGTCGCGTTCTCCTGGCTTTCTCCCCATGTAACGTCTTCGGTAACGGTGATCGTTGTTTCGTTTACACCTTTAAAACTCTTTTCGACCTCAATCGTCAGCTTTTTACGCGTAGAATTGCTGTCAATATTTCCCACTTTCCCAATCAGCACAGCGTCATATTCATCATAAGCAACGTCGGGTGGTGGAGGTTCCACACAGGATAAGGCAAAGCTTTTGCCGGGAATCAGGAATAAAGAGGTGAGAAACACGAGAATAAGTACTTTCTTCATTACTGGACTCCCCCTTTATTCATTGGACGTTCCGGCATTTCCAAAGTTACAACCAGTAGCTCAAGCTGCTGATATAGCTTAAACCAATAAAAACCCGCAGCCGGGAGTATCCGGCATACGGGTGGAAATCGAGTTCATTCTATTTTTTGGCGTCTTTCTTTTCCTCATTATTATCGTTATCCGTGTCTTGGAGTTCTTCCGCGGAAAGGTTGATATCTGCTTTGTAGTCGCTGGCTTCCTGTCTCAGTTCCAAGTCACGCTGGTGCGTCTGCAGTTCATCTTTGTTCTTGTCTTTTGCCAATCCAATCCCTCCTCTTTCATGTTATCTATCTATTCCCGATAGCAGGAGACTAAAACGGAATAGCAGGATTTCTTTTTTATTCCTTTTACACTCCCCCTCAACGTTCATCTCTTTGCCACCAAAAATTGATATTCAATTTATATTCGCCCGTTATGCTGGGGTGGAAACAGTATGAGACAGAAAGAGGAGTGGCATATATGAACAGATTTTTAAACCCGATCACCGACTGGGTCTCAACAAAACGGGGCGTGTGGATTACGATTATCCTTTGGTTCGTTGTAATGATCGGGCTCAGTATGGGACCAACCCTGAATGATTACAAAGTGGCGAATTTTCAATCGCTGCCGGATGATGCCGAGTCGATCATCGCGGATCAGAAATTGAAGGAATATTTCCCGGATGACCAGGGAACTCCCGGCATTCTTGTTTTCCATAATACCGATAGCGACGTCGAAGTCGAAAGGGTTCAGGAAATCCTGGCTGCCATAAATGCAGACAATATCGAAGGCATTGATTCGATAGTCGACATCAGCCAGCTGCCGCCGCAAGCACTGGAAGGTTTTTACTCGGAAGATGGCACGACGATGATTGTGCCGATGACGCTTGAAGCCGGTCTTGGCAGCGCGGATTTTTCTGAAATCAATGACCGTGCCAGTGAAATCGGCAGTGATATTGCCGCATCTTCCGCTAGTATGGAATTTTATATCACCGGACCGGCGGGCATTGCCGGTGACACAGTGAAACTGTTTGAAGAAGCGGATTTCGTTTTATTGATCGCAACTGTGCTAATTATCTTGGTGCTGCTCATCGTCATTTACCGTTCGCCGCTGCTGGCAATCATTCCCCTGTTGGCGACGGGAATCGTCTATCAGGTCGTCAACCAGACACTAGCGTTCATGGGTGCCGGTGGCCTTGAATTGACCAGCCAGACCACATCGATCATGAGCATTCTATTGTTTGCGGCGGTCATCGATTATTCGCTGTTCGTGTTCTCCCGTTACCGCGAAGAATTAAATCATTACGAAAGCAAACACGAAGCGATGAAATATGCAATGCACGCCACGGGTGAACCGGTGTTCTTTGCCGGTGGTACAGTGCTTGCCGCGATGCTGATCCTGTTTTTTGCGGATTTCCGTGATTACGCCAATTTTGCGCCGATTTTCGGTACGGCTGTTTTCATTATCATGATTGCTTCTGTAACCTTGATCCCAGCATTATTCACGTTATTCGGTCGCAAGGCATTCTGGCCGAAAGTTCCGAAGTTTGGTGATAAAAAAGAAGTCAAACACGGCATCTGGGGACCGGTGGCGAAGTTTGTCGTCAACAAGCCGGTGTTGTCCGGCGGGCTTGTAACGTTATTGCTCGTTGTTTCGGCTCTCAATATTTTCAATCTCGAATTTGAATTTGAGACGGTAAAATCGTTCCCGGACGATATGCCTTCCCTTGTTGGCTATGAAATTGTCGAACAAAAATTCGATAAAGGGGAAATTGCGCCTTCTACATTGCTTGTTGTCGGTGCTGAACCGATTACAGAAGAAGCGGCCGCCGCTCTATCCGAAGAGTTGACCGCTTACGATGAAATCGCCTCTGCCCGTTTGTCGGGTGCAACAGATGAAGGAGAAACTGTGAAATACAGCATTGCATTGGCACTCAATCCGTACTCGACAGAAGCGCTCGATTTCATAGAACAGCTGCGCGATGACATTGCGCAATTGCTTGAAAGCTCTTCTGTCGAAGGCGAAACCTATTTCGGCGGCATCACACCGAAACTGGTCGACGAACGCACAGTCAACAATTCAGACATCTACAAGATTGTCATTCTTGAAACCTTGCTGATCCTGGTATTGCTGTTTGCCCTGACACGGTCATGGAAGATGCCGATTTATATGATGGGTACAATTCTTCTGTCTTATTTATCCGCACTTGGCCTTGGCGTGTTCCTGGTGGATGTCTTGTTCGGCTTTGATGCAATCAGCACCCGCGTTCCTGTCTATGCGTTTATCTTCCTCGTGGCACTCGGCATCGATTACAATATCATTCTGGTTTCGCGTTTTATGGAAGAACGTAAATCGCAGAAGGTCAAAGACGCGCTTGAAATCGCCATCACCCACACAGGCGGCGTAATTTCTTCCGCAGGGATCATCCTGGCAGCGACATTTGCTGCATTGATGACGATGCCGATCGCTGATTTGTTCATCTTCGGCTTTATTGTATCCATCGGAATCCTGATTGATACGTTCCTCGTGCGTGGTTTGCTGCTGCCTGCGTTGATATTGTTTTTTGAAAAAGACAAGTAAACCCTGCATACTGGAAGTACCGGAAAGCCGCCTCGTGTGGCTTCCCAATTCTAGGGAGGAATCAGCATGAAAATACTCGTCGTTGACGATGATCTTAATATTCAGCAACTCGTCGCCATCCATCTGGGCAACGAAGGCTATACGGTTTTCAAGGCAGATGATGCTGAACAGGCGCTGCGGCTGCTCGAGGACCAGCTCGTCGACCTGGCAATCGTCGACGTCATGATGCCGGGCATGGATGGCTTCCAATTGACTCGAATTCTGACACAGGATCTTGAAATTCCGGTCATCCTGCTGACGGCAAAAGGCCAGCTGGAAGATAAGGAAAAAGGCTTCCTGTCCGGCACCGAAGATTATATGGTCAAGCCTTTTGAACCGAAAGAATTGCTGTTCCGCGTTGCCGTAGTGCTGCGGCGTTCCGAGCGTTCGGTGCAGGAACATCTGCAAGCGGGCAACCTGGCGATCAATCGTCGGAATTTTGAAGTGTTGATTGGCAATGAAACCGTCATCCTGCCGCTGAAGGAATTTGAAATCCTGTCGTTGCTGGTATCACGCGCCAATCTGGCCACTCCCCGCGGCCTAGTTTTTGAATATGTTTGGGGCGACGAACACGAAGTCAGCGAAATGACGTTGAACACGCACATTAACCGAATTCGCGACCGGTTGAAACGCTACGGCGCAAATGTCGAAATCCATACACTGCGCGGCATCGGCTATAAGCTGGAGGCACCGAAATGAAAACCTTATACCGGAAATTCACTGTTGCAACGCTGTTTATCCTGGCCGTCAGTATCCTGATCGGTTTTGCCATCGCCAATTTCTTCTATATAACAGTCACTAAAGAAGAAACGATTGAGCAGAATATCGGCATTGCTCAGGAAATCGTCGCCACCGTCCAAAATGTGCCGTATTCCGATGAAAACTTTGCAGGTTATCTGCAGGCTGTGGCGAAACTCGGTTATCAGATTGCGCTTGTCGACAGTTCAGGCGAAATGGAGTTTTTCGGTGAACCGTTTGACGACACGACGTTTCCCGTAGAAGCCGAGCTTGTGCTTACTGAAAACCAAGTTTATAGCGGGCTCGACAGCTTCACCGACCAGATTTTCATGATCGGCCATTTCACCAACGAAGTGCACAATACAGTTGGTGTACCAATGGAGCGGAATGGTGAAAGCTATGGACTGTTCATCCGGCCGGATACGAAGCTTCTCGGAACCGATATCCATACTGTGCTGATCGGTTTCGTAGTGGCAATCGGGCTTGTCAGCATCACCGGCATGATCTGGCTCGCGCGACAATTGACGCGCCCCATCGTGCAGCTGACGGAAGCGACCAAACACATTGCGCAGGAAAATTACAGTTACCCGCTCGATATCCGCCGCAACGATGAAATTGGCCAGCTGTCGGAGAGCTTTAATTTGATGCAGACGCAGCTCCAGCATAATGACCTGGCGCGCAAATCGTTCATCAGTAACGTGTCTCATGATTTCCAGTCGCCGCTCATGAACATCCAGGGCTATGCCGATCTATTGAAATCACCGGATCTTCCGGATGCTGACCGGCTGGCTTACACTTCGATTATCGACCAGGAAGCAAAGCGATTGTCGAGCCTGACGCGGCAGCTGTTGTTGCTGACGTCTCTCGACCAGGGAGCGTATCCGATGAAAACGACCGACTTTCAATTGGATGAGCAATTGAAAAATGCGGTTCGGAAATACCGTTGGCGGCTAGAAGAGGAAGATATCCAGCTGTCCTATTCGTTAGCTCCCACCCGTTTCCGCGGCGACGCCGAACTGCTCGAAAATGTCTGGGACAATTTGCTGACGAACGCCATCAAATACAATAAACCGGGCGGCAGCATCGAAATTGGATTAACCGCGACAGACACTGAAGTTACCGTTGTTTTCAAAGACACCGGCGTTGGGATTCCGAAAGACGCCATCCCACAATTGTTCGACCGCTTCTTCCGCGGAGACGCAGCACGCAAGAAAGACGGCACAGGCCTCGGCCTATCAATCGTCGAGCAGATTGTCACGTTGCATCATGGTACTATTGAAGTTAAAAGTGAAGTCGGCGCTGGCAGTGAGTTCATCCTCACTTTGCCGCGAACCGATTTGAAGAAAACATAATTTGGAGGGTTTTATTCATGGAAAAAGTTTGGAGTCTGCGGTTGATCCGCTTTTCAGCAATTTTTGGCTTTATCGGTACGTACATCGGTTCCCAGATGGCGGGTGTGATGGATTATTCTTTGCGGCCAATCCACGCACACATGCTGCTTGTCGGCTGGTTGTCGGTTTTTGCCTGGGGCATTTTCTATCATGCCTATACGATTAAATATAAAAAACTGGTCACCATCCATGGCATCCTCGCAATGGTCGGCGCTGTCGGCTTGACCGGCGGCATGTGGCTGTATACTCTGAACCCGTTCAATTGGAACGACACCTTGGTCATGGTGCTGTTCATCGTCGGCGGCTCGCTGTTGTTACTCGCGTTCCTGCTGTTTGCGGTGATCACGTTCCTGACGGAAAAAGAATAAGTGTTAGAATCCTTCCCTCGTTTGGGAAGGATTTTTTTCTTTGTTTTATTCTGTTAATAAAATTCCGAAACAATACCTTGCATTGAACAGTACCTAATGATATATTATTCATTAACTACTACTGTTTATAAAATACTAGTCAAGAAAGGAGGCCATCCCATTGAATATTCAATTCAAAAAAGGTGCATTGAATTTATGTGTCCTGGTTCTGCTGGATAAACAGGACCGTTACGGCTATGAATTGGTGCAGAAAATTTCGGATCGCATTGCGATTTCCGAAGGCGCAGTTTATCCGCTGCTCCGCCGTCTGACCAAAGAAGGTTATTTCTCTACCTATTTGCAGGAGTCGACAGAAGGTCCACCGCGCAAATACTATTCGCTGACCGATGCCGGCAGAACATATCTTCATGAACAGCTGGAAGAATGGAAAAGCTTTACGGATGGGGTCAATAAACTAATCGAAGAGGGTGTGCAAAATGACTGAAAAACAATTTCTGCAACAACTTGAACAAGCATTGGATCGGCTGCCTGCCGAAGAACGCAACGATATTCTGCAGGATATTCGCGAATACTTTGTAAACGGCCGTGCTGACGGCAAAACAGACAGCGATATCACTGCGGAACTTGGGGCTCCGGATACCATTGCCCAAGAACTTGTCGACAGTTTTGATTTCAATCAAACAGCAGTCCCTGCCGAAAAAATCGACATTTCAAAAGATAAATTCGATGGAGTGGATATCGAAATTGAGAACGGCATATTGCATATCCACCCCTCAAAAGACGGCCAAATGCACGCCGATATTGTGGACAAAAATTACCGCCAGCACTTTTCGGTCGATATCCTGGACCGTACACTCGTCATTACATTAAAAGAAGAAACAAAAAAATGGGGAATTTTTAGCATCAGAGGCAGTTTTAAGTCACCAACAATCACAGTTCAGCTGCCGGACAAACTATATGAAAAAATTCAGATTCTCTCCGATCACGGCAGTATTACCGGAGAACATTTGGCAGGCACCGAGTTTCTCGTCGAGACGGATAATGGCAGCATTGATCTGTCGCATATGAGCGCGGGTGATTTGACTGCAAGATCTGATAACGGTGCCATCAAACTGACTTCGATCCAGGCAAAAAAACTGGTAACCAAATCAGATAATGGCCAATTGAACCTGAAGGACATTCAATGCGGCAAAGTGGAAGCAACTACAGACAATGGCGCCATTACACTGAGAGATATTGAAGGCGATACCCAGGCACAGACCGACAATGGACGCATCCACCTTTTGGCCGCCCATCTTGAGCAGTCAATAAATCTGGAAACAGACAACGGGTCCATCCTGCTTGAAACGAAAGTGCAGCCAGAAAATGCCACCATCGAGGCGGACGTCGATTGGGGCACAGTTTCCATCTTCGGTTCGAAAAAAAGAAGAGTTGTCTTCGGAACCGGCCAACATCCGATTGACCTCCAATCCGACAACGGCAGCATCACAGTTAAACTGATTTAAATGAAAAAGGCTTCGCGTCCGCGAAGCCTTTTTTAAGAGATTGGAGTTTTTGGATTTCGGGTGTCGGCAAACACTAGGTATAGCTTGATGTGGAAGTCATTGGATTGAAGTAACTGACGAACACAAAAGCATCACTTATATCACATTTACACCAAGTCGAGCATACTCGGTGTGTTTCCGCACATTAACTCTCCTTTCCCGCGCGTAAATGTTAAAAAGCAGATAAATCTGCTCCATTCTTCAATCTCACATAAGAAAAGCAGTCGAAAAAGCCATTAAATAGGCTCCACCGACTGCTTTTTCAAATTTTCTCTGCCACCTGGATCACAACATCAACGTCACTCCAGCTCCTTCACCATAATCCAGTCGATTTGCTCGTCGTCACCCATGAAAAACGAATGGGCACCCGTTTTAACGAAGCCTTTTTTCCGGTAGAAAGCAATGGCGTTGTCATTATGCTCCCAGACGCCGAGCCAGATTTTCTGTTTCCCAAGATCATCCGCCATTTCCAGCGCATGGTTCATCAACACTTTGCCGAGTCCGAGCTTCTGGAATTTATTGCTGATGTAAATACGCTCCACTTCAAGCGCCTCAGCCCCCATGTCTTCTGACTGCGCCTCATCCGTATTGACTTTCAAATAGCCGGCAACTTGTCCGTCCACCAATACGAAATAGAATTGCGAGGAAAGATTGGCCAGTTCCTGTTCCAGCTGCGGAATATTAAACGCCTGTTCCAGATAGGCTGTCATGTGTTCCGCTGTATTATGTTCTTCAAATGTTTCGATATAGGTGGCATTGCTGATTGCCTGGAGTTCGTGCACATCTTCGAGTGTACATTTCTTTATGGTGATGTTCATATTTCCCTGCTCCCTCTTTGCAAGACCTGCTTCAGTTTATATTACGTTATTTTACCGACAAAACACTATAGTTAAATACAGAAATTCATGCTATCTTAAATAAAAGAGTCAGAAAACTTCGCTAATAAAAATTATAACCGAAAAGAGGCCATCCAATGGATAGAAGCCAAATCGTTTTTGGAGTTTCATTCGCCGTGTTATTTTTCTTTTTATATATTTTCTTTAACATTGTGTGGAATATTCTCGTTGAGCTCACAGTCGCTATTCCGGCTTTCGTCTTTTTCCTGCTGGTGTTCTTCGTTCTGTTGCCGGCATCACTGGTCATCGCCCAAAAATTCACAAGGCATTTCTTTTCGGACACCAGTGTTTAATTACAAGGCCAAAAACCCCGAAAGCAGATTCGCTTTCGGGGTTTTCAGATACTTTTATCTATCGCGACATTGAAGCGCGCATGCGTGGGAAGTTGGCAATCGTGCCATCATCCGATTCATCGCGTTCAGCCGTTCTGACGTCAGCGATAAACCTGCCTCATCCCCCACCCGCCAAATCCGAATACTTTATCTCCGCCAATTCATCAGACGCAATATTTTTAAAGGTTTCATTGCCGCGCAACTTATATAGATGATGGGACGAATTTGATACATAATAGACTTTACCGTCTGTTGGGTGGGTCACTTCATTCAAAAACAATAAATAATCGCCTGTTTTCATCGGATTCATCCCTTTTTCTGAAGAGTATCCATCAGCTTCCGCGTCCTTTAAACCGATAATCTGGTTGACCATGATTTCGGAATCCTCATCAAAATCATGGCCCGTACGATCTACGAAAACTTCATCGATCGCCACTTCGTAGAAAGCCTGCCTCGTGGTCAGTTCTTTTTCACCAATTTCCCGGATATCGTAATACAAAGGAATATGGGCACGCACCACCAAATCGGACTCGCTTTTAATCTCTTCCAGGCTTTCGAAAGACTCGCTCAAGCCCCAGGTGCTGCTTGTTGTTTTTGCTTTCCCCAAATATTCATATCCCAATACGCCAAGCACGATCAATATAATGATGATGAATGCCGACATCATTTTTCTCTTCATAGCTCCAGCTCCAGTAAGTATATTTCCGGTTATACCAGTCAATCTACTCTCATGTACAATGTTAAACTTACAAATTTTTCAAATCAATAGCCCCGCATATTTCCCAACCTCCAAACATCTATTTAAGTAATAAATAACTATTAAAAATTCATTCACTCGCCTTATTTATCAATTAATAAACAAAAAACTTATTTAATCAACAAATAAATAACGTGCCAGCTAATTCCATTTTTGTATTCTGCTGAAATTTTCCCAACCTCTGATTCACACATATTACTGGACATTAAAAAGGCTCTCCAGTTTCCCGGAAAGCCCCTCTTGCGATTCACTTTTGCAGCAGCTCCACGAATTTATGGAGCCGTTCCAACGTATCAATATTATTATTGCAGACTTTATTGTCCTGGCAGATGTAATTGCCTCTCTTTACAAAATTGTCCTGTCCTGACCCTTTTGTCTTTGCGGTGAACAGGCCCACTTTACTGTGGCGATTGCAGATCGAACAGATTCCGTATTTCGCACTGCGGTTGAAACTGCCATGGATTCCTTCAAGTTTGCCATCCCTTTCGATCACCAGATACATGAGCGTCGAACTCTCGATCCAGCCGAGATAAGAAAGTTTATTGAAGTCCACCGAATCCAGCTTCGGCCCTTTCAGCTTTTTCGCTTTCGGAAACAACCCTTTCAAACTTTGGTCCGAAACGTTTTGGAACGGCATCACATATGCAGACAGCTGCTCCAGAAAAGCTTCGGCATCCGTCGTTTCTTTTACAGCCATCAGCGGTGTAAGTACCGCTTTCTGTTCTTCAGTCAGCGAAGGAAACAGTCCGAAAACTTTTTCCTGCGAGAGATGCCCCAGCACGCTCAGCACTTCCGCGTCGCTGCTCGTCGCTTTGCCGTTGACCAGGATTTTCGTCTGGCCGTTGATAAAATTAAACTGATCATTCCGGATAAACGCGTCCGGACGGTCTCCCGTATTCCCCTGTTTATTGCTCGTCTCTTTTACATGTATCATTTGAAAACACTCCTTACGGTTGGTTCGAATAGCTATAGCATCACCGGGTTCGAAATGGCATCGTTACAGGCGCTTCATATAGTCTATCTTATAGTAAAACCAAGGAATTTTGGAGTGCTTTGCCTTTCTGCTTTACAAACCTTTTTCGGTCCAATCAAAGAGCACCGCTTTTTCCTTTTCAGGATCCAGCCCCGCTTTCCGCTCCGTTACGGTGCGTGCGGATTCCCAGGCAAGCGTATCGCGAATCGTTTCTTCCAGCGGGCGGAATTTCAATCCGGCATCCAGCGCTTTTCGAATATCCACCGTCAAAAACCCATTCATATTGAAACTGTCCGGAATCCACAAGGGCATGTCGGACCAGCCGTTCACTTCGTGGCCGATCAGGAATTTCTCATCGATCCAAACGAGTTCGGCTTCCTTGCCAACCGTTTCTTTGCAGCTGTTCAGGAATTCCTGCATCGTCAATTCGGTCTCCGGTCCGGTGGCGTTGTAAGTTCCGGTCGCCTTGGCGCCGACCATCTGAAGAATCCATTCGGCGAGATCGCGTGCATCGATAAATTGAACGGATTTGTCCCGCCGTCCCGGCGCCAACACGTTCCCGCCTTTTGCGATGCGGTTGACCCAATAGCTGAAGCGATCCGTAAAATCGTATGGGCCGACGATCAGCCCTGGACGGACGATCAAACTGCGTCCGGGAAATGCGCGTTCCACTTCCTTTTCACACAGAAACTTCAGTTCGCCGTATTGCTGCTTGATCGCCTCGGCCGCTTCCATCTCCTTCAATTCTGTCAGTCGTTCGGCTGACAACTCTCCGACTGAATGGTCTTCATCAATTCCCGGCTCTTCCAGCTCATCGTACACCGACACACTCGATATAAACGTATAATGCCCGGCTGCATCCGCCAGCAATTCTGCAGATTCGTGGACGGCCCACGGCAAATAGCCGCTTGTGTCGATTACTGCATCCCAGCTTCGCCCTCTCAGTGAATCCAAATTGCCCCCCCGGTCGCCGACCAGTTTTTCCACTTCCGGAAACAGTTCCGGATCCGTTTTGCCTCTATTGAATAACGTCACTTCATGACCGTTCTTGAGCGCCGTTTCGGTCAGAATACGCCCTAAAAAACGTGTCCCTCCAAGGATTAATAATTTCAATTTCATACCCCTCTCTATATGTTTTTATCAAATATATCCTTTTTTTGCATAATGGCTGTTTGCTTACTTACTTCTGCAGAGGTATTCTACATTCCTTTTTATTTGACCTTAGGCGCCCATTATTCTGTACAGGGGGCTGTGTGGCTCGCATATCGGACAGCAGAAATACCCTCAAATATTATTTAAGGGCAATTTCCTAAATCTTCCGAATATGGTATCATTACTATCTGGATATAGAAAAAGGATGTGAATTGGCATTACTCTTATAAAGCAGTCTCTTCATTATTTATTCGTTTGGCTGATCGCTTTTCTCCTGCTGCTGACCATTGTGCTGCTGCCGATGGATACGATTTTTGAAACCGGACGCGGCGGTTCGTTTGAGGGCGCGCAGTATGATTACCAGTTTGCCAACCATGTCGACAATTTCAAAATGCTCGGAACCCACATCGTCGAATTTCAGGGACTCGGCCCCGACCAATACGGACGGGATTTACTGGGCCACATCATGGAAATGTTCGGCCGCAGCCTGAAAATCATTATTCCGGCATTGATTCTGAGTTTCATCCTCGGCATTGCAAAAGGAGTCATTGACTACCGTGTGCGGCGCAGCAAAGGAAAAACCTTTGGTCAGTTCACGACCTGGGGCATACTTTCCGTACCCGATCTTGCGCTGATCATCGGCATCCAGCTGGCCATTTTGACCATGATTTCAAATGGCTGGCTGTTCCGGATTGATTTGTTCGGGCACGACACGATCGACAACGTGCTGATGAACATCCTGTTCCTGTCGATTTATCCGACCGCGTACATTGCAAACACGACATTTCAGGCACTGCAGACGGAACAGGGCATGGATTATATCCGCACCGCTAAGTCGAAAGGGACGCCGCAATTCGTTATTTTGTATAAGCATATGTTAAAAAACGGCATGGCCCGTATTTTTTCACATACGAATACGATGGTTTTATACATATTGTCCAACCTGTTCATCATCGAAATTTTTACCGAATACCGGGGAGCTGCTTTTTACTTTTACAACTCCCTCGGCAATCCCAGCCAATTTTATGTGGATGGGCTGTTTTCCGCCCGCACCATTGAAGTGATCGGCTATATTTTCTTTTTCACCGTACTAATACTTGCTGCAAATCTGGTTACGGCGGCAGCCCGCTCCGTTATGGTTCCTGCTAAAGGCGGTGATCCTTCGTGAATAAAACCTTGATTGCCGGCCTGATCATAACAGGCATCACGTTGTTTATCATCGCTTTCGGACCTCATTTGCCGATGGTCCATGAATCGTCGGAACCGGTGCTGCCATACCGGGACAGCGATGGGTTACTGATGCCCCCGCCTTATCCGCCGTCGGAAGATTTTTTGATCGGCTCCAACCGGAAAGGGCAAGATTTATTCACTATCCTGATGATCGGCGCACGTGAAACTTTCCTGATTATCGGAACGATCGTCTTGCTCCGGATTGCGCTTGCGCTCATGCTCGGTATCTCGGCTTTTTACAGCCGTTCGGCCGATTATGCGATGCGGACCTGGAATTCCTTGTTTTCATTCCTTCCGACCATTTTCATCGTCCTTATCATTCTGGCCATTCCGTTCATCATGTTTGCGGAACACCGGTCATTCTGGGTGGTGATTGTGCTCGCCGTCATCGAATCGGGGCGTGTGGCCGCAGTTCTTAACACATCGATGCACGATCTGAAAAAGAGGACCTTCATGGAAGCGGCCATCGTCAACGGCGGTACGCCGTGGAGCATGTTCCGCCGCTATTACTGGCCGGCCCTTCGCGGAGATGTGCTCACCGCGGTATCCGCTGAGATGAGCCGCACCATGTTCCTGATCGCCCAGCTCGGCGTCATCGGCGTCTTTATCACCCAGGAATTCATGTCGCAGCTGGATCGCAGCTACCTGGCAATTGACCGCTCCAACTCGTGGCCGACGCTTTTCGAAACCTTGCGCCACGACGTCTATTCCGCCCAGTGGATTCCGGTTGCGGCACTTGGCGCCATCTCCTTCACGATGATCGGTTTCTATTTTCTGGCAGAAGGCTTGCGGGAACGGAAGAATATTCAGATGCGAAAGCTGCAGGAATAAAATAGAATGAATTGAAAAAAAAAAGATGGCCGAATTTTTCTTTCGGCCATCTTTTTTGTTCGCTCCGCTCACCTTCTGCGTTTCCAGAGATACACCACTCCCCCGACCAGCGACACCACACTGATCAGCAGCGACTTCCAGAAATGCGGCGGTCGATAAGTGAATGTGATGTCATTTCTTCCCGGCATTGCCGGCACCGCCATAAATGCATAATTCGCTTCCAGCACTTCCGCTTGTTCCCCGTTGATTTCCGCGGTCCAGCCGACTTCGTAAGGCACCGGCAGCACGATAAATTCTTCATTGTCTGCATTATTGAAGTCTGCATGAATGCGGCTGCCGTTCCACTCAAAACGATTGTCTTCAGCAGCTTCTGCCGATGCCGTGCGCAATACATCATAAGGCTCTTCATAAACTGTGAGTCCAGTGAGTTCGTATGTTCCTTGTCGGAGCCACATCCGGACGGTATCTGTTGCCGGCAAGCGCAGCGTCAAATCATCGACGAATGTTTTATAGATGGAGACATTCGATTTTCTTGATGTTTTATAGTCATTGATGTGAATCGTAAACCTTTGATCCTCGGCCAAACTGAACAGATGCATCGCTACATAGAGGTCGCTTTCCGCCGGGACGGGATTTTCAAATACCAGGTCAATGCCGCCCCTTTCGCCGGTGATGTTCAGGACTTCATCTTCATACGTCGCATCCACTCCGACAATGTCGAAAGCCAATTGTTCGGATGGAGGCTGCAGTTGAGCCTGCACTGCGGGGTCCTTTAAAATGACGCCTGTCAACATCGCGTGTTCGCGGCGCAGCATCGGTTCATCGGCAAGGCTTTCTTCACTGTAGGCATTTGAAGTCGCCCGCAGGAACGGCAGCGGCAGTTGATTTTCATAGACGATGAAGTTTTCCGATTCCAAAATCGCCTCAACATTGGCCGGCACATTTTCATCGTCGCGGGCAAGGATCGTGTAATTTGCCAGCAGCAAACTGTGCAGATTGGCGCGTTTGCCGAGCGTTGCATAGCGGCTGACGCTTTCACGGCCCATGTCGACTTCCAAATCATTCAGATAAAAATGCAGCAGCTGGTCATTCAAAATACTGGAATAAGCACTTACTCCATGAAAATCCTGGACAATCGGCGTATTGTTGCGGATGCCTTCCATCCAATCGATGCGGGTAAAAGGAAACGCGTCTCTGTCCTTTATTTCCGCCAGGAGCTCCCTGATTTCCGGATCATCAAATTCCTCCCCCGTCATGAATTCTTCCGTAACAAGCTCGGTGTTGCCGCCTTTGACAAGAATGACATATTGAAAACCGTTTGCCAGAAACAGCAGCGTGATGACAATAAAAGCCGCGGCCTCACGTTTCTTCGAAGGATCGGAAACGCCACGGACCAGCAGCATGAAAGCGAAAAGTGATGAACCCAGAACACCGAGGAACAGCGGAAATTGGATAGTAACCCCGTCGTTGGCAAGCGCCACGAAAAATTGATAACCTGCTGCAAGTGACGCTGCCGCCATCAATGCGAGAACGGCCGCCTGCCCCCTTTTCGACTGCCTTTTGACAGCGAGTGCGAACAGCAGAAAAATGAGCAAACACATCGCCGTGGCTATGAAAACGATGGCCGGCTGCAGCTCCAGCCGGCTGTCAGCCAAAGCGAACAGCCCGTAAACAATCAGCGCCATTGCACCGGCCATAGCAAAATGCTTCACTTGCAACAACGCCAGTCGGCTGTAACCGGCTGCTACAGCACCTCCTGCCGTAAAGGACATAAAATATTCCCAGCGATATTGCGGCGCTGAAAACCCATTAAAGACACTGGCGATTTGCGGGCTGTAATGGAGCACGATGCCAACAAGTACAATCGAAGCGAAAAAGCGGAATTTGGGATCCCGGTAAAGCGGGTAGGCAAAGGCCATGCCGACAAATGCGGCCGGCAGAATGACGTAGCTGCTCGTGAACAGGATATTATCGTGAAACATTAACCAGTCGATGTCGAGGACATAGCCGGGACGGTGATTGTTCAAAAACGCATGCACCGCAGGAATAAAAGAAAACGCACTGATGCCTGCTCCAAATAGTCCGCTCACCAGAAAAAGAATGAGCGCTTTGCTCCTTTTGATTTCATTTTCCACCAGCGGCATAAAGAGCCGGAACAGGATGTAGATGCCGGCCACCAGAAAATTGATGTAGGCCAAATAGAAATTGTCAATCATGGTTATTGCGGCGGCTGCCATAAACCAGCCGGGCCGCCCCTCGCGAAAGATCTTTTCAATTCCTAAAATCAGCAACGGCAGCCATAAATAGGCGTCTGCGTAAAATTCCCAGTAGACGGCGTGGCGAAAATACATGCTCGACAGTCCGTAAACGGCAGCACCGAGAAACGCAGGAACCCGGTCGAACTTCATGTAGCGGAAAACAAGGAAAGCGATGAACAGCACTGCCGCCAGCTTTGCGATATTGATGAATACTGCCGCATGTGCCCAGAACAGCGGATCAGCCTCCGTGATGATGCCGAGGAGTTCAAATATGTAAAAGAATCCGACCGTCACCACAAAGATGACGGAAGTTGAAAAATAATAGGACAGCCAGCTGTATGTGCCGCTTCCCAAGCCGAAAAGAGGCGAATAGAAAAATTCCCCTGAGGTGTATTGCTCATATAACATGGATTTGAACGGCATCATCTGCGACAAACCGTCGTTCGGTCCAAGCATAAAACGGTCGTTGGACCATTCGAAGAGATAGATGGCGTGTGCGGCCACACTGAAAAAGAGACAAAGAGCAGCGAATTGAAAGAAAGGAAGAAATTTCTTCATAAGCCACCTCCTTAATTCTTTAAATAGAGGAAATTCATCCCCTTGTCATTTTTGTGTTGCCACCATCGCAAAATAAGGTCCTTCCAACTCTGTATATTCCACCCGTTCGAAATGCACCTGAAAACCGGCTGTTGCAAGCATCGCCTCCCATTCCGGCATCGAAAACAAACCCGTTTCCGAGTGGTCGTTTTCCCGGAAAATCCGGCCGTTTTCGTCGCGCATGATATAGGCATATTCGGTCTCCACTACATTGTCGGTCGGGTCACTGTCATAGGTCCATTCCAAATACCGCATGCCGCGCTTGCCCTGATCGCTCCCGCCGTGGTCTGTTTCGGGCCGGAATGTTTCCTTGAAATGATCCGTCATGATCATCAGAATTCCGTTGTCATTCAGGTGCTTCTTCGCATTGCGCATCACTTCAAGTAAATCCGCCTTATCGGTAAAATGCATGATTGCGTCGTGAATAAACACAAGATCAAACTGCGCCTCCAAATTTAGACGCAACATATCCCCTTGAATATGTTCGCAATCTGGATTCAGTTCTCGGCTGACTTTCAGCATTTCAGGTGACAGATCCGTCAACGTCATTGAAAAATGCTGTTTCATGTAATAGGCGTTGCTCCCGCCTCCGGAACCGAACTCCACTGCGCGTTTGACCTCCGAATGATAGCGCCGGATTATTGCCAGGTACAGCCCGGCTTCTTCTTCGTACTCTGTATGGGGGGACATCAGCGGCCACCATTCCGCCAGCTCATTGTAAAGTTTCATCGCTCACTTCTCCGCCTTTCACAGTTAGCTGATTCAAAAGAACAAAACCTGCACTGCCACTTTTCACTATTGTATAATAAATTTATCAGAATTTTTAGTTATTTAATAAACTATTTGCAAAATAAGTGATAAAATGAAAAAAAGATAGAGGAGGATGTGCAATGGAAACAGATCAATTGGTTCTCAGCACGAAATGGCAAGGCGATTTTGTTTTTTCAGCAGTCGGACAAGGCGGCCATACGCTGACGATGGATGCCCATCACGGGGTGGGCAATGATCTGGGCTTGCTGCCGATGCAAGCACTCCTCGGTTCGCTTGCCGGCTGCATCGGGATGGATGTCATCATGATCCTCCGTTCTAAAAAGAATGAAATTCGTTCTCTCGAAATCGTGACTGAAGGCGAAAAGCGACGGCTTCCGCCAAAAGAGTTTCAGTCGATTGTGGTTACTTTCTTTGTTGAAGGCAATATTGAAGCGGCTAAAGTAATTCACGCAATCGAAGTCAGTGCAGAAAAATATTGCCCAGTCGCCCATTCGCTGAAGGCAGATGTCAGCTACCGGCTGAAGCTGAATGGTGAGGAAGTTCGAATGGATTAGCTGCACCTGACCTATTAATGCAAAGAGAAGAGCCGCCCCATGTTGGGGCGGCTCTTCTTTGCATTGGTGATGCCGTCGGTTATTTCAAGTGATTGGTCAGGATGCCTCCTTCCAAAAACTTGAATTTATTGCCATACACTTTTTCAATTTGCATCTTTTCCATTTACGCAGCGAGCCCGGAGCTCCCTATAAGAAAAGTTATGTGCTTGGGAACATATTTTTGCCGGCATAAGCAACGGACTGATCGGAAACGTTACTTGAAAGAGATTTTCTGTATAATGTCGATTGAACTATGTCAGTGTCTGTCATTAGGTATTCATGACTTCGCATCATTGTTGTCTGAAGAGAAGCAGTTACACCCGATTCATCATAAGCACAAACGGACATCAGACCATTATTATTCACACTGCAATCGGCGAGACACTCAAACTCTTCAATTTTACTTGAAATGTCGTCTTGTTTCTTCCATTCAACATGTGCCCATGTCCTAATCGTTATATTTTGACTGAAGAACGGTTCCAATACTTCATCAAAGTTTTTCAGGATGCTTTGAATATGGAAATCCCCGTAATAATTGTAAAATGTGTAATTGTCCATGTAGTGAATGCATTTTTGTTGTTCATTCGTAAATAATTTCAGTATCCAAGGTTTCATCTCATTATAAATCGTGGAATTTTCTATTATTAAAAGATGGTGCCCTCTATCTAACCCGGCTTTAATGTAAGCCATCATATTTTCTATATAGTTCGTTTTATTTTCAAAAAAGTATAAAATATGTGCCGCATTGGGTAAATTCATATAATTAGTTAATGGAACGACTTTACTCATTTAATCTCTACTTTCTATAGATCGATTTTCTTAGCCAAGATGCCTAGAAATTTTTCAGATGTTTTCCTGGATGAACAACGAAGGAAATATAGTGGATCTATTGCCCGCTTTGTAAAACGGAGAATCGACTATTTCATTATCGGTCATCAGGTATGGATAGTTTCTCATCATCTTGATATGCATTCCAGCAGTAATCAGCGCAGCATTGTATGAACGTACAAACAAAACCTTTTCTTTGTTGAGCTTCATATCCCTTGCATTAAGGTAATATTCTAATTTCCTTAGCCATTCGTTTTGCTCATGGGGATCTTCGGATAACCATATATGAAAGTGTTTTAGCTCACCGGACCGGGCTTCAGATACTGGAAGTGTAGGCAGTGTCTTATAGATATCCAAATCATCAATTTCCTCTTTATTAATAAAGTGAATATGCCTTAGTATTTCACTGGCACTTAAGATGTTCCCTAAGATTGCTTGAATTGAATCATGGTTCTTTTGATAGTCAATAAATAGACAATCACTTTTTTTCGCAACCCCAGATACAAGAAAGCTCATGGCATGTTGAAGATGATTTTCCAAACTATTGTAGAGATATAGTATTTCACCACTTTCTTTACTTCTGAAGTATTCAGTTATTTGATAATCAGCGCTTTTATCAATTGAAGTATGATCCAGATGCTCTTGGTAGAACATGATTGAATCAAAGTCCAATACTTTGGCAATGTTTATGGCAATATTGAGTCCGGGATTACGCTTGCCGGTTTCAATTTGAGAGTAATACCCTCTATCTATAAAAGCCTTGGAAGCAACTTGGCTCTGAGTCAATTGTTGTGACCTTCTAAATTGTATCAGCCAGTGTCTAATCAAAGATGACCTCCAATCGTTATGAAGCTTATTCGAATTTAACCTAAAGGATTAATCCATACTAAAATATAGCAGAAATTTTGTAAAAACAGTATATAAATACTTAAAGTTTTTTTAAGATTTGTGGCAATCCGCCACATTTCAAATTTTATGTTGAGGCACATTATTATTTCAAGTAAAGTAAATTATAGGAAAATATATGTATAATAATGATTCTTAAGTCATGTCAACTTTAGATACAGTACCTAAACTATTTATGCAGTTAAATAAACTAAGCATCAAAATATTGAATTAAGAAAAGCGGGCGTTGCCATGGAATATGTATTAGTTGGAGGCGGACTTACGATACCGGCTGATGCTGAATGGGGAGGATACGGGGATGAGCCAGCGAAATTTATACTGTCACACTCCAATTATACAAACCGATGATTGCAATGTAGGATCAGTCCAAGACAAAAAGCAAAACATAACTATATGATTTAATTGTATTACGCAAAATATATTATTAGGTATTAATACCTTATTTAAATCGCGCAGTTTATGTTACATTAGTCTTAATCCATACATATAGTGGTTTCATCTTTAAATATGATGAATAAATTTTCTTCAGATAGGATGGGGTTAGAATGATATTGGAGAACAAAACAAATTATCATGATATTGTTGAAAATTTGCGTGAATATAATTTAAAGAAAAACATCAAAGCTCAACTGAAAATAATTAATCCACTTTTAAGCAATCGAGCAAACGATATAAAAGCGCATATGAATAATGCTTTAAACAGTGGTATAATTTCCAAAAGCGAATCCGAGTTCCTGGATATAAAGATTATGCTTGGACGCATGATTTTGGAATTGGAACAAGTCCTGGATGATATATATGTTTCTATTTTATTCTATGATAGTGAACGAAATACTATTTACCATGGCGCTTGCCCAAGCGTCCCACCCGACTTTTTTGATTTCTTTAAACTAATTAATGAACAAGGTCTATTCGATGAGAATTGCGGTCCCTGTGGAAAGGCTGTTTTTAAACAGGAAATTGTCCAAACGGATATTGAAACCAGTCCATTGTGGTCTAAGTTTAAGGTTTACCCCCTCAAGGTTGGCTTCAAGTCCTGTACGTCGATTCCCTTCTATACAAGTACTGGGCGTTTGGCCGGTACGTTCGCCAACTACTCAAAAGACCCTAATCACACGTTCACACCCGATGAATTGGCTATGATTCAAGAAAAAATATATATGTACCGTGATGAAATTCAAAGTATTTCTGATCGCCTGAACGAGCACACACAAAGCGGCCATACCGCCCTGAGCATCTAAAAATGAAAATAGGAGGAATCGATAATGACATTTGGAAGTCGCCTTAAAAACCTTCGTTTGGAAAGAAGGCTCACTATGCAAGAAGTCGCCATCAAAATCGGACTTGCCAAATCCTCTTATGCAGGCTATGAAGGAGGGCAAAGAAATCCTCCAATCGATAAATTGGTCTCCCTCGCACAGTTATTTCAAGTTTCAACGGATTTCCTCCTGGGCCTGACGGATATTCCGGAACCTGTTAACTCTCTTCATAAGAAAAACCTTTATTGGGATGGTATTCCCTTAAACGAAAAGGAATTAGTACTTGTTCAACAGGTTGTAGAGTTAATGGTTAATAAGACACAAGAAACAAAAAAAATCAAACATGGACGGATGGATATCAACTAATCATTTGTCTTTTTTTTTCACTCTCAGTTCACTTAAAGCGAACTAAGTTTAGTGTGAGAGATTGAAGAAATGCAAAATATTCATCAGAGAAAAGTAGGCGACCTTATGGAACATACATTATTCGGAGGCTATAATATTTCACTTGTTTTGTTATCCTTTATCGTGATCCTGCTTACCTCCTTTATGGTATTCGATGTCAGTGGTCGAATGTTTCATGTAAGCAAACGTAAAAGGCTTTTGTGGTTAGTTGTCGGTTCTTTAACAATGGGCGGAGGATTTTGGACTTTGCACTTTATCGGAATGCTTGCACATATGCCCGCCACGATTAATTACAATATCATGACTATAAGTATCGCATTTGCCGTTGCCGTTTTTTCATCCTTTATTTCTTTAATGATTATTTCCCAGGATAAAGTGAATAAAAATATTTTTGTTTTTGGTTGTTTGATAATGGCTTCCAGCCTTGTGGTCATGCATTATATTGGGCTTAAATCTATTCAGATGAATACTGCCATTGCTTATAAACCATCGATACTGCTGTTATCCGTTCTTATTGCATTTATTCCATCCATTATTTTTTATAAAATCATCTACGATACCCGCGTAAAAGAAACATCACTATCTCTGCAGACCAAGTTATTCAGCGGCATTCTTATGGGACTGTCTATATCTGTCATGCATTACACTGCGATGTTCGGCACTGAATTAACCCACCATTCATCTCCAATAATCGGGAATTTCCAGACGATCGATTCCAGCCAGCTGGCAACATTCATCGGAATCGGATCCATTATCATAGTGATATTGGTCCTTATCAGTTCGTATCTCGACGCTAAACTCTCAAATCAGTCGGCTCGCTTAGAAGTGAAGCAAGAGGAACTGATTGAAGCTGAATCGAAATACCGAAGTTTGGTTGAACAATCCATAATGGGCGTATATATTTTCCAGGACAATAAAATCATCTATATCAATCCGCGCTTGGAAGAAATCCTTGGTTACAGCCATGAAGAATTATCCGCACTCCAGCTTAAAGATTTTATTTTTGAAGAAGATATTCCCCTTGTAACCAAAAATATTTTAAAAAGAATGAACACAGACATGCAATCGATTCGCTATGAATATCGTGCCATTAGAAAAGATGGAACCGTCGCTTATTTGGAAGTCTACGGATCCACAGCCAGATATGGTGGGAAAACTGCAGCGATGGGAACCATTGTCGATATTACAGAACGCAAAAAATCGGAAGAAACCATTCGACATATGGCCAATTATGATAACTTAACCCGATTGCCCAACAGCAATTTATTGAATGAAAAATTAGTCGAATTAATACAAGCCAAAAAAGAGACGGCTGTCCTAATGCTCGAACTGGATCGGCTGAAAACGATTAAAGATACTGTCGGACAGGAAACAGGAAACTCCCTTGTACTGCTGGCGAGTGAACGCATTCAGCAGTTGCTGGGAGACAGGGATATTCTGACTCGATGGCAGGAAGATAAATTTGTCATTCTTTTGCCAAATACAAATTACGAACCAACGGCACAAATAGCTAAGACGATATTAGATGCTATTTCACAGCCGTTGACCAATGTCGAACATGACCTATATATGAACCCGAGTATGGGCATCAGTCTGTATCCGACTGACGGGGATACAACGGAAACCTTATTGGATATGGCCAATTCCGCTCTAAACTATGCAAAAAAACATGGCAACAATAGCTTTCACTTTTACACAGATGACCTGAATAAGAAATCGAGAGAAAATCTTGAACTCGAAATGGATTTATACAAAGCGATTGAAATGGAGGAGTTGATGCTCCATTATCAACCTCAGTTCCATTTAAGTACGGGTGAGTATATTGGCAATGAAGCCTTAATTCGATGGAATCACCCGAAAAGAGGATTGGTTTCACCGTTTCATTTCATTCCCATTGCCGAAGAAACAGGGCTCATCATTCCGATTGGAGAGTGGGTATTGAAAACGGCATGCGCTCAAAATAAAGCGTGGCAACTTGCTGGTTTTCCACCAATCGAAGTTTCGGTCAACCTCTCCTCCCGTCAGTTTGCTCAATCCAATCTAGTGGAAGTTGTTGAGAGAATTTTAGCTGAAACAAAAATGGAAGCGAAATACCTGAATCTTGAAATTACTGAAAGTATGACAATGGATGTAAACCGGACGATCAGTATTTTGCAGGCACTGAAAGAATTAGGTGTCAAAATTAGCATTGATGACTTTGGAACGGGCTATAGCTCATTGTCTTATTTAAAAGAATTCCCGATTGATTGCTTGAAAATTGATCAATCCTTTATACGGGATTGCCATCTTGATCAAAGCAATGCCACGATTGTCAAAACGATCATATCGATGGCACATCACCTGAATATCCAAGTAATTGCCGAAGGTGTGGAGACGAAAGAGCATCTGGACTTTCTCCAACAAAATCTATGCGATTCAGTACAGGGCTATTTTTTAAGCAGACCGATATCAGCCCAAAACATTGAGATGCAATTCCCTGACTTCCAAAGGACCATCAAAAGATTCGGACTGACCAGCGAAACCAGTCACCGTTTATGGTTACAAAGAGAATTAGAAATGACGAAACATGAGTTGCAAGAGACAATTCGGCAACAGGACGGGATGACGCTTAAATACAAATTAAAAGACGGGGAGTTAATCCATACAATGTGTGATGGGAAATTGATTTATCGTCTTGGCTTATCCCCCGAGAAGGTCGTAGGAAAAGCCCTTTCAGAGATATTACCCTTGGAAAAAGCGCTGATAAAAGAGCAATTCTATCAACGCGCTTGGCAGGGCGAGGCGAATGTTTCCTATGAAGGACATACAAACGGTATTGTTTACCTAGCCACTTTACGCCCGATTTTCAAAAAAGGAAAAGTGGTGGAGGTCATTGCTTCGTGTATTGACATTACGGAACGGAAACGTGTGGAAGAGGCCTTGCGCCATAGTGAGATCAACTACCGGTTAATCGCTGAAAATACGAGCGATATCATCACTGTGGTGGATAAAAACGGTATAGTTCTTTACACTTCCCCATCTTGTGAAGTTGTAACTGGCTACTCAATCGATCAATTGGATGGTTTGTCAGGTTTTTTATACGTCTACCCGGACGATTTGCCGTTGATTGAGAAAACTTTCTGTGAAATCGAGTTATCAAAAACTTCAAAACTGGTTCAATACCGGATATTTCACAAAGATCAGTCATTAATTCACCTGGAAGCAAAAATCACACCCGTCTTGGGCGATAATGGTGACATTGAACATTTCATCGCTGTTATTCGAGAAACAGCAGCCCACAAGAAATCCAATGACAATCAGATAAAACAAGGAAGATCCTCACTGATTGGAGAATCAGCAGCGGGTCCTACTGATGTTCGATAAACAGCATAAATATAGGGCATCCAAATTAATGGATGCCCTATATTTATGCATTTAATTCTATTCTTCTTCCTCTTCTGCAGCATCCGCTTCAGCTTTTGTTGTGTGGACAGTACCAGCCGGATGTTCCGGCGGTGCATAAATCGAATAGATTTTTAATAGCTCATCGCCGTTATTGGTTACGTTATGGTATTTGCCTGCTGGAATCATGATGGCAAAATCCTCTTCGGCATTTTCTTCGTACGTCAGATTATCTTCGCTATCGCCCATCTGTACGAACCCCTTGCCGTCTTCGATGCGCAGGAACTGATCGCCTTCGTGCTTTTCCAAGCCGATGTCATCACCCGGCTCCACACTCATCAATGTCACCTGCAGGTTTTCACCCGTCCAGATTGTTGTGCGGAAATTGCTGTTTTGTTCTGTAGCCTCTTCGATATTCAATACATATGGTTCTTTTCCATGGTCTTTAAAATCCATTTAAAGTTCCTCCTCTGTATTATCTTAGACATTCGTAATATACCTATAAATGTCGTTGTTCAAACCGCAATCATTCTTTCAGCAATAATTTTTTTCTGTACAATCGGCATATTATTGTTGAGAAAAGCAGGAAATACTACCCTAATCAAGAATTAAATATATAACTGAAAATGCCCCAGTCTGTCTTGGTTCAACCCACCTCTTAAGCCCCAGGGAAAGGATGGTGTTCTTCTTAAGCAGCTTGTTTTTTTTCAGCAGCGACGTTCTTCCGTATGCAGTTTAATCTGCACAAAAGCTCTAGTTTTTGGAAGGAGTCCGGAGTGAAATGGGTACAGCTTTTATCAAAATAGCGGCTGTCTATCTGTTGATTGGTATTGCGTTGGGGATTTATATGGGAATCACGGATAATTTTCAATATGGCCATTTGCATGCACACATTAATTTATTGGGATGGTCGACAACGGCGATATTTGGGGTAATCTATTATGTGTTTTCTCGAGCGGGTGATGCGAAGTTGGGAAAAATCCATTTTTGGCTCCATAATATCGGCACTCCCCTGGTTTTGCTCGGGATGTATTTGTTTTCGGTTGGACAGGAAGGAATCGCTTTTCCGATGGCAGTGGGAGGCTCACTGATTGTGCTGGCCGCCACTTTGCTATTTGTGGTTAATGTATTCACCAACCTCAAAGAGCGGCAGTCTTACGACAGGAGCCAAAAGAGCAACTGAGTAAAAGTAATAAAAAACACTTCCACCGTCGCTTTTTATTTTCAGCGAAATGGAAGTGTTTTTTATTGACCGATTTAATTCCAATTGCCCACTGACCTAGATCAGTTCATACTCAACTTTTATCGTTTATTGCTTCCGTGCCTGCAGGTCTGCAAGAATTTGCGGGTATTTTCCATCGAGTTTATACATCCACATGAGAATCGTCTGCACAATTGCCAGGAACAGTGGGATATGAATGTTGAGTGCCAGGATGACGGTCATCGCTGAATCCGTCTGGGTCTCAAGACCACCCGCATAACTGCCGAATGCCAGTGACCAGCCGATTAAAGCCCCTCCGATCCCCGCTCCCATTTTCATCCCGAAACTTGCTGCGCTGTTAACGAGGCCAGCCGTCCGGACGCCATGTTTCCATTCCCCGTATTCAACGGTATCGTTGATCATCGCATAAAGGAACATGATGATTGGCAATAAGCCGAATCCTTGAATCACCGTGCCGGTTGAAAATATCACCAGGCTGTAAGGGTCGATCATTTTAACAAGCGGACCGAAAATACCAAGGATTGAAACGAATAAAGCGATATTGCGCTTGCCGAACCTTTTCACCAGCTTTGCCATGAAAAAGAAACCGATGATGGTCGGCAGAAATAACAGGAAACCGATTAGCGAGAAGATGGTTGGGTTGCCGAAGACGTATGTAGTATAGTATAAACCGGCTCCAGCCAGAAGTGCGTTCAGCGTGTAAGCGGTCACACAATAACCTGTGATGATCAGCCAGTATTTATTCGTGAACAGTGCTTTCAACGTAATTTTCAGCGGAATATCTTTTTTAGGCTGATCCAGAGAAACAACTTCAGCCCGTTCTGTCGTTGCACGAAAAGCAAAAAAGCTTGTCAGGATGATAACCAAGCCACAGAAACCGGCAACCATCGTCCACCCTTGCGTTCCGCCAATGGCACTTGCCACGGGTTCAGCCAAGATGGTGATCACCAAGGTGCTGAGCATCGTGAAAATACCTGTGTAAATATTCAGCATGGAGCGTTTGTTCGGCTCCTGTGACATCAAACCGAGCAGCGTCTTATATGGAATCGATACTGCAGTGTACAGTAAAATCAGTAATATGTAAGTGATGGATGCGTAAATGATCTTGCCGGTTGTGCCAATATCCGGCACCGCAAACAGCAGCAGTACCGAGAGACCGAACGGCACGCCCATCCAAAGAATCCAAGGGCGCGCTTTGCCGTGCTTCGACTTCGTCCGGTCCACCAGCGTTCCCATTCCCAAATCTGTTACGCCGTCCAAAAGGCGGGCAACGAGCATCAATGTCCCGACGACACCTGCGGAAATACCGGCAACATCCGTATAATAGAATGTGAGAAACGTCCCCACCAATGTCCAGACCAGGATGACGCCGAAAAAACCCATTCCGTAACTCACCATTTCCTTATGGCCCGGAACTTCGGCCTCCATATTTCCCGTAATTATTTTCTGCCTCTCTTCTACTATCAAACAGTTTCCTCCTCAAAGAAAATCTAGTGGCCGCACAACATACCAACCAGTTGGTATTAAAATTATTGTATCCATTATTTCCAGACAATTCAATCTATTTTTGAAGGCCTAAAAAACCGCTGATCCCTTGGGTGATCAGCGGTTTTTAAAAATTCTATATAGAGCACCACTCTTTGACTGCAATGAGTGTGCCACTATATTAAGTAGAGCTCTTCAAATTACCATCCATTTCATCCAGCATTGCTACACGTTTTCTGAACTCTTCAGAAGTACTGAATTCTGCTTTCAAAAAGATTCCGATAAGTTCCTGCGCAACTGAATGGCCGACAATTTGTGCACCGATGGCCATAACATTGACATTATCGTGTTCCACGCATTGATGAGCGCTGTAGATATCGTGGCAAACTGAAGCGCGGATGCCAGGTACTTTGTTGGCAGCAATGCTTGCGCCGACGCCTGTTCCACATATCATAATGCCGCGATCCGCTTTATTATCCAAAACGGCTTGGCAAACTTTTTTTGTTATGACAGGAAAATCCACTGGATCAGTGTTGTACGAACCAAAGTCGATAATTTCGTGTCCTTCTTTTTCTAAATACTCCAATACAGAAGCTTTTAACGGAAACCCTGCATGGTCCGAACCGATTGCTAATTTCATTGAAATTCCACCTTTATCATTTTATTTTCCAAATAGTTCCGGCAACCAAAGCGTCATTTCAGGAATCATTATCACAAGAAGCAACACGGCCACGTTCGCGGAAAAAAATGGCATTACTTCTTTTACGACATCCCCCAATTTATCTTTACTGATG
Source organism: Planococcus daihaiensis (assembly GCF_049262615.1). Lineage (GTDB taxonomy): Bacteria > Bacillota > Bacilli > Bacillales_A > Planococcaceae > Planococcus. The sequence goes on along the minus strand of NZ_CP175504.1, from coordinate 2,406,641 downwards.
GATGTGACAATGAATAACACAATGCCGATCGGCGGGGTAAGCAGACCAAGCGTCAAGTTGATTACCACAATCATCGTCATTTGTATCGGGTCAATGCCGAGTGTGTCACCCAGAACCAAGATAGTCGGCAACACGATTACCAATGAAGCAATTGTTTCCATTACCGATCCCACAACGAACAAAACCAAGTTCACTAATAGAATTGCCAGAATCGGTACCACCGTAATCATCAGGATCGATTCCGAAACAGTTTGAGGAACTCGCTCCGAGGCAATAATCCAACCGTATGTAGCAGCAAAACCTACAATGATCAATACGGTACCTGTAAAGGAAGCTGTTTCGATACAAGAACGGTAAAATGCTTTGAAGTCTACGTCCCTTCTAATGACGAAACCAAGTATCATAGCTGCCAATACACCCATCGCACCTGCTTCAGTTGAAGTAAACAGACCTCCCATTATGCCATACAATACGAATGCGATAAGTAATAATTCCCATATACATCCTTTAAAACTTTCCCACACTTCGGTCATTTGAAAATCATTCGATTTAGGGAAATTTCTTTTAACGGCAATTATATATGCAGTGACCATCATGGCCAATCCCATCAAGAGCCCGGGAATGATACCCGCCAGAAACAATTGTTGAATGGACAGCCCCGCTGTTACCGCTGCAATAATGATATTAATACTTGGCGGAATAATCGGGCCAACCGTAGATGAAGCACCAGTCACAGCTGCCGCATATGCTGAAGGATAACCTTCTTTTTTCATTGCAGGGATCAAGGTTTTACCTAAACCGGCAGTATCAGCTACTGCGGTCCCTGAAATCCCTGCGAACAACATGCTTATTCCAATATTGGCGATGCCCAATCCGCCGCGGATGTACCCCACAATCGAAACCACGAAACGAATCAATCGATCCGTCGCAGTTCCCGAATTCAAAATCGCGGCCAACAATAAGTAAAAAGGAATTGCCAACAATGAAAATGAAGATAACTGAGTGGTAATCCGCTGACCAATTAAAATTGGAGGAATATCACTGAGCAAAATATAAGACAGTGAAGATAAACCGATTACTACAAATATGGGAAAACGCAAAGCCAATAAGATAAAGAACAGCAGAACCATTACAAGCAATGCCACAACATACCCCTCCTTTCATCAGAGGATTAAATCAATTTTCATTTTCCGCTACTATTCTTTTATCTTTTCGCTTGCCGATTGAATCAATTAGCAATTTAGCGTAATAGTAGAACATTATGGCTAAGCCGGAAAAAATACTGATTTGGATCCAAAACATGGATATATTCAATCTGGCAGTGAAAGCATTTCTGCCTTCCCATGCCAGTTGGAAACTGACCCAGGCGATAACCGCCAAAAACACACAAATAACTGCATAAACAAAAATCTCTGTTGCTCTCCTTAAGTTTTCAGGAAGTTTTTCTACAACATAATCCATTGCGATATGTGTATTACGTCCGGCAGCTATTCCTGCACCGACGTTAACCAGCCATATCAAAAGCAGTGTTGCTACTTCCTCCCCACTCCACACAGGAATTGTATCGAGGAATTTTCTTGAAAACACTTGAACGAACATGATAAAGACCAAGGAAACGACAAGGATAAAAGCAATAAATTCCAGTACTGTTATGAAATCAAGTTTTTTTCTCATTATCTTCCCCCTAAAAGAGGGAAATCCCCCCCAGAATTATTGAACAGATTGTACTTTTTCAATCCATTCCTGCATTACTTCGTCATATCCCGAATAAGCTTGTGATGCTGCTTCAGCAAATGATGCTGTATCAACTTCCGTAATTTCAACTCCTGCTTCTTCGAGCCCGGCATAAGCCGCTTCCAATTCTTCTACATGCAATTCGCTTTCAAATTCTTTTGTTTCTTGAGCGGCTTCGTCCAATGCAGTTCTTTGTTCTTCTGACAATTCTTCATAGATCTTGTTGCTCATAATCAGGTAAGCTGCTTGATATTGGTGATTCGATAATGTGATGTAATCCTGAACTTCATAGAATTTATCCGAATAGATTTGTGTAAGCGGGTTTTCTTGAGCGTCAATAACATTTTGTTGTAACGCTGAGTAAACTTCAGAAATTGGCATTGTTACAACTCTGGCACCCATTGCTTCAAATGCAGGTGGAGCTGTTGGTGATTCAGGAACACGAATATTCATTCCCTGTAAATCTTCCACAGTTTCAATTTTTTTATTGCTTGAAATCTGTCTTGGTGCTCTCATGAAATAAGTAAGTGGTTTGAATCCTTCATCAACCATCAGATTATTTAATTCGTCACCGGACTCACTTGTCAGGAACTTGTTTAAATGCTCTTCGCCTTCAAACAAGTATGGAATCCCAAAAATCCCGATTTCTTCAACCCATGCGGATACTGGCTCCAAACTCACTGTGCCACCCATTGTACCGATTCCCATACCTTCCAATGCCTCACGTTGAGTTCCTAATGAGGCCGAATCATGAACTTCAACTATTACACTGCCATCAGTTTTTTCTTCCACCAAGCGCGCAAATTCGTTTGTAGCTTTTACCCAAATATGCGAAGCTGGTTGATCCAGTGAAAATGTGATTGTTGTTGGATCTTCAGAAGTACCGCCCGAAGAAGATTCTGCAGAATTAGAATCAGACCCACATGCCCCCAAAACCAGACTTCCTGCAATTGCGAATGTTAGCAATGATAATTTTTTCATAATGATACTCCCCTTTGTAATTTATTGGTTTTTGTAACGCATTCTTCAACTTCTGTAAATGATGGCATCCCCGTTTGTGCCCCGTGTTTTGTTACGGAAATGGCAGCGGCTGTATTAGCAAACACAATGGCTTTTTCCATATCCTTGAACCGGATTAAAGCAAATGCCAATGCGCCGTTAAATGTATCTCCTGCGCCGGTCGTATCTACAGGCTTTACAGCTATCCCTTGAATATGATGAATATCCTGTTCTTTTCGGCTTCGGAAGCTGACTCCATCCTTGCCTCTGGTTACAATTATATTTTCAATCTTTTTGCTGAATAAATAATCGAACTCTCTATTTATATCTGTTCCATCCAACTTGCATTCTTTTGTTAACTCTTCCAACTCGCTGATGTTCGGAGTTAAATACGTTACTTTTTCCAAATCCTCATCGTTCAGGACAGTGGCTGGTGCTGGATTCAATATTGTTGGAATTCGATGTTTCTGTGCTATTTCCAGTACAGTTCTTACAACTTCCAAAGGAATCTCCAATTGAATGATTATAATGTCCGAATTCGAGATGATTGATTCCTTTTCGTGAATGTAAGCTGGAGTCAATTCGTGATTTGCACCTGGAATTACTGTGATTTTATTATCTTCTTTCGTAACTGCAATTGAAGCTATTCCGGTTGGAGCTTTCTGTGTTTGCAAAAGTCCTGCCATATCAATTTTTTCTTTTGCCATTTGGACTCTAATAAGTTCACCGTGCACATCTTGCCCTACAGCAGCAATCAGTGATACTTCCGCACCCAGTCTGGCAGCAGCAACGGCCTGGTTGGCACCTTTACCACCAACGTACTGGGCAAAATCTTGCCCTAAAATTGTTTCACCACTTTCGGGGAAGCGCTCTGATCGGATGACAAAGTCTACGTTTGCACTTCCGACAACGGTTATTTTGGGGGCATCTAACATATTGGAATTCACCTACCTTTTTGTTGATTCTCTCTCGATAATCTTGATTTCCAACTCTCTCACAACATTTTCTGTTAGAGTGCCCTCAATTTGGTCAATAATAATGGATGTAGCTACTAAGCCCATCTCTATAATTGGCTGGGCAATGGTAGTGAGTTCCGGAATAGTGATTTTCGAAAAGTTGATTCCATCAAATCCGATGACAGCTATTTCTTCTGGTACCTTGCGCTTAAGAGAATGTAAAGCCTTTAAGCATCCAACTGCCATAAGATCATTGCCGGCAAATATACCATCAATATCGGGATTTCCCTGCAAAAGTTTGATTGTGGCAGAAAATCCTGATTCAATTTCATAATTTCCGTTTTCTATCAAACTTTCGGCGAACCATTTCTGCTCTTTCGCAACATCCAAGTATCCTTGTAAGCGCTGCTTTGCAGTGACGATAGACAATGGACCACAAATATGAGCTATCTTCTTGCATCCATGATCCAGTAAATGATTCATAGCCAGGATGGCTCCGTCATAATTTTTCGAAGTTACGGAAGAAATATGCTCTTCCATAACGCGGTCAATTAGGACGACCGGAACTTTAATGCGGGACAATTGCTCCGGAGAAAAAGTATTGGAGGCCATGATCAGGCCATCAATAAATTTTTGTTCCAGCATCTGGACATGCTCGATTTCATTTTGCTGATCTTCATAGGAGTTGCAGAGAATTACGGTGTATCCTTTTTCCTTTGCAACCTGCTCTACACCTTTGGCCAATTCAGCAAAAAATGGGTTGGTAATATCCGGCAGCAGCAGCCCTATGGTTCGGGTTTTCTTATTATTTAAACTGATGGCTATGGAATTTGGAACATAGTCCATCTCCTTGATTACCTGCAGCACTTTTTCTCTTGTGGATTCCTTTACATAGCCGTTTCCGTTTAACACTCTGGATACGGTCGCTACCGAAATTCCTGCTTGCTTTGCAACTTCCTTTATCGTTGCCATATCACACCCCCTGCTTGAACTCTGAGTAATGAAAATTTTAAAACAACTTTGTGGTACCGGTTACATGTTTGAGTTTTAAAAAAGCAACCTTTATGTAACCGGTTACATTTCTGTATATTGAAACTATAACTTTGTTTAGATTATTTTGTCAACAATATTTTGATTAATTTTTATACACTGGTTTTAATCCCGCCGTAATTATTAGACTTTATTCTAAAAGAATTAGTTATGTGCCCATATATACTATCCCTTACCCACATGATTTCCCCCTATTATTGGTATACTTATTCTAAGCAACTTAGAGAATGCAAGAAATAAAGGACGGGATGAATTGAAACGAGTAACGCCGACAGGTGAATATATCTATACATTCGCATATACAGAAGATGAAAAAGAGCTCTGCAAAATGGAAATGCGCGCTTTTTTTGGCAAGGATACAGATAAGAAAATCATAAAGAATGTTCATGGCTTTGCCCCGAGCAGAAGTCCGTTCATCAAAGAACGGATTGAAGTGTTGTTTGAAGCTGCAGAACTGGACGATATCTTAGCGCAAGCAGCAGAAATCGATATGGACACCGCCACATTTAAAGTGATTTTCCTGAAAATTAATGGATTGGCTTTAGCCGATAAAGTGGATTTTGACGACAAACGCCAGATTGAACGGCAAATCGGCGCGGCCATCACAGGAGAAGCGGATGTCCACAATCCGGATGTCACTTTCGGTTTGATCCCATTCGGTGGTCGCTGGTATTTCGGAAAATATCAGCAAAGTGAATCTGTTTGGTTCCGCCATCAGCAAAAACCGCGGGAGTATTCCACAGCGCTGAGTACGAAAGTGGCACGCGCCATCGCCAATATCGCGGTTCCAGACCCTGCCGGCGTTAAGGCAATTGATCCGTGCTGCGGCATTGGAACGGTGCTGGTTGAAGCCTTGTCGATGGGAATCGACATTGTCGGGCGGGACATCAATCCGCTTGTCGTCGATGGTTCGCGGGAAAACATCGCTCATTTCGGATTGACCGGAAATGTGGAGTTGGGGCCGATCGCTGACATCATACAACAATACGACGTCGCCATCATCGACATGCCCTATAACCTTTATACGCATGTGACGCCCGCTGAACAGCTGGACATTCTGAAGCACGCACAGCCTTTCACGGAAAAACTGATCGTCGTGACCATTGAATCGATCGACCATATGATCGAAGAAGCCGGCTTTACCATCATCGACCGCTGCATCGCGAAAAAAGCTTTATTCCTGCGGGAGATCCTAGTGTGTGAGCGAACTGCTCAACCGGCCGAGTCTACGCAATCGATTGCGAAAAGTGAAGCATGAAGTAGGAAACAGAAATATAAACACAAAAGTCTCCCGGACGCCTTTGTCCGGGAGATTTTTTTATCTCAGATTCCCTCCATTCTCCTGCTCCAAGCGCTCCTCTTGTCTTGAGTCATTCGTTTAACACTTCGGACAGGGGGAAAAGAAACTATAAACGATAAATTAGGAGGAACTGATTTGCAAAAACATCAATTGTATGTGAACGGCAAATATATAGATTCCACTGGAGATGACTGGATCGACGTCATTAACCCTGCCACTGAAGAAATTATTTCACAAATACCAAAAGGCAATGAGAAGGATGTTGATAAAGCGGTAGAATCAGCTTTCCAGGCGCAACAGGCATGGGAACTGACCCCCAACATCGAACGCGGGAAAATCGTTCGAAGGCTGGGCGATGAAATTGCCAAAAAACGGGATACGTTCATCGACCTGCTTCAGGAAGAACAAGGAAAAGATTATGAACTGGCAAGCGGCGAAGTTGATCTCGCCATCGATTATTTCCGTTATATGTCTGAATGGGCACGAAGAATCGAAGGCGAAATCGTGCCGAGTGACCGCCCCAACGAAAATATCTTCATTTATAAAAAGCCGATCGGCGTTGTCGCCGGTATTATTCCGTGGAACTTTCCGGTTTTTATTTTAGCCCGGAAAGTTGCTACCGCTTTAGTGACCGGCTGCACGATTGTCATTAAGCCCAGCCAGCAGACGCCGAATACAGCCATGGAATTCACGAAAATTATCGATGCGATGGATGATATTCCTGCCGGTGTTTATAATGTTGTGACGGGAACCGGTTCCGAAATCGGCAATGCGCTGGCCGCTCATAAAAAAGTCCAATTGATCACGATGACCGGAAGCGTGGAGGCTGGAACGAAAGTGATGGAAGCTGCAGCCCAAAACATCACCAAAGTCAATCTGGAATTAGGCGGCAAAGCACCGGCAATTGTGACCCAAAATGCCGACCTCGATCTTGCGGCTAAGGCTATCACCACTTCACGGCTCGCAAATGCCGGACAGGCCTGTACAAACGCCGAACGCCTTTATGTGCACGAAAGTGTCGCCGAGGAATTGACCGAAAAGCTGATTCAGGCGTTTGAATCGAAAAAACTAGGCAATCCGCGGAAAGATAAAAATGTTGAAATGGGGCCATTAATCAGCCAAGACCGGCTTGAAACGGTTGAAAGTATGGTCAAACAAGCAGTTGCACAAGGCGCTGCAGTCGCTACAGGCGGCGAGCGGACAGATATCGAATCCGGATTTTTCTACAAACCGACGATTCTGACCAATGTGTCGCACGATTCGGAAATTATTCGCGAAGAAATTTTCGGTCCCGTCCTGCCGATCACCACTTTCAAAACATTGGATGAAGCGATCGAAAAAGCAAATGATACCATATTCGGGTTATCATCTTCCGTGTATACCGATGACCTGAACGAAGCAATGCGGGTCGTCAACGAAATGAAATTCGGAGAGACTTACGTCAACCGTGAAAATTTCGAAGCTGTTCAAGGCTACCATGCCGGCATGCGCCAATCAGGACTTGGCGGTGCCGATGGCAAGCACGGCATGGAAGACTTTCTGGCTACACAAGTGGTTTACATGCAATATAAAAACGCTAAACAGTAATTACTATCAGAAAAGGTGTGGAAACGGCAAACGTTTCCACACCTTTTTTCATTTAAATTCCGCTTGCCCAAAATAACGACAGAGCATATTAAAATTACACCTTTTCGGCAGCTTCAACTTCCGCTTCCATCGACACACGCCAGTCCACAAGTTCCCGCTCTTCTATTTGCTTCTCCAGCGTTTCATCCCATTCCCGTGTTCCGCCATTCCAGACGCGGGCAAAAAAAACATCCTGTTTCTGGTCGTATAGCTGAAATTCGATACAAGCCACGTAGTCGGTATCGAGTTCTTCAAAGTCAGAAATTCCCGAGACAAGAATTTGGAAATTCTCCTCTGTCGAGTCCATTTCTTTAGCAAGAAGTTCAAGCATGGGCTCTCTTTCCGCGCTCTTTTCCACCGCATAGCGGTATACCGCAAGCCCTTCATCAGCCGGCGGACGTTCATCTTCTACCAATCGGTAGTCGTCATGAACTGCACTATAAAAAATCTGTGCCTGTCCGCCGTCCAGCGCTTCTTCGAAAATACCTTTTTCGAGATAATCATAGCCTTTCGGCGTCAGCACATAGCCCTTCTTTCCAAGCAGAGTCAAGCCCGTGCGCTGCATCTTGTCGATCAAGTCGCTGATGAAGAGCTCTTCCACAGACAGCATCTCGGCAAGGGTGGCGGCACGGCGAATTTCCGATTGCTGAAACGCAAACAACAGCATCTTCATCAGAATATCCATCTTCAGCCGCTTGACCCGATCGTACGACACATCCACAACAACAATCGGCAATCGCCAAACAGCTGTGTTCCGGATCGACACATCCGGATTCTGTGCTGCACTTGCGCCGAGTTTTTTTATCAGCTCTTCCATCCCTTCACCCCTTCTGCAAGACTTTCAAACCGTTTTTCTTTTCAACCGTTTCAAGTACGTGTCGATACATCCGTTTGGTTTCCTCTTTTTTCGCCCGCTTCGTGAACATATCCGAACTGCCGATCATCACCAATAATTGTTTGGCGCGCGACAAGGCAACATTCAGCCGGCGGTAATCTTTGGCAAAGCCGATGTCGCCGTGATTGTTTTGGTTATTGCGCACCATGCTCAGCAGGATGATTTCCATTTCACTGCCCTGGAAGCGATCGACGGTGCCCGTGCGGATCGTCAAATGCGGCAAGCGCAATTCCTGGTCGATCATGCGCTGCAGGCGTTTCACCTGTTCACCGTAGAACGAAATGACGCCAACCGTTTTCAGTTCATCAGGCTCGATGCGACCGGCTTCTTTCGCTTCCGCAACAGCGCCGTTCAGTTCCACCAGCAAGCGGCTGATTTCCTGCAGCTCTGCCGGATTGTACAAACTTTTCCCGCCGCTCATCCGTTCCTCGAAATACGCTGGTTCATTCGGCAAATCGAGCCACATCAAGTGGTTGCTGCGTTTTACACCGGGTGATTCCAGGAAGTGATCGCGCTCCCGGTCCGAATCCGCCAACCCGCATTGCAATTGGTCGTTGTCGAATTTATAGAACGGCGAAATCGTCTCCATGATGTCTTCGTGCATCCGGTATTGAATCGCCAGCATCGTCTTGTTCGACTCCGGCAAGTTTTTGTACAAACGTTCAAACAGCGACTCTTCCAGCAGCTTCTCAAGTTCCCGCTTTTCCTCAAAGCCGCTGTTCTCTTTGATCATTTCCTCAAGCGTTTCTTCCAGCGTGTCGTTGCCGAGCAGCGGCGGCAATTGGTGATGGTCGCCGACGAGAATGATTTTCTTGCCTTTCAGCATCGGCAGCAACAATTCCGGCGGTGTCGCTTTCGACACTTCGTCGATGATCACAACATCAAATTCCGGGTAATTATCAATAAAATCCTTGCGCGCCGAAGCAACGCATGTCGTCCCGATGACATTGGCATGCTTGATATACAATTTGCGGATCTCATCCAAATCATGGTCATTGGCATCTGCCAATAACGTCAGCCACTTCTGCTGAATCGTTTGCATCAGCGGCAAATTTTTCAGTTCCTGCTTGAGCGATTCCTTGTCGAATGACAGACTGGCGACCCTTTTCGCCGTTGTTTCGTATTCGGCTTCCGGATCGGAAGACAGGATTGCTAGGAGTGCATCCCTCTCCTTTTCATGGTTCGCGATGCGTTCCTGCACCTGCGCGAGTACCGCATTGATTTCACCCATTCTATTCTGGATGATGCCAAGCGCATCGGTTTCCTGCAGCTGTTCCCTTTGCAGTTGTTCCAGACGCTGGCCGAGCTGCTCAAAAGAAGCTTTGTCTTTTTCAAGCTCCTCCACTTCCACTTTCTGCTCACGAATGGCCGCTTCAATATCAGCCGGAATGTCGATAGTGACCGCCAATTGTCCTGCGCGCCGTCCAAGAGCATCCAGTTCCTGTTGCATTCCGTCCAGTTCTTCAGACCATTCTCTGTCCAAAGCAGTCGAATGTTGTTGCTGTTTCAACAGTTCTGCGCCGAGTGCTCCTTTTAATTCCTGAAATGCCCGCTTGGAATTATCGATGTAGACGTCAGACGGTTTCAGCTCCGCGCCTCTTCGCCATAGTTCGTTTTGCCGCTTATACAAACCGGTTAATGCTTTTCCAAGTGCTGCAGAATCGACGCTCGGCGAACTCTTCAGAAATGCACGCAGCTTCTCCAAAAACTGTTCAATATCGGACAGCGTGAATGCTTCCCCGCTGGTCACCGCGTTTTCTCTCACTTTTTCAAGGTCAATGCCGGCAGGTGCCAGCAATTTCTCCACATACGCGATGGCCGCTGTTAAGCTGGCATTCAATTTCTCCAGCTGTTTCCGTTCTTTCATCTTGTCCCGGATCATATCCAATTTCCCCATGGAATACGTGATGGCCGTTGTTTCTTCAATCTGTTGCTGCGCCATCAGCTCCAGCAAGCCGTCCACTTTTTTGATGCTTTCAATAGCTTCAAGGGCTCCCACTTTATCGCCAATGGAATCGCGCACTTTTTTAAGCTTTTCCCTAATAACGTCAATTTCCCGTTTCTTGTCTGCCAGTTCTTCTGCCAGCTGTTTTTCTTGACGCGCTTGTTCGAGCTGCTTGATCAACGATCCGACACGCTCCAGTTCCTGCTGGTACCAGTCGAGCGTTTTGCCGCTTTCAAGGAGCGCCTGGTCTTTGGCAATCGCTGTTGCAAGCTTTGCGAGTTTTTGTTCGCTCTCCTGCTCTTCCTGCTGGGATTGTGCCCTTTGGAGTTCGAACGCTTCGAGTTTATGCCGCTCTTTATCCAACAAGTTTTCAATGTCTTTTTGTTTCACGGCCGCATCTTTTTTATCCGCCACGGCTTGCTTTAGGCCTTCAAAGACCGGCTGCAATTCCGCATACGCCCGTTCGGTCACTTCGAGTTTTTCTGCCAGCTCCACTTCGCGCTTTTTGCGCATTTCGTATTGTGCTGTGATTTCCTTTAACGTACTGTCTTTCCAATACTGGCCCACGTTTTCTTCGATGAATTTCTTGCCTTCTTCTTCGATGCTTTCGGTGCGTCCGACACGCAGAATGCGAATATCTTTATTGGACAATAAACGCCCGAGCGCATTATCGACTGCGAGATTCGACTGCGAGGCGACAAGCGTCCGCATTCCCTTTTTTGCGTTCTGCAAACAGATTTCCGAAATAACGGTGGTCTTGCCCGTTCCCGGCGGCCCTTGGATGACGTACAAATCTTCCGCCGCAATCGCCCCCGACACGGCCTGTTGCTGAAACTCGTTCAGCCGGTTGTGATACGTCAACTTCTCCAATGCTTTCAGTGGTGCCACGTTCGGCTTCTCTTCGAATAGGAGGCGGTCAAGCTGCGGATTTACCGCCAGCCCTTTCTCCAGATTCGTAAAGCCCTGGCGCAGTCTGCGGATTTGGCTTAACGCTGCGAAATTGCTGAAGACCACTTCTCTTTTGGCAAGGTTATGCCCTTTCTCCCGCAGCTGTTTGATGATGTATGTATTCAGTTCGATTTCAACGATTCTTTTTGAAGCCTTCATAACCGTACCGACATCTCCGTCGATTCCGGTGAGCCGCACGCTTAAATTGCGCAGCGACTTCCATTCCTTGTCGTTCATCTGGCATCCCGTCAATGTGATGCGGCTGAAGTCATGGCTGAACGCGAGGTTCGAGTACGCCGATTTGATATCAGGAATATCCATCCCCTGTTCCTGGATCTTCAAATAGCCTTCCCAGCTGGAAATCCGTTTTTTGACATACTCCGATCGCTCTTTTGCCGGCGTCATACGGTTGATCAAATTGATGAACGCGACCGGCACCGGATCGCGCGAATCCGTAAAAATGACCGACTCTTCCCGCTGCCAGTTGGTGCCGATCGCCTGATAAGCTTTTCGCAGCGTCACATTCGCCACCAGCAATTGATGGTTGCGGAATACGCAATGGAGAACGATTACGCCATCCACATTGTCCGCCACACGCCGCGCTTCCTCCGGTCCCAAAAACAGCGCAACCGAAAGAGAGCCATCCGCGCCAGACGGATAGCGTTCCATAAACACCTTGAACGGCTTCGCCCCATTAAAAAACGAGCGCTCGCTGATGCCGAACCCTCTCATTTTTTCTGAAGCGGTTTTGGTTATTCTGATTGACGTTTTATATGTATTTATCGCTGTCTGAACCATTCCATCACCTGTTCTAAAATCTGAAAATATTAATTCTGCGACCATACAAAGTTCGGCCTGCAAGATTTCATTATCTTCTAATCATATCATCTATTCGGCCATGCCATAACAATAAAATAACAGGCAAAAGGTTCATTTTCTGTTTTGGGACGTGGTCGATTGAGAATCTCAATTTCTTTTATTCTTTTCGCTTTTCGCCCGCGAAAAGCATCCATTTGTCTTTCGACCTTAACTTTTAAAGTGATTTTGATCAAAATAAAGCTTTTTCGAGCTTCTTGCACCGCTTTTCCTCATTATGAGAACGCCGTTCAAGCGAATATCGGCGTTCAGGAAATTATTCCGGCGCTCAAAAAGTTATTCCGGCGTTCAGCACATTCTGACGTTTTTTCGCAAGTTTCGCCCTCGAAAAGCATCCATGAAAAAAGCGCTGCAATGTGCAGCGCTCCTTTTACTTCTTCGTTTTCTCTTTGATCTTATTCGCAACTTCGTCTTTCATGACCATCGCTTTTTCTTTATATGTCGTGGCTTTTTCTTTATAATCGTCTTTGTTTTCTTCCCAATGCGCTTTGCCTTTTTCAACCGACTTGTCTTTTATTGCGTTCAGTTTGTCCAAAAATGCCATTTCGATCATCCTTTCGTTCTCCTCACTGCAAAAGTGGTAAGTGAACTGCGTTAAGCATAACCTTTTTATGGACCATTGTCTAAAAGCTGATTTCCCTTTTCTGTGAACCGTTCAATCAGATAGCAGGCTCCCAATAAAAGCCCGTGTTCCCATATTCCAGGCGTTTAAACCCTTGTGTTCAAGAGGCTGTTCCGCTATAGTTATCCTCTGAAGAAGAACATCCAGATCCCTTCCACCATACTTTACCAGCTAAGGAGACACCAAGTGAATTTAAATAAACCAAAACTCTGGACGAAGGAATTCGTCCTTATTTCCACCGTCAATTTTTTCTTAACTTTAGTCTTCTTTCTATTAATCGTCACCATCGCTGTCTATGCCGTAGCGGAATTCGATGCTACAACAAGCGAAGCAGGCCTGGCAACGGGCATTGCCATTATCGGTACCATGACCGGACGCATAATCATCGGCAGGCTGATCGAAAAGATCGGACGCAAACGAACTTTGATCATCGGATTGATTTTATTCGTATTGACCACCCTGCTGTATTTTGTGAACCTCGGTCTGCCGTTTCTGATGACTAACCGTTTTCTTCACGGCATGACGCTCGGGATGGCAAGCACTGCCGCGGGAACCATCGTGGCGCAGATTATTCCCATGACCCGAAAAGGTGAAGGAATCGGCTATTTCAGCATGAGTTCGACGCTCGCAACGGCCATCGGACCATTTATCGGCCTGTTTATGAGCCAGCGCACCAGTTTTGAAATGATTTTCGCTCTTTGTGTCGTTTTCGGGATTATCAGTCTCGCTTTTGCTCTTTTCGTAAAAGTGCCGGCTGTGGATTATTCCGTGAAAAGCGACAAAACAAAAGGATTCAAAATATCCGATTTTCTGGAGCCAAGGGCTTTGCCCATCGCGCTGATCACCTTTACAGCCGCTTTATGTTTTTCCAGCATTCTTTCGTTCATCAATTTTTATGCGATTGAAATCGATTTGGTTGAGACCGCCAGCTTCTTTTTTGTTGTTTATGCAATAGCCGTCCTGATTTCGCGCCCCTTTACCGGCCGTTTAATGGATATTAGAGGTGCGAATTTTGTCATGTACCCCGCATTTGTAGCCTTGGCTGCAGGGCTTTTGCTCCTGAGTACAGCAACCAGCAGCCTCAGCTTTTTAACTGCAGCCGTTCTCATCGGCTTTGGTTTCGGCAACTTGCAGTCAACGACCCAGGCCATCGCCGTCAAGCTGACTCCTCCTCATCGGATGGGGCTCGCGACTTCAACTTTCTTCATCTTTCTGGATGCCGGGCTCGGTTTCGGTCCTTATATTCTCGGCTTCATCATTCCGTTGACCGGCTTCAGCACCTTGTATGTCATACTCGGATTTACGGCACTCGCCGCTTCCATTCTGTACTATGTGCTGCACGGCAAAAAAGAACGGGCCGCAAGTTCGGCCGCTCCGATTTCATAATAAGCAACAGGCACCCTCTTCAAAAGGATGCCTGTTGCTTTTTTCATTCCAGCTTCAGGGCACGAGAATTCACTTGGAATTAAACCGGATATCGCTTGCTCTGAACCGATACCACGTAAACGGACCGTGTTCGAGCAGCCAACTGATCTCAATTTCCACCGGAATCTTCAATCCGTCCACCCACTGTTGTTCTTTGATGGCGCCCGTGCATAACACCAAGCGTGAGTCATCATCACTTTCCTTATAGCGCCAAGCCTCCACTTTCAGCAATTCATATTGTTCATCGAAATAGAATGTTGCGGAGCCTTTCAAACCGGCATACTTCAGCGTCGCAATTGCCGTGTAATCATCTTCTGCCTCCCAGGAAATATACGGACCGACCGCCGCTGTCGGGTACCAGGCCAGTTCCATCAAGTAACGCTGCAACGACGACTGGTCGGTCTTTTCATTTTCCATCGTTTTCGAAATCGGCATGATGCCGCCAAGCTTGATGCGCATGCTGCCTTTGCCTTGCTCGAAGCTGTCTTTTCCCGTCACATAGATGCCTGGGGCGAGTTTCATCTTCACATCCCAACGGAACGCGGGCGGATCCGTGTGGGTGATTTGTTCTGATTCGGATGCAGTCCACTCTCTCTGCTCTGGCTTCAGTTTTATCGTCCCTGTTTGCTTCAGGCGAATACTGTGGATTGGCTCACGGCCGACAGCCCCAATCGCATGGAGCCAATTTTTTACCGCTGATGGCAGTGACTCTGTCATCTCTGCTTTTATCTTATTTGGCATGCCATGGCTCGCCCCCGTTTCAAAACTCCCATCGTTCTTCATTATTACTCCACCTCCCTGACTTTTCATTATTTCCCAGACTTTCATTGCCATGAATAGAGGAAATTCCGGTTATGCATTGAAGTACTTAAGTAATGAATGACAGCCGTCAAATTCTCACTTTCACCTGCCATGACTGCACGTCGAAAAAAATGAGTGGAATGGAGGGAAAAGTCATGAATATCGGAATTATCGTGCATTCTCAGACGGGCCACACCTTGCTTGTAGGTGAAAGAATCCGCGAGAAACTGCAAAGCATCGGCCATGAGGTTACGCTGCACAAAATGCAAAACCTCGATAACACGGATCCAGAGCACAATCCAAAGAACATAAAATTGGATCGCATTCCCGAAGCGACCGGCTATGATGCACTGATTTTCGGCGCATGGGTCCAGGCCTTTAACCTATGTCCCGGGTTTCATCTCTATCTTAAACAAATACCCGTTTTCGACACAAAAAATGTCTCCTGCTTTTTGACTGAACAATTTCCGTACAAGTGGATGGGTGGCAGTTTTGCCTTGTCCCAAATGAAAAAATTGCTCAAAGCTAACGGCGCCGAAGTACAAGCTTCCGGCGTGATCAATTGGTCCAATAAAAAAAGGGAACAGCAAATCGATGACCTGGTTGCTAGATTCAGCAGCCAATACGATTTCTGAACTCTGTCGCAGGAGGTTAACTGGATGAAAATAATGGATTTTTTGCTGGACAGCGATCCCGCTGTCAAACGGCAGACCCAAATTTACCTTCTCAGCGAAGAGAGCCCCTACTCCGCTGACGGCTGGATTGGGGAATTTCTTTCCCATTATAATAAAGAAACGCACACCTGGGGCAACGGCATTTACGGACCCAAATGGATTTCGACATTTTATACGATGCGCGATTTGCAAACGCTCGAGATTGATCCGCAGCACCCCATTTATCAGCAAGGGTTGGAGACATTGCTCGACCGTATGTGGAACCCGGAAAAGCATGAGGAAGATGACGTTTGTGTCGTGGCCATGTTCGTAAGCTTGTTAACATATGGCAATCATTCGTCCTCCGTTGTTGACGACATGATCCAGTATTTGCTCAAATGGCAGATGCCCGACGGCGGATGGAACTGCTCCGCCGTTCACGGCTCCAGCACCAAAAGTTCCATCCACACCACGCTGTCTGTGCTGGAAGCCTATGCCGATTACGAAAAGCATGGCTATCGCGCTCTGCTCCCCGCGATCAAAGAACAGATTGCGGCAGGCCAGGCTTATTTGCTGCGCCGCAATCTTATGAGAAGGGAATCGACCCATGAAATCATTCTTCCCTATATCGTCCAGTTCCATTTCCCTGCCAGATGGAAATACGACGTCCTGCGCGCGCTGGTTTATTTTGCATCCATCAGGTATCCGTATGAACCGGCATTGGAGGAAGGGTTAAATTTGCTCAGAAAGAAATTTGAAAAAGGGTATCTGAACAAAGGGCCAACTCATTCAGGCCGACTCCATTTTAAAATGGAGACGAATAAGATCGGTGCGATGAATACGCTTCGTGGGTTGATCGTCCTGAAATATTATGCCCCTGATTATTACAACGAAATCATCAGCAAGGAAATTGCCGTTTCGCAGGGATAGTTTCATCTTTTCGTTTTACTTATTATAAAAAGGCGCACTCACAATTGAGTGCGCCTTCGTATTTTTTCTTCTACACCATTTCCTCCACCAGTTCATCGATATCTTCATAAATCGCTTCAAACAATGGTTCTTCACCGATAGCCATCACAAACATCCCGCCGTCATCTTTACTGAACAATTCACGTAACGCCGCGATTGCCCCCGCTTTATTGCCGAGCATCATTTCACAGCGCGCCAGCTCGTAAAAGGCGGGCGAGAACTCACTTTCCTCTTGCGTCAACGCTGCCAGGAGTTCATGCCCCACTGTCGCATCCCCCATTGTCATATGGCTCATGCCACGCGCCAGCCGAATCCATTCGTTGCTTTCCAATTCTTCCGGAATCCGCGCCAGCAATGCCGGTACTTCCCCTTTTCTTTCCTCAGACAGGATTTCCAGGATACGGACGTAAGGCTCTCCGTTGAACGGTTCCAGGCGGATGACGTGTTCATATTTCTCCAGCGCCTTATCCGTTTCAGTCATTGACGCCAATGTGTTGCCCCACAACATCAGAACTGCCGCGTCAGCTGGCTGTTGTTTATGCAAGTTTTCCGCCAGTTTGTTGGCTTTGTTAAGAAGTTTTTCCGATTCTTTTTCAATCGCCAGTTGAATGGTCGCCACCAGCTGCAGACTCGCCGCTTCGTAATTGCCGGTGCGTTTCACGAACGGCTCCAATCCATCGATTGCCTTCTTGGCCATTCCGCGGTCCAAACAAAACGCCGCGTGCTGCAGCACAGGCATTTCACTTTCTGGCGCCCGCTTTCTCGCTTCACCAAAAAGGATAAAAACAGTCGTCGACACCCGGATCCGCTGTGCGGCGTGGCGCAGTTTGCCAATTCGGCTTTTTTTACCGCGTTCCAGTTCCGCTTGTTCCTCTGTTTCGATAAACCACTGACCAAGCTCGTCGGCGCAATAAGACTGCGCGAGTCCCAGTTCTTCCCCTTTAAGCTGTTTTTTCAGGCGCTTGTTGATGTCATGTGTTTTGCCCATTTGCGCGCAGACCCGGACGAATTCCCTGTAAAGCCGTTCGTCTTCCGGGCGCTCGGCCATCAGGTCCTCCAATATCAGCGCAGCGCGTTTCAACTGCCCTCTTCGCACATAGAATTCCGCGAGCTGGTAGTAGGAAGGAAAGGCTCCGTCCAGCGCTTTTGCCTTTTCGAATAAGTCTTCCGCTTCCTCCAGGCGGCCATCTTTTTCAGCGCAATGCGCCTTGCCGACGAGCAGCCATTCATCCGGCACCTGATCGACCACCCTTTCCATCGTCTTCGCAATTGTCTTGACCGCTTCCTCTGTCAACGCCAGTTCAAACAATTCCTTGAAATCGATTTTGAGCGGATCGTTCTGCAATAGTATTAAAGCCGCTGCATATGCTCGCGGAATATCTTCCATTGCTGTATAGGTTTTGATCAGCGCTTCCCGCACCGCTGAATTGCCGGAATCCAGTTCCGCACTTCGAATAAAATGCGGAATCGCCTCTTCCAGCCGGTCCGCTTCCACTTCCAGCATGCCGAGCTGGAAATGGGCCTGCGCACTCGGTTCTTTCTCAAGCGCCTGTTCGTAAAGCAGACGGGCAAAGCGGCTGTTTCCTGCCTGTTCATGCAACTGCCCTTCGATGCAAAGCAAAGTTGCATCCGTTTCTGTTTTCCGCATTTCCTTGAAACGATTCAGCACACGGTTGCGGAACAATGGATGGCCTCCGAAATCCGCGTATTGCATCGCCATATCCTTATAGTCTTGAAGCCCTTTCTTTTCAAGCCCCTTCTCCAGAAGCGTGACAGCCTGCTGCTTCCCGGCATATCCAGACCATTCGTCCCATAGCATCGTTGACGAGTGGATAAAATAGTCGGCATCGCCTTTTGGGGCATATTCATTTAACAGCTCAACAGCCGACGCAAAGCGGTCCTGTTTCACGAGACTATGGGCGATTAAGGTCAACGAAAACAAATCCTCCGGATCGAGTTCAAACGCTTTGCGGTATTCCTCTTCCGCTTTTGCATACCGCTCCTGTTCGACGGCGATATGCCCCCGGTAGACGTGGAATATGTCTTTATTATCCGTATGCTCGAGGCCCCGATTGACCACGGACAGTGCCTCTGTCCAGTTTTCTGCCGCCATATGGATTTCGGCAAGGCGCAGATAGGAATACGGCAGCGCCGGCGCCATTTCAATATAACGCTCGAAAGAGTCGATCGCCGCCTCCTCTTCGCGAAGCGCCAATAGGCAGCGGCCGATTTCATAGATAAAATAACCGTCCTCCGGATGTTCCCCACTCAATTTACGGAATCGCCCCAGCGCTTTTGCGAATGCACCTGATTCATACTGGATCAGGCCATGCGTGATCTGCACGTAAACATCCGACGGCATCTGCCCGATTGCAACCTGCGACCATTTATAAGCCTGATGGATCTTGCCCGCTTCCATATAACAGCGCGCCAAATGGCTGTAAGCGGACGGCTGGTAATGGTCCAATTCAATCGACGCTTTGAGATACGGAATCGCTTGCATGTGGCTGTTCTGGTTCAGCAGAATGACGCCCCATAAAAACAGTGCATACGGGCTGTTCTTTTCATTGACTGCAGCCAGGCACTCAATCGCTTCGGGCAATTCATTCTTCTGGTAATGCATATGTGCCACCAACAACGCTAAAGCCGCATCATTCGGCCCGAATTCCCGTCGCAGCCGCTCGACCCATTTGCCGTGAAGCGCTTTCGCCCGGTCGGAAAACAAAACCGAAATCCCGACTACGGCCGCGTAGCGTTCCTCAATATGCTCCTCCAAAAAAGTGATGAATGCCTCACTTTCCAGTTCCTCTTCTTCCAAAAACGCATACAGCTGTTCATAGAAATGATGCTCTGCCTCGTTCAGCTCTGCCAATAAATTCGCCTGCTGTTCCCTGACGAAGACCATGCTGAGCGAATCGGTCATTTTATAGATGTCTTTCATCTCCGCGTAAGGCACCAAAAACGGCACCTGCTCGTTCGGATCTTGGATGATTATGCATTGCAACCGGTCGTCATAACCGACCAAAACCTGCACATGTGAATTGTTCTCGATCAGCATCGACAGCAGCACCGGCACACCGGCATCGACCATCCCTTTATAAAGCTCGATGGTGCCTTTGAAATACCGGCCCCTTAAGCCGAGTGATTCCATATACTCCATCGTCGTCCGCAACTTCGAACCCGTCACGTCAAATACATGGGTTGCGATTTCGTCCTGGCTGATGTCCATACCGAATGCCTCGAGCATAATCGACAGCGAAGCCGGCATGCAATAGTCGAGCTTCTGGACCTTCGGCGTCAGCTCAAGCTGTTTTCGGATGCCGTCCCGCTGAATGGACGTTTTGC
Source organism: Planococcus daihaiensis (assembly GCF_049262615.1). GTDB lineage: Bacteria > Bacillota > Bacilli > Bacillales_A > Planococcaceae > Planococcus. The sequence continues at coordinate 2,386,497 of NZ_CP175504.1, read as the reverse complement.
CGTATATCGTCTGTTCCAATACCGCCTGATGTTGGCGGGTCCAGGCTTCGAGCTCATCCCATTTCTCCAGCTTATACAGACAATCCGCTGTCAGAAAAACGTAAGCATCCCGGTGGTCGTGATACGGATTTTTCGCATTGATGTCTTCCATCAGACGCATCGTTTCCTCGCAACGGCCCAGGTGAAAAAGTTGTCTCACCTGCTCCATCCAAAACGACCAATTTTCCGGATACGCAGCCTGCCCTTCCCGCAGCAACTCGAGCGCCTCACTTTGGCGCCCCGTCATCGACAAATGATCGGCCAATAAGCTGCGCACAAACACATTGCGCTCAGCTGTCTCAAACAATAGCGCGGTTCTCAACATTTCTTCTGCCCGTTCCCAATTGCCGCTGTGGAGGTAATAAAATGCCTCAAAATCCGGAAACAATGAACCTTTCGCTTCCTTAATTTTTTCCAACTGCTCTTTCGCTTCCGGCATGCGGTTCAACTGACAGAACACGCGGAACAACACCATATACGCCGACACCCGTTCGTCCACAGTAAGATCCGAATCTGCCACGACATGGAGTCGCGCCGTCATGCGTTCTTCCGCCTCCAGGCTTTTCCCCGTCTCCAACAAACGCATGCATTGCCATGCAAACGGGCGCATGGTACCAAAACGCTTATGGGCATGCGTCGAAAGAAGATTGCTGTATTTATATAGGTCCGCCTGATCCGCCAAGCGAATCAACCGATAATAATCGTCTTCAGTTTCTAATTCTGCCAGCCACTCACGCAAGCGGCGGATCGATCGTTCCTCCCATAAGCTCCGAATCGCCTCGATCAATTGCTCTATTGTTTTTATGTCATCTGCTCTCATATCCTCCGAGCCTCATTTCTTTCCCGTTAGTACGTTTGATTCATTATATTGTGGAAAAATCCAGGGCGCAATGGCTTTGAAGGGAATATTGAAGTTATTGCTGGAGCTTTCTATATTATTTAATTCAAGAAATATTATGTTTGAAAAAGGATATCTGACCAAAGGGCCCACTCATTCAGGCCGACTTCATTTTAAAATAGAGACGAATAAAGTCGGTGCGATGAATACGCTGGGGGTTGAGGGTGCTGAAGGAGTATGATCGTGGATTTTATGAAGAGTTAATTGGCAGAGAAATTAGCATCATGAAATAGATGAGCCTGCATTGAGTTATCGGTGGTTAAATTCATCTCCCAATCAGACTCACCATGAATTGGTTCGAATCTTAGAAACTATTTTTCCATTAAGCCGATATTTGTTTAACCTCCCCCCTCTTAGGCTATAAGGGTATAAAGGACTGTTTCGCAAAAAAATCAAGCAAGGAGGATAGCGTATGCCGAAAACAAAATGGTTTTTATTCCTGTACAGCGTTGTTCTCATACTGATCATTCTGTACCTCGCGGCCCGGATGCCGTTTCTTCTTTATCCGTTCCAAGTCATTTTTTCGACCATCGCTCCGACAATCATTGTTGGCGGGATCCTCTATTATATATTCCGGCCGCTGGTGCGATTGCTGGAAAAACGGATGGGTCGCGTAACGGCAATTCTTTCTATTTTCCTGCTTTTTACCGCCGCCATCTTCCTGCTCGGCAGTTGGCTCGGCCCGCTATTGGCAAATCAGATAATGGCGCTCATCAATAATTTCCCGACGATCGTTAACCGGGTTCAGAACTGGATCAATATGGCGTTGGAAAGTGACTGGTGGCAATACATAGAAGAACAGGATATGATGCCGGCACTTCAGCCGTCCACATTGACGGATAATTTCTCTGCTGCATTTGAAGGTTTCGGTTCCAGTCTTCTTGCCTTTCTTGGCAGCTTCCTTAGCTTAGTGTCCAAACTGGTCATTGTTCCGTTCGTCCTGTTTTTCCTGCTAAAGGATGGCGAGCGGCTGCCAGAACGTATGCTGAAAATTCTTCCGCAGGATTCCCGTGAAGAAGGGCGCAAAATCCTGCAGGATATGGATGGGAATTTGAGTGCTTATATCCAGGGGCAGGCGATTGTCAGCCTGTTCGTCGGTGCGCTGAGCCTGGTCGCCTATATGCTGCTCGGCTTGCAATACGCGGTGATTCTTGCGCTTGTTGCAATGTTCACCAACCTGATTCCATTTCTCGGACCGTTCATCGGTGCAGTACCCGTGTTGATTGTGGCATTTTTTCAGGATCCGCTTCTGGCGCTCTGGACTGCCCTCGCCATCATTGTTATTCAGCAAGTGGAGAGTAATCTCATCTCGCCCAACGTCATGGGCCATAAACTCGAAGTGCACCCGGTCACGATTATATTCCTTCTATATATTGGCGGAAGTTTTGCCGGAATCATCGGCATGATCCTCGTCATTCCGATCTATGCTGTTGGTAAAGCCATTGTGCAGAATTTCTATCGGTTGATCCGCCTGAAGTATCCGGCCTTGCGGTGAACAAGAATTCGCGAAATAAAACCGTTCCTTCCCGTGAACTGAAATCTAAAATAACACCAATATTCTCTTTATTCTCTAAAAAAGCATAGTTTTAATTCTTAATTCCCAGGTATAGTTATAATTGTCCAATTTCTTCGACAAAGCTTTACAGAAGGAATTTCAATAATGCTATACTAGAATATAACATTGGATATATTTACAAAAAATTCATATTTAAAAGGAGCAAGAACAATGGCCGAGGCATTGCAAAAATCAGAGGAAATCAAAGTTTTTTTCCATACATATCGCGAAGCATTCGAAGAAGAATTGTTGGAGGAAGCCGTTAATGTCAAAGATCGAATTGATGAAATCCTGAATATCGGTAATATCGACCTTGTGTCGAATGCCCATAAAGTCGTCGGCTATATTATTGATGGGCAAGAAGAAGAACTGAAAATATTTGCGAAACAGGAAGGCATTGCCTGGGCCACACACTCCATCGAACTGTCTTTTAAATTGGAATGGATCCAAGCCATCCGCCGCACTCTTTGGACGTTTCTTCAGCAATACAATGATGCAACGCTGAATAAAGTCGCTTTCGATTTTTTCTCAATGGAAAAAGTTATCAATACCCGGGTGGATACGTTTCTGAATACATTTTTCATCAGCTATTCTACATACAAAGATTCGTTGCTCATGGCGCACCGTGAACTGGTTGAAAATTTGTCAGTACCGATCATTCCGATTAATGCATCTGTCTCCATCCTGCCATTGATCGGTTCCGTCGATTCGTTCCGGACATCGATTCTGGAAGAAAAAGTGCTGACCGAAATCGGCGCATCGCAAATTGATACATTGATTTTGGACTTGTCCGGCATTGCCGATATGGAACCCGAAGTCATCCACCATTTGATGAAACTCATCGACGGCACCGCCATGATGGGCTGTCAAACGGTCATTACCGGATTGCGTGCTGAAGTCGTCCGGAAAATGATTCAACTTGGGTTGTCGTTTGACCCGAAAACAAAAACCCTTGGAACGCTGCAGCAGTCGCTTCAGCAATACTTGGTAATCTGATAGAAAATTTTATGAAACAGCAAAAACCGCGAAATGGAACCCATCCATTTCGCGGTTTTTTCTTACTTGCCTGCCTGATCACGTTTTACAATCTTGTCGCTCACCTGCTGGCCGCTTAATGTCACCATCGGCATACCGCCGCCGGGATTGACGGTGCCCCCGACGAAATACAAATTATCGTAAAGTTCACTCTGCTTTTTATGCTTGAAGCCGCCGTTGCGTTTTTTATCCGACACGGTGCCGTAAATCGCGCCACGATCCGACCCGTAGGTGCGTTCGATATCATGCGGCGTCCAGACGTCGCGTGTCACGATATTTTCCCGCAACCCGTGCAAGCCCATGCGTTCGAGCTTATCTAAGACGCGCTCTTCAAACTGCCGGTATTCCTCCGGTGTAAACGGTTTGTCCTGAATATAAGGAATATGCGGCAGGATCTTGATGTTTTCGTGTCCAGGCGGTGCCTGCGTCGGATCCGTTTTATTGACGTTCACCAGATAGATCGTCGGATCGTCCGGCAGTTCGTGTTTCTCGAACACTTTGTCCATCTGTTCATGCAGATTTTCCGAGAAGAAGAAGTTGTGGTGATTCAGGAACGGATACGTTTTCTTCACGCCGAGATGCAGCACTAGGCCGGAGCTCGACGGCTCGTATTTGTCCACCAGTTTCGTGACAAATTTGTCGTCCACATCCACCATCTTTTTGTAAAAAGGAATGACTTCCATATTGGATACATAATAATCGGCGGTTCTGAGCGTCCCATCTTCGAGTTCAATCGCAGAAATTTTCTTGTTTTCATTCGTGTGTGCCCGAACGACGCCCATGCCCGTATGGATTTGCACGCCTGCTTCTTTAGCCAGTTTCGTCAGGCCTTCCGCCAGTTTATGGGTGCCGCCCTGGACATACCAGCAGCCCTGGGCATGCTGCATATAGATCATCATATTGAGCACGGCCGGCGCGCTGTACGGGGAAGAACCGACGTATTTGACGTAATAAGACAGCATGTCGCGCAGATGCGGATTGCTGATGCGTTTGGAAATCGCGCTGTACATCGTCGACGTCAGATCAAAGCCGATCAATGTCGAAAGAATGCCATTTTGCGCAACGGCCTCTTTCGGCGACTCAAAGCCTTCCTTCAAGTAGCTGTGTTCCGTCGTCTTGTAAATCCGCCGCGCATATTTCAAGAGCGAGTAATATTCTTTCATATCTCCGTGGGAAAGTGCCGGATTGGCGCGCTCCATCAAATGGAGGTCGTGGTACAAATCCAACACGGTGCCGTCCGGAAAGAACGAACGCCATTCCAGCTCCAAGCGTTTGATCGGTACATAATCTTCCAACCGCTTACCGCTGCCCTGGAACAATCGATCGAAAATGTGCGGCATCGTTAAAATTGACGGGCCAAGGTCGAAGCCGAAACCGTCCTGTTCCAGGCGGTTCACTTTGCCGCCGATATGATCATTTTTTTCATACAATGAAACCGCGTAGCCTTTTTGCGCAAGCGAAATGGCCGCAGACAAGCCCCCGAGGCCTCCTCCGATCACAATTACCGATTTATTGGAATTCCCCATATATGTACCGCCTTTCTTTCCGTAAGAGTTGTTTTATAAAATGCTCTAATTCATGAAACTTTTTCTAGCTGTGCTTTCTTCAGTAAGGTGCCATAATCCTTCTTATTCCCTGCATGAAGCTTTTAAAAACTTTACATATAGTTTTTGTATAATAATTATACACTTATTTAGTGGATGGGGTGAACACTTTCCTTCTATAGAAAAAGGAAGAAACTTTTGAGTAAAGTTTCTTCCCTTTATTTGTTCTTACACCTCTTTATTGTACGTTAATGTTTTCCCAGTTATTCCGAACAGGATCGTCAGGATTGGGGACAATAAGCAGAAGATGGCAAACGGCAAATATTCCAATGTGGAGACGCCCAAGACGGAGGTGATAAAAATTCCGCAAACGCTCCACGGCACAAGCGGATTCACCACTGTCCCCGCATCTTCCATCACGCGGCTCAAATTCTTGCCGGCCAGTCCCAGCTTTTCGTATGGTCCCTGAAAAGCCTGCCCCGTCAGCAGAATCGACAGGTATTGTTCACCGATCAATATGTTGATGCCAATCGCCGTCAACGCAGAAGCCGCGATAACGGAAGAGACTTTCTTCAACAGGCTTTCAATCTTCTGAAGTAAACATTGGACGATTCCCAAAGTGAATAACAGGCCGCCCATGCTGAGGGCGAGCAGCACCAAAGCAATCGTAAAGAACATACTTTCCATACCGCCCCTTGAGAGAAGTGTGTCGATTTCTGCAACGCCGGTTGCGGACACATAGCCGCCGAACAGGATGCCCAGCAATTGTGCAATTTCGAGACTCTGATGGAAAAATGAAATGATGATTGCGGCAATTGAGCTCGCAGCCAATGTCATTAGGGCAGGGATTTTTCCGATTGTCATAATCACCAAAACGATTAATGGAAGGATTGAATACCAATGAATTAATCCGGATCCCAGTAAGCCTTCTTTAAAAAGGGCGATATCCGCGGCATTGTCCAGTGTGATTGACGGGGACATAAACCCAAAGAAAATCAATGTCAAAATGAATGCCGGAATCGTCGTCCACCCCATATTGCGGATGTGTTCAAATAGATCGACGCCGACAATCGAAGATGCGAGATTGGTCGTGTCCGATAACGGCGACATTTTATCTCCGAAAAATGCACCGGAAACGATGGCCCCGGCTGTTACAGCCAGAGACAGGTCAAGCGCTCCGGCTATCCCGATGAAAGCGACGCCCACCGTTGCCACTGTCGTCAGCGAACTGCCGATGGACAGACCGATGATTGATGTGACGACAAAAACAATCGCAAAGAAAAAGAGCGGCGTCACCAGATTGAATCCGGCATAGATCAATGTCGGAATGGTGCCGCTGATCATCCAGCTGCTGATTAGAATGCCGATGAAGAAAAACAGGAACACCGCGCTCATTCCCGCTCCGGCACCTTTTACCAAGCCTCCTTCGAGGACCCGGTATGATACTTTTTTAGCCAACCCGTAACAGATCAGCAGCAAAATCGACAACAGGATTGGTACATGCGGAGGGGCTTCGAATAGAATGATACTGGAACTGATGATTGCGACGACAATTGCAACTAGTACAGCTGCTTCTGTAAAACTCGGTGATAACACTGCTTTGATATGAAACATTTGCGATTCCTCCTGCTTTTTCTAAGATGAAAATAAAACGAAAAAAAGAAAGCCCACGACCCCTGATTAAAGGGACGAAGACTTTCTCCGCGTTACCACCCAATTTGACATTCCGCAACACGCAGGAACATCCACTTCATTAATCGTCGAAATTACAGATGGCGTAATTCACCCCAATTGCTGCCTGGATTTGCACTAACCATCCAGTCTCTGCTTGCTGTCCGCAATTAGCCTACTCATTCATCATTCAACGTACATATAGTCGCTTTCAATTTTTATAATCTTAGCATGTTCTGCAAACAAGTCAAGTACGCTGGGCAAATGCTTTGATTCTATTCTCTCTCTTGAAGCATTTTCTCAACAGATTTGAAGCTCTCATAGCATTCTGTGCGGTAGCGTCCTTCTAAAATACCCAGCAGTGCTTGGGGTTCGATGGAAAATCGGCGCTCTAACGTTGCCAAAGAGTTGCCCTTGGTATGATAAAGGTAAAGCATCGTATAGATATCATCATCCCGGAAATTAGCCAAGTATTTGCTGGTCGGCATCTGCGGTCACCCCTTTTTCAATGGCATCCCACTTCTCCTTTAATTGCTTATACAACTTGTAGCCGGCGATGTATTCCTCATAACCACGCAACTCCCAGTTCAAGATATCTTTTAGTTCCTCAGATTGGTTTTTTTCCATGAAATATTTCTCCTTTCGTTTAGAATTCAGATACATATTATTCTCACTTCCAGCCTATATTATTCGCTTTTTTTGTACTGTGACATTTCTCACTCCCGCGGAGTATTATTGAACACAAGATTAGTTCCCATAAAAACAGGACTTTAAATTCACTCCATTGAAAAAATAAGCATTTTTCCATCATTCAATATAACTTATAGACTATACCTGTACCATATAAATGTAAAGGTTTTCTGAATACTTTTTTTATTCAGATTCCTTATTTGATTCTTCTTTCCCGGTTAACACCTGAGGCGCGATGCCGCAAAAAAAAAAAGAAATCTCGCCGATTTGGCCAGACTTCTTATAACCCGATCGGGTAAGAATGCTTTTCTATTTCGTACCAACTTTATTTAAAGAAACCAGATATTCGCTTTCTGATGAATCCCAAAACATCTTCCCTTTCCCAAGACACACTGGACAACTTTTTTTCAACCAAGGGATTTTTGTTTTCATCTTTCCTTGCCCCTTACATTTTCTGCAAAGAATGATAATAGCCATCTTTAATCCCCAACACTGTTTTCATTATCTTCTTTAGCTTCATTTTCCTGTAACTTGTCATAAATCGAAATCGTACTCACAAGCTGATTATTAAAAATCTGCCGGGCAACTTGGAGCAATTCGATGATCAAGGGGTCGCTCAATGAATAGATGACGCGGTTTCCTTCTTTGACGCCTGAAACTATGTTTTTATTTCTTAACACCATCAGCTGCTGAGAAATCGCTGAACCTTCAGTTCCAACAATGCTTTGGATCTCATTTACGCTTTTTTCTCCATCAGCTAATATTTCAAGGATTTTTATTCTTAAAGGATGTGCCAGGGCTTTAAAAAAATCCGCTTTGAATTTCTGCATCTCCAGATTCAACATGAAATTTGCTCCTTTCCGTTTATACCATTACGTCGTTGACAGTATTTTTTCTTTTTCCAGGTCTGTTTTTGGTGGTTGAGATAGCTTCGTACACTCGCTGAAAGCGAAATGTTTACAGCCTAAACATTTATTTCGATCTAAATGTTCTTGGGCATAATTGATGGCATCACCCGTGTGTTCAAAGATATTTTTGGAGCCAACGGAATCATAGAGTCCGGTCTTTTGTAAAAGCTCTTTCGTTTGCTCCGACAAACCGGATAACAAAACAACCCCATGTTTATTAAAATCTTTAACGATACTTGCTAAGCTGGCTTCCCCGGTGATATCGATAAATGGAACTTTCCCCATTCGCAAGAGCAGCACTTTCGGTTTGTAATTGATTGTGCTCATGATGGTGTGTTCGAATGTCATAGCTGCCCCAAAAAACAAGGGTCCTTCAATGTTAAAAATGGCTATCTGCGGGCAATCGTGCCCTTCATTCACAACGCCTGTCTCCACTTTTTTAGTTTCTGAATTGGGCAAGGCTTTGGCGGTGACCAAATTCTCGCTCATTCGTTTGGTAAACAAGATAATCGCGAGAATAAGCCCGACCTCAACGGCTGCAGTTAAATCGACAAAAATCGTCAATAAAAACGTAACTATCAGAACAATTGAATCTCCTGTTTTGGTTTTCGCCACATACATAAACACATGCCGTTCGCTCATATTCCAAGCAACCACCATCAAGATCGGGGCCATACTGGCCAATGGAATACTGGAAGCAAAAGGAGCAAATAACAGGAGAATAAGCAACACGACCACACTATGGATGACTCCGGATAACGGCGAGACGGCTCCATTTTTAATATTCGTGGCAGTTCTTGCAATCGCGCCTGTTGCCGGGATCCCCCCGAAAAGCGGGGTAATCATATTCGCCAGTCCTTGGCCCACAAGCTCTTTATTCGAATTGTGCTTTGTGCCAGTCATGCCATCCGCCACGACGGCAGACAACAGCGATTCGATGCCGCCGAGCAGCGCAATGATTATTGCCGGCTTGATCATTTGCACAACATTCTCAAGGGTTATGTTCGGAATTCCGAACTGTGGCAACGTGTTAGGGATAGCGCCAAATGTACTTCCGATGGTCGGTATCTGCCCTGCAAAGAAAACAGATGCAATCACAGTGGAAAGAACCAGCCCGATTAATGGACCTGGAACTTTCGGGAAAAATTTAGGTGTAAGAAGGACGGTTACTAAACTGATTCCGGCGATTATCACACTATAAATATTAATCGTGTCTATATGGCGTGCGATTTCAACTATATTCTCGAAGAAGGATTCTTTCTTTTCCACCCCGTCCAATCCCAGGAAATTAGCGACTTGCCCAACGAAAATGATGATGGCAATACCAGAAGTGAAGCCGATCGTAACTGACTTCGGAATGAATTTGATCAGGGTGCCCAACTTGAAAATCCCCATTAAGATGAGAATGATCCCGGCCATAAAACCGGCAATTAATAAGTTTTCATATCCATAGACCATGACTATCCCGAATAGTATGGGGATAAATGCACCAGTTGGCCCACCAATCTGAAATTTGGATCCTCCAAATAAGGAAATGATAATTCCAGCAATGATTGTGGTGTAAATTCCATATTCCGGTTTGACGCCGGATGCGATTGCAAAAGCCATCCCAAGCGGAATGGCTATCACACCAACGACGACTCCTGCCAATAAGTCTTTTTGAAAAGCCGCCAAGTTATACCCTTTAAAATTACCGGACAAAAACAATTTTTGCCGCATGCCTTTACCTTCTTCTCTCGTGTATTTTAATATTTGATTATTTGAATATACTACAAATAAAATATACATGATTATTATCAAATTGTCAAAAATATTGTGTATCGAGAGCAGAAAGATGCACGGGCAGAATCAATGGAATGCCAAAACAAGCGGACATTATTATTTTGAACCGCTCTGAAAGCCGACAAAAAAACGGCCGTGAGGGTGTCTGACACCTTACGGCCGTTCTTGTCTTTCCGTGCAGAGGTTTTCCGGAAACCCTGGATGGTATCGATTAAAGCGAACAGCGCAAAGGTGAAAATGATTCCGCCGATAATCCAATTCAGCGAACTTAATGACCCGAAAAGATCTGTGAGCCGAGTCAGGAATCCTTTAGCGCAGATTTGATAATTTTCAAAATAGCTTTTTGTACAGCAGCATGTCCCGCACCATTTATCTGATTCGTAGTTCCGGTAAAGTATAAATCCGTATCAGGGTTATACCATGCAAAGGCGCCCGTTTGTCCCCAAAACCCTAAAATCTCTGTTATCGGTTTGAAGGGAGAGATTATTCTTGGAACAAAAAGTTTTTCCAGTCCTATTCCATAGAAAAACAGACTGGGTGGGGGCAATATCCAATTCCACTCCTTCAAGCCTTCTATATTCTCCTTCGGGAAAAAGTGCCCCCTAAAAAATCCTTTTAAGAAAACCATTGCTTCCTCTGCTGTAGAAACAATGCCGCCCTCTGATGTTACTGATACAAGATAGTTGGGAAGCCATAGTTTTTCAGATTTATAATAGAAGGGAACGGGTTTAGTGTCAGTGCTGTCTTTATATGCATAGGTATGTTCCAACCCCAGCTCATCAAAGATATACTCTTGAAACACTGCACCAATATCTTTCCCGGTAATAACCTCAATAATTTTGCCAAGCAATTGATAGTTGGTATCGGAATATTTCGCTCTCCCCTTTTTACCCGGAACAAAATTGGGAGTTAGCTCTTTTACCAGAGATATTGTTTTCTCCAGTTGCCACGATTCATCCCTTCCCCCCAGAAGTTCGGAGGCAGCAGTTTTTCCATCCCTTTGTTTATAAAAAAAGTAATCCGGTATGCCTGAAGTATTGGATATCAGGTGTTTTACGGTGATGTCATTGGAATAGTCGACAGCTTTTAAAACATGCAGCCCTTTCATGAATTCCTCAGGTAAATATTTGGCTATTTTGTCATCCAGCTCGATTCTTCCTTCTTCCATAAGGCACATAACAACTGTCGTTACATATAATTTCGTAACACTGGCAATAAAGTATTGACTATCACTTTGCATATCGCCAATGGCTCCTGTCCATGAAAAGCTGTTATCTCCGCTTTCAACACAAAGCACCGCACTAAAAACACCTTTTTTATCCCCAATCTCTTCAATAGCATCATGAAGGAATTCTTCTTTCATTTTGGTCCCCATTGCTACTCCTCCAATTCATAATCAGAGTATAAAAGCGTTGTAACCTCTCCTTCTCCACTGACTTCGGACAGGGTATTGTTTGCAGCCATAAGTCATGAATTAGGTTTGAATCCTATTTCTCCGCATAGTTGCATTGTTCCTTTATTGTAGACGTGAAAAATATAATTCCGCTTTCCTCGGAGCTTGATTTTATTCTCAAAATAAAAACGCCCCACTGAAAAGGAGCGCCCGGACTTAAGACAAGCTCAAATTGATTGAGTTTGTCTTTACTTTTCTATTCCTGTAAGTATTGGTCAGATGTGTTACGTGCAGAAAACCATAGTATTTTGTTATCAAATGGTTCGGTTAACGTTTTGTGTTTTCTTTTTTTCGATTCTATTATTTTGCGGAAGGGAGAGCCGAAATAAAAATCACCATGAAAACGGGGCTAATTATTTATTGAATGGCCTCTTTGGCTTCCTCTTTTTCAATAGCATCCCACTTTTTCTTCAGTAGCTTATACATCTTGTATCCAGCGATATATTCCTCATAACCACGAAGCTCCCAAATGAATATATCCCTCACTTCAGCACGTTGGTATTTTTCCATGAAATATTCCTCCATTCGTTAAAAAATTTGTATTCATTTCTTTTGTCCCGTTCAATGAATCCGAGTTTCTGGAGTTTCTAGGAAGTTTTTTCTTTTTCTTCTTTCTATTATTGTGCACGCTGCTGCTCAGCAATTTTGCATGCATTGTTCCAACTCCTGCCACGGTATGAACATCTCACGCTCGGCTTTCGAATGATAAGGAATAATGCCATACAGTTCTTTCGGACAGGTTTGAGCCAATTGCAGTAAATGCTGGAATACTTTTTCCGACACCTCGTATTTCTCCATACAATTTGGCAAAGCCTTCAATTTTTCAGTTGCGTGGCCTTTTTCCAGATCATCGATTTGGACCCAAAATGTATCAACTTGAGTCCGTTTCTCCTGACCCATGACAGAGGTGACTTCACGCATCAATCTGGCGAATAAAGTTATGGAGGTCAAACCATTATCCATGTTTTCATCTTTGGATTTGAGAAAGAAATAAGTAACTGATTTCTGGAAAACCAATGTTTTTCGCACCATTTTCTCGACTCTCCTTTCTCTTTTCAATTAGGTTTTTATGAAAGCGACATCGATCAGACCAGAGAGGCAATTATCATTTACTTGAACCACTCTTTTTAAGAGAGACAATAGCTTGTTTCCTCCAGCTTCAATGGTTCTGGCAACCTAAAAGCGTCAGAATGGAATGGTTATGCAACTTGAGTCAATAATAATTTATGTCATTCAATACAGTACTATCTTCAATTTTTTCTGAAATTTTTATGATTTGACCTTGTTTATACATGGAGTGAGCTGTTTTTTTAGAAAGTGTATTTTTGTTTGCGTTGTCCAAAAAGCCGATAGAGAACCATTTTCCGTCTGCAGTTTGAACAAAGTCCAGAAGCCTAAAATTTACTTCTTCCAATACCATTTCAGTTTCCTCCAGTTTCATTATCATCTTTTTCCTCTTTCAGTCACTGGCGTTTCGATTCCATGGTTCAAGCGTCGTAACTTGCAGCTTTGTAGGTATTTTCTTACAGGACCTGATCAGCTGAGAGAAAAATTCGGGTTTCTGAGCATTCATCAATCAGATCTAAATCGTGCAATAATTCAAAAAATATCATGCGTATTATTCTCACTTTCAGCCTATACTATTCTCATCTTTCATAGTGTGACATTCCTCACGTCCGAGTAATATTTTGTATAAACGAATGAATCTTCCTGAATAATACCTACAGCAAGGTATATATTATGCCTGTCTTCAAATAGATCCTCTTAGACCAAGTAACCAATTAGTTAAAAACAATAATAATAGATTAACCAGCAATTCAAAAAGCGTATTTTTATCTTTAATGAGCACAAAAATGCTATCACTCGTTTTTTGTCATTACATTAAACCTTTAATGTAACTTGAAATATGTAAAGGACTATTAAATTTTATTTTGATTAAGAATTTGTAAAGTTATTCTTCTAGATTTTCAGTCTTATATACCTCTTTTTTAACCACCAAAAAAAGAAGATGCAGGAATCTTCACATCTTCTTCTCCTATAACCCTCTATGATTCAGCATGTTATTTCACTGATGATCTCTGCAATGAAATAAGTTCACTACCGCTATTTAGGACTCGATATCCTGTTTTCGAACTTGACTTGAAATCAAACATCGACTTGTTATTTCCAGAAATCAAATCTTCCCCGTTTATTTGTGCTTCAATTATCGTAAACAACTAACTTTGGCTGCCCAGCCTTCTAAGCAGCTGTGCGAAATCAATGCAAAACCGCATATCTTTAAGACCCAGTTTCGCCTTGTAATAATGCTGAGCTTCATTAACTCCGGAAACCTTTTCAAGCATGAGCGCAGCATCGGCTTCGGCAACTTCTAAAACAGATCGGTATCCTGCTTCATAAAATGCCTTCGCGGCTAGAGGGCCTACTCCATTTATCCTAACAAGATCGCAAAGGCTAAACAGTTCATCCATTCCAGACTGATTATGTTCCCAATAGTCTTTGGAATTATTGACACCAGATTTATTCAATTTATTGACCAGCGAAGCATCAATGCCGGGAAAGTTCGCGATCAAAACTGGCTTCTGCTCTAAACTACTCATTTCTCGTTTCAAAATGACCAAATAGTCTTCCGGTATGCCACTCTCAGACGCAAAAGATGTCATTTTCTGAGGAGAGGAAATACTTTTTCTGAGCTGGGAAAGATTTTGGATTCCTTTGTTCTCGATCACCGCAAAATTCTCATCAATATTTTGCAGAAGAAGTCTGCGACCAGGCAATAGGTTTTGCTTTTTAAGGATTTCCTTATAGCTTTGGACAGCTATGCTTTCCAAGTCTAAACTGTAGTCCATAGCCTTTCTCCTTTCTTAATAAGCACTCCCCATTTAGACAATAAAAACTTTTTCGAGAATTATGTTAGCAGCTAATCTGTTGCTTTCTAAAACAGAACCGCTAATAGCAACCCGTTCACGGTTTTCTTTTTACGCGATAAGGGGGCTCATCTCCAGGATAAAGGACGGAGGTAACTGCATTGCTGTGTGTAAACATTGTTCTTCGGTTGAAGATCACGATTATCACCGCAACTAAACTGAACAGGATTGTATCCCAGGGCTGAGCGTCCGGCCATAGGGGGTTATTCAACTGAAAGTGAAACAGGGCGGCGGTAAGGATGCTGCCCTTTGATGCATTGAAAATTGACGTCATGATAATTGAGAGCGCGATGGCCGCGATGAAAAAAGGAAGAAAAACCCACTCAGATTGCGGTGTTCCACCAATCAGGAAAGCCGGCAGATGCCAGATACCCCAGATTACTCCGATGATCACACTGGCCCAAAAAGGAGTAAAGCTGCGTTGCAGCAGCGGGAGAGCCAGGCCGCGCCAACCGAATTCTTCTACAGGTCCCAGGAGCAGCATAAGCAGCAAGGCCGGCATAATGGCCTGCCATGGACTATATGGAAAAGGATCCGTGATTGTGCCGGCTATCGCCGAGCCCAGGTAAAATAGAGCGGCTGTTCCAAATATCAGAAACAGCCACCAGGCAAGCGACATCCTCCACAATGTCAGCCGGCGCAGAAAACTGCCAATGCCGCGCAGCCCGTAATAGTACCAGACTATTATAAACGCGGCAATGGCCGGGGCGTAGACAGCCAGAATATACAAGGGGTTCGAAGTACTTATCTCACCGGTTAGGGCAATAACTTGATCATTAAAAAAAAGCATCAATGAGGCAAGCCCCCAAGTCAATCCAAAGGATATCAAAATGAACGGTAATAGCGTCTTTATTGTCATGGGAGTTTGCGGCTTATCTTTTTTTTTATCAATTTATATTCACCCGCTCTCTTGAAGATAATTACAAATCCTTTTTGTCCTCAATCATTGGATCATGACCCTCGTTTAATCCTTTTCACAGACGCATCTTTCCGTGCTGAAGCTTTCCGAAAACCCTGGATGGTATCGATTAAAGCGAACAGCGCAAAAGTGAAAATGATTCCGCCGATAATCCAATTCAGCGAACTTAATGATCCGAAAAGGTCTGTGAGCCATCCCAGAAAACCTTCGGCGAAAATTTGCGGATTTCTGAAAATCAGGAAAATTGCCAGCAGGGACAGCGCATTAACCACCATATTGAATGTGGCAAGATTGATGTCCCAGCGTCTGCGTGTCCATTTCCATATATCCATCAGTACTTGCAGGATGATAACGAGCACCACGAGTGGCCAGTAGGACAGCAGAACGCTTTGGTTGAAAACCGGTGTGATCAGTTCGAACCCATTCGAGCTCCCCCCGTAGATGCCCACCAATGCATCCGCATTAAAGTAGATGGATACCCAAATAGCGGTCCAAATCAAGTCAACTGCCGGTTCGCTTCGCGCAATCGTACTCCTCTTCGGCATCAGTTCATTGCTTGCTGCCAAATCATCCGGCGTCCACCCTTTATCCGGCAAAACAATGGTTGATTTTCCGGATGCACGATTCGTGCGGTCCACCCATTCAAGAATCACGAAGACAAGTGTCACCCAGAAAAAGACACCAATTACCACATCAAAAGCCGCGGCTATCGAATCCCCAATCAGGCTGACAATTACGTTGACAACTGAAGTCTCGCCAGCCCCTGTGAAAATAGTCGTAATGATCAACACCACGAGCACCACGGTAAGGACAATTGGAATGATGATTTTCAATAACATAAGATACAAATCAAAAAAACGCGGGCCGATTAAATACATCGGCTGTGAGCGATACCTCCCGGCAAGCCTCGCCGGATCGCCGAACTTCATCAACAGCTCTCGCTCTTCCACTTCCGTATAGCCGGGCGGCAGCATGTCTTCCATTGTCGAGTGCAATTCCTGGGCGATGTCTTCCCGCTCCTTCACCGGCAGTCTGCGTGTCACTTCACCGATATAGCGGTCAATCCACTCCATCGTTGTCATCTCCTTCGATGAGTTGTCGAAGTTCCCGCGTTACGTTCTGCCAATCGCTGTTCAATTGCTTGTACGTCTCCACCCCTTTTTCACTCAGCGCGTAATACTTCCGCGGCCGATTGCCCGTCTGATCCCAATTCCCCGTCAGCAGCTGCTGCTTTTCCAGCCGCCGCAGCAAAGGCGTCAACGCGCCGGTATCCGTTAATAATCCGCGCTGCTCGAGCGACTCAATCAGCGCAGAACTGTATTGTGGCTCCTTTAACTGGGCCATCACTGCCAGCGCCAGGATGCCATTGCGGAGTTCGGATGACCACCCGTCCAGCGATGATTTGTCCAATATTTCCACCTCCAGTTTTTATACTGTCTGTTGAATTTCCTTCTACTCTGTATTCTAGATCATTGGAAAACAATTGGCAAAATATAGACTGATTATTCCGTTAAATAGAACTCTATGGAAAACTGTTTATTTCAATTGAAAAAGTCGCTTCATAGTACAATGGTACCTTTCTTCCTATGGTGATAAATTACCAGACCATTAATCCACCAGTATCCCCAAGCCCTTAAATTATAAGAATAATTAAATTTTTCTTGTAATTATATTATTCATTACTGTATAGTCTATACAAGAATGAATAAAGGAGTGTGAAAATGAACAATTTGTTTTTACTTCCAAATACTGACGAAGAAATTATGGATACATATGAAGAAGATATAATCATCACCACGCGGGAAGGGCGAATCATCAAAGTTACCCAAATCAGCGGCAAGCAATATGGCGTGACCCCGTCCGAACTTCTGGGAGAATCCGTCTACGACCTGGAAGCGGCAGGCATCTTTTCTCCTGCTATCACACCGCAAGTCGTAGCCAAAAAGAAAAAAATTGTGATGGTGCAAAATACTCCATCCGGGGAAAAAGTGCTGATCACCGGCATCCCCCTTTTTAATGACAGCGGAGAAGTTGAGTTTGTCATCAGTTATTCCTATGAAATGTCGGAATTGTTATTAATGAAAGAATACCTGGCAGATCTTGAATCGGAAATGACCAAAGTGAAAGGCGAACTGGCCTATCTGCGGGATCAGCAACTCCAAATCGATGGCTGCATCATGGACAGCCGCTCTTCTCAACGGGCGGTCAAAACAGCCGTCAAAGCGGCGCGTTTGGATGTGCCTATCGTTCTTCAAGGAGAGCCCGGAACCGGAAAAACACTCCTTGCCAAATTCATCCACACACAAAGCAGCCGAAGTGATAAAGCTTTTATTGAAGTCGATTGCAGTTCGATCCTCGAATCGGTATTCGAAATCAGCTTCACCGGCATGGACGATGCCCAGACCGATGGCTATCTCCAACTGGCAGCTGGCGGCACGCTGGTGCTGAATGACATTGATCAGCTTTCCCTTGCTTCACAGGCCATTCTTTTCAATATCCTGCAAAATCATTCCGTCCGGATTATCGCAATCAGCGAAGCATCATTAGAGGACCTGGTAGCAACCGGCAATTTCCGCGAAGATTTATTTTACGCCCTGCATCTCGCTTCAATTCAGTTAAAACCGCTGCGGGAACGGCCGGAAGATTTGGACCGTGCCATCAGCCAATTTTTAGAGGAGCTGAATGAAAAATACCAGCAACAAAAAAACATTTCCGATGGCTTGTACTTCCACCTTCTTCAGTTGAAGTGGCAAGGGAATTTCCGCGAATTGCGGAATGTGCTGGAACGCAGTTTCATTGAAAGTGAAGCGCAAGTCATCACTTTGGATGACTTGCCGATCAATTACCAGCCGAATGCCGAAGAACGCATCGGCATTGAACTCGACGGCCAAACGCTTCCGCATATTTTGGATTCCGTTGAAAAGAAAGTGCTGTTGAACGCACAAAAGCGCTATAAAACCACGACCGAAATGGCCAATATCCTCGGCATCAGCCAGCCTTCGGTCGTCCGCAAGCTGAAAAAATACGCACACACACCCTTAGGAGATGACTTCTTATGACAGTAGTAAAAGAACAAGATTGGCAACACCTCGTTGGATCCATCGGCAATTTTCTGGCACCAAGCATGGCGAAAGACCATCCGAATTTACCGGTTGTCAAAGCGGAAGGCTGCTATTATTACGGCGTCGACGGCAAAAAATATTTGGATTTCACGTCCGGCATCGCCGTTGAAAACGTCGGCCACCGCCATCCGAAAGTCGTGCAGGCGATCAAAGACAGCGCCGACCACTTAGTGCACGGCCCGTCCGGCGTCATCATTTACGAATCGATTTTACGGCTGGCACAGGAATTGCAGCGCATCATGCCGCCAAAACTGGATAACTTCTTTTTCGCCAATAGTGGAACAGAAGCGATCGAAGGCGCAATCAAACTGGCAAAGTATGCGACCAAGCGCCCGTATGTCGTTTCGTTCACCGGCTGTTTCCACGGCCGCTCAATGGGCGCGTTAAGCGTTTCGACTTCCAAAAGCAAATACCGCAAGTTTCTCCAACCTTCCTGGCTGACGTATCAATTGCCCTACGCACATCCGGAAGATTTGCCGGAAGGCCAGGAACCCGAAATCTTTTTCCCTGAAAAACTCGAACGCGACGTAGAAAAGCTTTTTGCTCACCAGGTAACGCCGGAAGAAGTGGCCTGCATCATTCTGGAGCCTATTTTAGGTGAAGGCGGCTATATCATTCCGCCGAAAGAATGGCTGGCAAAAATCCGTGAAATCTGTGACCGCCACGGCATCCTGCTGATATTTGATGAAGTCCAGACCGGCTTCGGCCGCACCGGCAACTGGTTTGCCGCACAGACTTTCGGCGTCACGCCGGACATTATGGCCATCGCCAAAGGCATCGCTGCCGGGCTGCCACTCAGTGCCACTGTTGCATCCAAAGAATTGATGGCGCAATGGCCGCTGGGCACACATGGCACCACTTTCGGTGGCAATCCGATTGCCTGTTCCGCAGCTCTCGCTTCTCTTGAAGTATTAAGAGAAGAAAAGCTGCTCGAGAATTCACGTGATATGGGTGCATACGCTTTACAACAACTTGAAAAATTAAAGGCAAAACATGATTTGATCAAAAATATCCGCGGTGTCGGCCTGATGATCGGCATCGAACTGCAGGATCTGGAAACCCGCAAACCGAACGGAGAAGCCGTGATGGAAGTATTGGACGGCTGTCTGCAGCGCGGCGTATTATTCTATCTTTGCGGCAATTCGGGAGAAGTGATCCGCATGATTCCGCCGCTGACCATTTCCAAAGAACAAATTGATGAAGGCATTGACGTATTGGATCAGGCTTTAACAGCGTATAACTCATAGGGGGAAAACTGATGACTTTAATTCAAAGTGAAAAGAAAGCAATATCGCCAGCCGATACGTGGAAATTCTTAATCCCATCCTTGATCGGAGCCTTGTTATTTTTATGCCCCATCCCATATCAGGGAGAAGTAACGATCGGCGTTGGGATACTGGCATCATTTCTATTGTCCACTTTCGGTGCAGTAATTCCTGGCTTCATCTTATTTTTACTCGGATTTTCAGCAATTGGCAGTGTAGTGGGTACCGTATTAAAACCCACTTTCGTTCAAGATTCAATTTTTCTTCGCACCACGTTCATTAACGGGCCGTTCGCGCTTGCTGTGCGGGTACTGGCGTTTGTGTTCGGCATTATGGTCTATTTCGAAATCGGACCGGAAGTGATTTCTTCCCGCTATACCGGCGGTGTGGTGCTGTATGATCTGGCACCCGTCCTGCTTACCTGGTTCCTGTTCGCCGGAATCCTGCTGCCTCTATTGGTGGAATTCGGGTTGATGGAATTTGTCGGAGCTCTGCTCAATAAATTCATGCGTCCCGTCTTCACATTACCCGGCCGTTCTTCAATCGATGCGATGGCATCTTGGATGGGCGCAGCGCCAGTCGGCGTTCTGGTGACGATGAAGCAATACGATGAAGGCTATTACACAAAACGTGAAGCCTCGGTTATTGCAACGACATTCTCCATCGCCTCGGTTGCTTTCAGTTTAGTCGTCGCAAACGTCGTCGGCATCGGACATTTATTTCTACCGTTCTACTTGGCTGTATCGGTCGCCTGTTTGGTCGCTGCCGTAATCATGCCGCGCATTCCGCCTTTATCACGAAAAACGGATGACTATTACGAGCCTGTTGGCAAACAAGTGGACGACACGATTCCGGAAGGCGTGTCCTCGTTCAAATGGGGATTCGACGAAGCACGCCGCAAAGCAAGCGGTGCCGGAAGCCCGAAAGAACTGGCGAAAGTCGGCGTCAAAACGGTGCTGGATATTTGGCTGGCATTAATTCCACTGGTCATGGCGCTCGGAACCATGGCACTCGTTATTGCGGAATACACAC
The DNA here is from genome assembly GCF_049262615.1 of Planococcus daihaiensis. Lineage (GTDB taxonomy): Bacteria > Bacillota > Bacilli > Bacillales_A > Planococcaceae > Planococcus. Next base: position 2,365,660 of record NZ_CP175504.1, on the reverse strand, counting down.
CGGTCTTTAAAATTATTTCTTATCCGTTAATTCCGGTGCTGACGCTGCTCGGCTTGCCCGAAGCTGCTGAAGCCGCTCCGACATTCCTGGTCGGTTTCGCCGATATGTTCCTGCCCGCCGTACTCGGCAGCGGCATCGAAAGCGAATTGACACGCTTTGTTCTCGCTGGTGTATCATTGGCGCAAATCATTTACATGTCCGAAATCGGATTGCTGATTCTGCGTTCGAATATTCCGGTGAAATTATGGGAACTTGGCCTGATCTTTGTTCTACGGACAATTATCACGTTGCCGATTCTTGTATTGTTCGGTCATTTATTTGTTTAATCAATTCAAAAATCCACTTCCGGGTATTTTCCTGGAAGTGGATTTTTTTATCGTGTTATAAGTTTTGGGAAATTCAGTAAGCAGTAAAATGGTTATTCATGATAAACCGTCTCTACTTCAAACTGCCCGGAACCCGGCAATTCTTCGATCAGGCTGGAGCCGAATAAAGTCGCGGGTGTATAGCTGCCGGACGGGTAATCCCCGTCCAATAATCGGCTGGCCACCTCAAGAGCTCCGAACACCGTCAAGTCATAGACATTCGCCGTTTTGATCCGAACCGTGGTGACGACGCCCGCCGCATTGCGCGCTTCTCCCCAAATAAAAGCGGGTGTATCGGAGCGCAACTTTTCATCCGGTCCGATTACCCGTCGCACCACCATATTCTTCAACCGTTTCTGGATAACCGGCCGAGACAGCACAGAACCAGCGGGGCTGAACAGCCGGGCACCGAGTATGCGCGATTTTTTCATGGGAATCCAAGTGGTAATATTCGGTATGCCCGTCGTATGGTAAGCGGTTGATACATCGCCCCACGGAATGCCCATCGCGGATTTTGTACCGCGGCCGAAATCGATTTTGCGCCGCTGACTGCCGATCGGCACCGGCACCAATTGGCCGTCACGGCGCTCTGCGCTGCCGGAGCCCAAGCCTTGGATCATCGTCTTATACGTGCCAGGCGAAATTCCCGAATCCGAATCAAACCCGAGCGCAAGAGTGACCGCATCCGGCATCAGCTCATTCAGCTTGCGCGCAGTGCAGTCCGTCGGAATGACATCAAATCCCACACCCGAACAAATGGTAATGCCCGCTGCCTTTGCTTTACCGTCCTGTGCGAAACTATGCTCAAAAACAGCAATCTCCCCCGTAATATCCAAATAATCCGCTCCCGCTTCGAGACATGCCTTGATCATCGGAGGAGTGGTTTTTTGGAACGGGCCGGCGCAGTGCAAGACCAGATCGATATCCGCCAGATGTTCAGCTGTAGCCTGGTCAACCGGAAATACGCGCGCTTCCAACTCCAATTCTTTGGCCAAATAATTCACCATCTCGCGGTTCCGCCCAGCGAGCACGGGGCTCATCCCGCGCTTCTTCGCTTCTCTCGCGATCAATTCCCCTGTATATCCATAAGCTCCATATATCAGCCATTTCTTTTGCACTGCCGCCACTCCCTTTTCTTCTATAATTACGGTTTTTAAAAGCATACCTTTTGCGCTGTGAGCTTACAAATGTTACGTATGTGAAGGGATTTTCGGTTTATCAGCGATTTTTCATGTTTTATCAGCGATTTTTTGGAGTTTATCAGCGATTCTCAGAAGTTTATCAGCGGTTTTTTTCGGTTTATCAGCGATTCTGCTTGATTCCCCTATTTTCATTTTAAATCTAAAAGGAACCCACTCCGTTGTTGAATGAGGTGGGTTCCTTCATTAGAATCCTGTGCTTTGGCTGGACATCTGGTTCGCTGAGCTGTCCACCCTTCCGTTGTCGATATGGCGCGCCGCAGTGTCCACCCTCTTGCTGTCGATGTGATGCGCTGCGCTGTTCACCCTCCCGTGGTGATTAACCGTTTCAATCCCGGATTTGGTGTTTTTTGATGACTTGAAACTTTTACGTACAAATAAATCATAAGAAATACCAAACGCCAACAATACGCCGAATACAGTCAGAACGATTCCAACCAGCATGAAATTCCCCCTCTTAAAGAGATTTGGACTTCCTTATATTGTAACTTCATTTGTCTAAAAATTCAAATTCTTCATCGGATTTACAATAAATATAGCGCCAAAACGTTAAAATAGTTTATTCATAGAACGCTAGCCACTTGCCAGCTTGCACAAAAATTATTTATGTAGTAAGATTTTCAAAGTAATCAAACGCACCACCCATACACTCTGTATAACCTTAAGAATACGGCTTAAGGGTCTCTACCAGGAACCTCAAAATCCTGATTACAGAAAACGAAGTTCTCGTTTTCTGTAATCAGGATTTTTTCTTATTTTCTGACAAATATTGTTTTTTATTCGAAAGGAAGCGCATTGAAAATGAATTTGAAAGTATATATTTTAGCCCTGTCCACAGTCGCAGTCGGACTCGTGGAACTCATCGTCGGCGGGATCCTGCCGACAATTGCCGACGAATTCGGCGTGTCGTTGAGTTCAGCCGGCCAACTGATCACCTTATTCGCTTTGATCTACGCGATTGCCGGTCCTGTCTTGCTGGTGGCGACCAGCCGTTTTGAACGCAAGAAAGTCTATTTAATCTCATTGTTCATCTTTTTCCTCGGCAATGTCATGACGTTTTTCAGTCCGGATTTCACCTGGATGGTCATTGCGCGAATCATCACGGCTGCAAGCACGGCGTTGATCGTGGTGTTGTCACTAACCATCGCCGCGAAAATCGTGGAGCCGCCTTATCGTGCAAAAGCGATTGGCCTCATCTTCATGGGCGTTAGTTCATCGCTCGTCCTGGGCGTTCCGCTCGGCATTCTCATTTCGGATGCGTTCGGATGGCGCGTCATTTTCCTCGGCATCGCTGCATTGTCGATCGGCTCGATGGTGCTGATCGCGCTTTATATCCAGCCAATCGCTGGCAGCACAGCCGTTCCGCTCAAGCAGCAATTAAAAGCGGTGGCCAGCGCAAAAATTGGAACGGCCCATCTGGCGACAATGTTTATGCTGGCCGGCCATTATACCGTCTACGCCTATTTCACGCCGTTTCTTGAAACGACACTCCAATTAAGTTCCTTCTGGGTCAGCATCTGTTACCTGCTGTTCGGCATTGCAGCAGTGAGTGGCGGCGCGATCGGCGGCACCATGTCCGATTCGATCGGTTCAAAGAAGAGTATTTTAATCGTCATCTCTTCTTTTGCAGTCGTCTTATTCCTGTTGCCGTTCACGACGTTTTCGCTGATCGTCTTCCTGCCGGTGATGGTCATCTGGGCAGCACTCAGCTGGAGTCTCGCCCCGCCGCAGCAAAGCTATCTGATTGAAACCGATCCTACCACGTCCGACATTCAGCAAAGTTTCAACAACTCCGCGCTGCAAGTCGGCATCGCGTTGGGTTCTGCAATCGGCGGCTTCACACTTGCACAAACAGGCGCAGTCACAAGCACCGCCTGGGTTGGCGCAGTCATCGTGCTCGGCGCACTCGGCTTCGCGGTATTTTCATTGACGCGGCCTGTTGTTGAGCGCGGAGATTCGAAAGTGGAGAGTTTTTAAAGGAAGATTATCATTTCAAAAGGAGGCCGCGAATTTTGCGCGGCCTCCTTTTTTGTTTTGAACTGAATAAAAGGCTTTTCGCCTGCGAAAAGCTTCCTTCTTTGGTCTGCCGGTGAGAGGTGGAAGCTGGGTTTAGGGTTTATCGGCGATTATTTTGGGTTTATCAGCGGTTTTTGATGGTTTATCAGCGATTTTTTCACCTTTATCAACGATTCTCTTAATTCGGTCAAAAATCATCAGTTAAACTACCCAAAAAAATCAAACAAATTACCTTATCCTTCACCTATTCTTTACTTTATACACCCGCATTTTTCGTTCGCCTGAAATTTCTAAATCATATTTAGCTAAAACGCGCCGCGCCGCATCAGAATTCTCTATTCCTGTAAACTCCCGAAATTTCTTATTCGTCAACTCATCATCGATCAGCGAAAAATACTCCTGCACCGCCAATCGGTCTGCAGAAGCATCTTTATTTCCGCAATCCGCGCAAATCCAGGATTTTTTCACACGCTGCATGCGGTGCACACCGCATTTATTGCAATAAACGCCTGGTTTCATATCTCGCACATCAATACGGTAAAGCTCAGTTAAAGGGGATTTTTTAAAGGGGACCTGGTTTGCCGCAATCAGTTTTCCGATGTCATCAATCGGATGAGAAGTTGCAGTTAGGGGACTGTCCCGAAGAATTTGGTACAAATATTCGTTCATCTGATACGTTTTGCAAATCAAAGCGCCCGAAGGCTTTGCGCGAAACACACAATTATTTGCCGTAAATACGATCAACCCGGTAACAGGCAAGTTGATATCATGAAGCTTAAACCATTTCTCGACAAAACTTATATGCTTTTTCAGCTGGAATACCGGATTATCAAGATGCAGTATTTCTCCGCCCGGCACCGCCTTCTTATAGTATTCCTCAGTCGCCGCATCATAATGGATTTCACCGCTGACATTCTTGGAATCCATGACGATCGCACAGCGGTCGGTCAATAAAAGACCATCAATCTGAACAATCCAATCGACGATTCTCATGTTCAAGTCCCACACCGGCAAATGAGCCTCTTCCATAGAAAACTCTCTAAATTTTTTGACCATCTTCCCTTCGCCGCGAATTCCGGCAGAAGCCCGGTGCAACTGATTTTCCAAATAGTCGCGCTGGCTGTGATTATAAGGCATACGCTTCAGCAAACTCTCAATCGCTGAAGTTTTGGACAGCAGTTCCAATTTCGTTTTTATACCTTGCACCTCCTCCTGCTTTCAATTTCCTTCACATGAACAGGACACATTCATCCTCTAATAATATCATAATGCCTAATAAGTAATCATAAAATTCTGTCAATTGAAATTCTCAAATAACCTGTAACGGAACAGTTTGCCACGGCAAACTGCTGGGGTTCGCGAGCTGCAGACCGCTCCCGAACCCGAAATACCTTTCAATAGTCCCTACCCCATCCCCCTTACGCCCCCGGCTTCATCTCCTGCCGGTTCACCCATTCCCGCACCACCTCGACATACGCTTCCGGTTCTTCGATCGCCGGCATATGGGCGCTGTTTTCAAATACGTGAAATTCGGCGTCCGGAACGAGACCTGCATAATATTCCGTCGCTTCCGGTGTGGCTTCATCATAGCGGCCACAGGAGAACAGCGCCGGAATTTCAATTTCTGGCAAGCGGTCCGTCGCGTCAAAACCTTTTAATGTGCCGTTGACGGTAAATTCGGAAGCTCCCCACATATAATTATAAATTTGGCGGTTCACCGCTTTCAGATCATCCGCCAACTCTTTCGGCCAAGGATCGACGCGGCAGATATGGCGTTTGTAAAATGCCTTCTTCGCTTCATTGTATTCCGCAGTATTGGTCATCCCTTCCCGCTCGCTCTGCTCAATCGTCTCCTGAATGTCTTTCGGAAAATCCTTCAAATAATCCCGCTGATTCTGCTCCCACCTATTTGCGTCCAGCGCCGGCCCGGAGAAAATGACGCTGCGAACGCCGCTTGGCTTTTTGAACAGATAAGAAGCCGCAAGAATTGTGCCCCAGGAATGGCCGAGCAGATGGAATTCCTTCAGCCCCAATGCCTCGACAACCTGTTCCAATTCTTCGACATAACGCTCCACCGTCCACAGCGCCGTATCCGTCGGGCGGTCAGATTTTCCGCATCCGAGCTGGTCATACTGGATCACCGGCCGGTCCGTCCCCAATTGACGAAGCGGGTCGCTGTCGCTGCTCTTCATCCCGGGCCCTCCGTGCAACAACAATAATGGAATGCCCGGACCTTTGCCGGTGACCCGGTACCAGACGCTGCCACCTGTCACTTCGATAAACCCTATCTTCACATCATCCATTTATCTCCAACTCCTTTTTGTTTTGGCTGTTCAATACCCTTTCTCCGCAATAAAGAAAATACCCTTTTTTGAATGGAAAGCAGTCCGCTGCAAGCGGCCTGCCCAGTGGGCGGCACCCGCCGCCCGATCTTAGGTAATAACGGCTTTAATCGGTTAGGTGCAGCTTTATCTCACATATGCGAATTTCACCTCAAGCATCGATATTCTCAACTCACTAATGCCTAAAAATTGTTAAAGATGCAACATGCATACTATAATTGAAATAGTCAGATTATTAAAAAGAGGAGGATGTATGTGAATAAAACAGCGGTCGAGACTTTATTCGTTAATCATTTTGTAAACGGGATTTTGGATCCTACCAAGGAAATGCTGGGCCCCGTAAAAGACGGCGGCACGATTATCGCCAATTCGGCGCCGGGGTGCTGGGGTCCGATGATGACACCCAGCATTATCGGCGGCCATGAAGTGACCAAGCCGGTGTATGTGGAAGGGGCTGAACCGGGAGATGCCATCGCCATCCGAATCCAGTCGATTACAGTGACATCACGGGCGACAGCTTCCGGCAACGATAAGATGATCGAAGACCGGGCAGATGGGGACGGTTACGTAGCAGCGAAATGTCCGCAATGCGGCACAAAGAATCCGGAAACGGTCATCAAAGGCATCGGCATGGAAGCAATACGCTGTGCCAATTGCGGTGCTGATGCGACGCCTTTCGTCTTCACGAATGGCTACACGATTTTCTTCGGTGAAAAAGGCGATGTCGGACTGACCTTGCCGAAAGAAGCAGCTGAAACGATTGCGGAAGCAGGCAGATTTTACATGAAAACACCGGAAGCTTCCGTGCAGAATCCGGTGGTGACGTTTGCCCCGCATGATCTGGTCGGTACAATGGCGCGCATGCGGCCGTTCCTCGGGCAGCTTGGAACGACGCCATCCCGTCCGACACCTGACTCGCATAACGCCGGTGACTTTGGTTCATTCCTTGTCGGCGCACCGCATGATTACGCGTGTACGGAGGAAGAATTGGAGACCCACCGCACCGACGGCCATTTGGATGTCAACCGTGTGCGCGCCGGTGCTGTGCTGATTTGCCCGGTGAAAGTTGCGGGCGGCGGTGTCTACCTCGGTGATATGCATGCCATGCAAGGCGATGGTGAAATTGCCGGGCACACGACAGACGTTTCGGGCATCACCCATCTCCAGGTCCATGTGCTGAAAGGATTGGATATTAAGGGGCCGATCCTGCTGCCGAATGTGGAAGATCTGCCTTACACAGCGAAACCTTTCACGGCAGAAGAAAAGCAATCCGCGCGGCAGATCGCAGACGACTGGAACGTCAATAAAATCGAGGAGTCGTATCCGGTATCCTTCATCGGCTCCGGACCGAACTTGAATGACGCAACTGAGAACGGACTCCAACGTGCCGCTGATTTCTTCGGGGTCACCGTTCCGGAAATCATGAACCGCGCAACGATTACCGGCGGCATCGAAATCGGACGCCATCCAGGCATCGTCACCGTGACGTTCCTAGCTCCCGAACAATATTTACGAAAAACCGATTTGTTCGATTTGGTGAAAACTCAATACGGTTAATGCACAAAACCCGCCAGTCCTTTTTCGGAATGGCGGGTTTTGTATTGCATTCAATTATTCTCTGCGAAATAATATAGAATGATCTTTCATTATGAAGATGCTTTCTCTATAAAACTTCAATGCCCAATGTTCACTGCGTGATTTCGATTCTGGAACACGAGCAAAGCAGTTGTTTCATCCTTATAGTTTCACACCGTATCGCCGCCGGTTGGAGGCGTCCACACACCAATAATTTTCCGCGCAAAGACCACTTGCCCGGCATGATAGGAATTGTGAAGAATGATCGTTTGCAGATAGTCGGCACGGGTCTCTTCCCTTCCTGCAATTACTGTTTCTGATAACTCTTTCCCTGCTTCCCGCTCGGCTTCTTTCAACCCTTTCAGGAAATATGCAACGGCTGAATCCCATTCGTCTTCGCTCTCCGGCGCCGAGGCAGCCGGCCAGGATTCAGCGTCGGGATCCGCGCTATTTGGCTTATCCCCTTTCAAAAGATCGAGCATAAAAGTCTGCCAATAATTCATATGAAACAATAATTCCCAAACCGAATGCGGGAATCCCCCTGCTTTCTCGCCTGCCTGCTGCCAATCCAATCCATCAAAAACTGTTGCTGCATCTACGTGCGCACCTTGCCCGTGCAGACCACTCGCAAAAAATTTCTCGTTCATAAAATCTCCTCCCGAATCATTGTTTTCTTTCATTTAAAGCAGTATGAAGCTGTTCTTGAAGAAATGAAAATTTTTCTGTCAGAAAGATATAGTGGTAGCGTTTTATTCCATAGTCGAACTTCCGTTGATTTTAAAGCCGAAACCGTCACGTGTAAAGGAGTAGCTGGCTGTTGCACTTCCGCTTCCGATCAGCAATTCATACGAATTATATCTGCGTTTGAAATCCAGAACCTCAAGTTCTTCAGCACCCGAAGGATTAGGATTCAAGCCATATAAAGAATACGCAAAAGCATTTTCTTTAAATGTGATCTCTTCAGCCGCTTCCCGCAGCTCCTCTCCATCCAGATCCATCTCTGCAAGTTCAAACAGCCGCTCCACTTTTTCAAGCCCGGTCTCTTTTAAATATTCTTCGGAATAAAAATGAGAAGCAAACATCAGGTAAGTGAAAAACAGTCCCATCAACAGGATAGCTGCCCCCTGCATCAGGGAACCAAATCGGCTGGCAGAAATCAGTTTGTCCAACCGCCTCGCCGTCCAGACAGCCAAGAACACTGTTCCAATCAAAAAGATCAGTTCGATGGTCCAATGCACAAATAGGAAGTCGACCAAATAACTGTATGTCCTCAAAAGATAAAAGAGCGTTACAGCTCCGAGAAAGATGAATACCGTTCCAATCGAACTTTTCACCAGCCTAGTCCTCCCCATTTGTTTCTTTCATTTCCCAATCCCTTATTTCCCCATCTAGTTATATTTCTCATTATACGCCGCGACCCACTCCATATCGATTGGGCCGTTCACGACCGAATAATAATTGCCGTCATTCAGGAGTTGCATACGGTTTTCATAAATAGAAGCTATAATAATGTCGTCTTTCGTATAGAGAGTCACCGTGAAACCCGTTTCTCTGGAAACATCACTGTCCCAGTCGCTGTCACTCATTTTCTTGACGTCGTATTGGGTAAAGAAATCATGCAATTCCCTCGCAGCTTCGTTGCCATTATTTTTCCATGCACCCGAATTGCCCATAAATTGCACGATTTCCACATGGCTTGGGTCATAACTCAATGCCTTCGTTAAATTCTTCTCCCCGTATTCGTTATAAAGGGAAAAAGTGATTAGAGCCAAGGGCAGAATGACAATAAACGCCAGAACAAATTTAAACGCACCCTTTTCATACAGCTCTTTCTCTTCCGTGATTCTCGACAGCCGGTTTGCCAGATAGTCTGCAAATGGAATGATTGCGAGAAAAAATACCAGGACGATAAGAAGTATGCCAATAAATGCACTCCAGAGATAAAATTGTTCTGCCACATAAAACCCTATGTATGAAATGATGAATACGATGAAGAAAAAATACATCCAATAATAACCGCTTCTGTTTTTATACAAGGAATCCCCTCCTGATTTTTATCGAGACCGCCTGCTTACAATTCCCCTGCAGCTGACCATTATAATCGGCTTTTATTCCTGCATTCATATCGCCGCTAACGCAAAAGCATTTACCACCAACGAAATGATTCCCACAGTCAGCAGAATCAATGATGCAGGCAGAAGTTTCCCATTAGTTTTCGACTTTTTCACACCATACATACTGGTAAGTATTATGATTACGCTTAAACCGATGTTTATTAGAAAAGGCAATTCAATCATTGGGTGGCCACCTTTGATATTTAACGTTGTACTACGCAGCATTAAAAATCCGAATAGTTAGTATCTTCATTATACCTATTCTATTCATTTCTAACAGTTAACATTACAATTAATTACAGAGATTCCAATAAAATATTTATATAAAAGTTTGTTGGGGCACCAGTCAAAAAAGGAGACGGCCCATTCCAGGCCGTCTCCTCTTCTTATTGAATTCCGTTTAGCTGGTTTATTTATTATTCCCATAAAGCATTTCAGGAATTATTGTGCAGTATAGCCGCCGTCAACCGTCAACGTGTTGCCCGTCATGAACGAAGAATCATCCGAAGCCATGAACAACACGGCTTTCGCCATTTCTTCCGCTTGTCCAAGGCGTTGCATCGGTGTCATTGATTTCAACTGCTCTTTGCTTTCTTCCGGAATGATCGGTGTATCGATGAAGCCCGGTGCCAGAGAGTTTACACGGATGTTTCTTGTCGCGTATTCAAGTGCAAGCGAACGAGTCAAGTTCAAGACGCCACCTTTTGCTGCGTTATATGCCGCAGATCCAGGTGAACCGACCCAGCCGTACATCGAAGCCGTATTAACGATCGTACCGCCGCCTGTTTTCAGCATTTCACGGATTCCTTCACGAGCTACCAGGAAAACGCCGTCCAAATCGACATTTACTGTATTGCGCCATTCGCTGTATTCCAGATCTTCCGTCGGTGTGACCCGGCCGATGCCTGCGTTATTGAATAACACATCCACACGGCCGTATTTAGCGATGGTTTCTTTAAAGACGTTTTTCACTTGCTCTTCATCTGTAATGTTCGCTTCGACAAACAGTACATCAGCATTTTTTGCTTGCAGTTCCGCTTCATACGCTTTGCCTTTTTCTGCATTCATGTCGACCAATACCACTTTTGCGCCTTCTTGGATGAAAAGCTCTGCTGTTTTCGCCCCAATACCGGAAACGCCGCCTGTAATAACTGCTACTTTGCCTTGTAATTTCATAATTTATCTCCCTTTCTTTTTTATCTCGAACTAAAATATAATTATTTCGAGATAATTACTATATCCTCACTATACGACTCATTCGGAGTTCCGTCAAAAGAACTGTTTGATAATTTGAATAAAGGCGGGGACTCATGACCTTCAGAACAAAACCAGAAATCTCCCAAGTATTTCTTCCAATTTTTCACTTTTCACCTGCAAAAAGTATCCATCTAAAAACCCGCCATCCCAATAAGGAATGACGGGCATAATTGCTTTATTCGAATGGTCCTTCCAAAACAATCTTGCCGATCGTCTTGCCCGTCAGCAGATTGGTGTAGGCTGCTTTTAAATTTTCCACAGAAATCGGGGTGAAATGCTGGGTCATGGTCGAATGGATCGTATTGTCCTCCGCCCAATCGGCCAGCTTGTTCAGAATAATATGCTGATGCACCATGTCTTCCGTCTGGAACACAGAACGCGTATACATGAGTTCATAGACGAACGTGACGCTTTTGCCGAACAGCGCAAGATCGAGCGGCTTGAAGGCCGGCAGGATCGAACAGATTTTCCCTTGAGGTAAAATCGCTTTGGCCATTTCGGCCATGTGCTCATCGGTATTGTTCAAGCAGAAAATATAATCGACGCCCTCTATTTCGAGTCGCTCCAACTGCGGCCCGAACGGTTCGTGGTGATTGATCGTATGATCAGCACCATGTTCTTTTGCCCATTCGAACGTCTCAGAACGCGATGCTGTGCCGATGACTGTGAGGCCTGCGAGTTTGGCGATCTGCACCGCAATCGAGCCCACGCCTCCTGCCGCTCCGATGATCAAGATCCTCTTGCCCTTATTTCCAGCGGCTTCTTTCGAAATGCCGAGGCGGTCAAAAAGCGCTTCATAAGCAGTGATGCCAGTCAGTGGCAAGGCAGCTGACTGCGGAAAGTTAAGGGTTTCCGGCTTTCTCCCGACAATGCGCTCGTCCACCAGATGGAATTCGCTTTGACCACCGGGCCGATTGTTCGTGCCGGCATAAAACACTTCGTCGCCCACTTTAAACAGCGCAGCATTTTCTCCTGTTGCAACTACGACGCCCGCCACATCGCGGCCAACCACCGTCAGCGAATCATCGTCTTCCTTTTTCCCGTCGCGTGTCCGGAGATCGGTCGGATTCACGGAAATCGCTTTGACTTCCACGAGCAAATCACGTCCCGTCGGTGTCGGCTTTTCCTGCTCCACCATTTCAAAATTCATCGCTTCTTCTTTGGAACCCGGTTTGTAAAAGCCGAATGTTTTCATGGTTTCTGAACTCATCTTGCATCGCCCCTCTTTCATATAGTGAATTTCCAATTCCAATGTAATTTCCATTTTACACATCCTGCCAGAGGCATTCAAAAATAAGGGGCCAACCCTGCATATCCCCCGCCCCTTTGATAAGATGCAGAAGAGGTGAACTTATTTATTGGCGGAGATTTCAGGTCCCGCCCGAACGACAGCAAGACTCTAATTTCTCGAAAGGAAGTATGCAGCATGTTATTGAAAAACGCGAAACTTTACGGACAGGAAGGCCTGTGGGATATTGAAATTCAGGCGGAGAAAATCAATTCCATCAAGGTGGCGGAGAAGAGAACCGGCGCAGCAGATGAACCAACCATCGACTTGAACGGCAAACTGGTATTGCCGCCGTATGTCGAGCCGCATATCCACCTGGATTATGTGCTGACGGCCGGAACACCCCGCTGGAGCACATCCGGTTCCGTTTTTGAAGGGATTGAAATCTGGTCGGAACGCAAACAGCTGATCAACGAATCCAAAGAAGACATCAAAAAGCGGGCGATGAAGGCGATCGAAATGCAGCTGAAACACGGCATCCAGCATACACGGACGCATGTCGATGTCAGCGACCCAAGCTTAAAAGGGTTGAAAGCGTTGTTGGAAGTCAAAGAAGAGATCAGACCGTGGATGGATTTGCAGCTGGTGGCACTTCCGCAAGAAGGCTTGTACACAAAACCGGACGGCGAAGAATTGCTCATCAAAGCGCTGGAAATGGGTGCCGATGTTGTCGGCGGCATCCCGCATTACGAATTGACGCGCGAAGACGGCGTCCGTTCCGTGATGAAAGCATTGGAACTGGCGGTGAAATACGATAAACTGGTCGACATCCATTGCGATGAAATCGATGACGACCAGTCGCGTTACCTGGAAGTGCTGGCGGGCGAAGCGCTGAAGCTCGGCATCGGCCACCTCGTAACGGCCAGCCACACGACGGCGATGGCTTCCTACAGCAACGCCTACACCTACAAATTGTTCCAGACGTTGAGAAAAGCGAACATCAATTTTGTTTCATTGCCTAAAGCCAACTTGCACTTGCAAGGGCGATTCGATGGCCACCCGGCACGCCGCGGCGTTACCCGCGTGAAAGAGATGGTCGCTGAAAACATCAACGTCTGTTTCGGCCTCGATTCGATCATGGATCCGTGGTACCCGCTCGGTGACGGCAATCTGATGAGCGTCGTCGACACCGGCCTGCATGCCTGCCATATGACCGATTACGCCCACATCGTCAAAGCGCTCGACCTGATTACCGTCAACGGCGCCAAAACGCTGGCAATCGAAGAAGGCTATGGCGTCAAAGAAGGCCATCAAGCCAATTTGATCGTCCTCGATTCCGAATCCGAATACGAAGCGATACGTACGCAGGCTGCCGTGCTCTACTCGATTCGCAACGGCAACGTGATGGTGGAGACGAAGCCAGCTCAGACAACGATGGATATTCCTTTATTCTCTTGAGGGATTATGAATTAATGAAGAAAATGAAGCTGAACCGCCATTCTGAAGAAGAAATGGCGGTTCGTCTTTACTTCCTCCCAAAATATTCCGCGCAGAAATCCTGCATTGACAATTTATGCTAAAATGAAATTATACAGAAAGAACCAGAGTCATGAATGGTTCTGCGAAACCATGGTAAATAATTGGAACTATATTGGATTCAGGAACGCGTTTCCACTAGTAACTCAATGTTTTTATTTCAAATGAAAATTGGCAACATGGGGGAAGTTAATTGAAGGTATATAAAGTGATTATCACGCTGATAACTTTGTTGCTCCTGTTGACTGGATGCAATAGAGGCTACGATTCTTTAGGCAAAGCTGTGCAAAGTCAATGGGACGATTCAATAGAAGTTCTCAACGAAGATGCAGAAAATAACTTGGTTTATTATGTGGATCAAACACAGCATATTTTAGGTGTCTACCATTTTGAAGGTGGCGAATACAGCTACGACAATGAACAAAGTATCGGTACGAATTTCGAGTCGGAAAGCGGTTTTCCTTTTTTTATGTCAGCGAACCATTTTGACGGAGCTGGCAATATCATTCATGGGGCAATCCGAACAGATGAACATACGGTTGAAAAATTTGTCATTACCTATAAAAATGGAGAGTCTCAGGAAATCGAAGCCGTCAACAATACTTTTATAGCTGATTTCCCATCGCATTTAGCAATAAACGCGGAAGAGTTTTTCGGGGAAGTTGATAACGCGTTTGGCTATGATGAGCAGGGTGAGATAGTAGAAAGTTTAAATTAATAGCCTTCGATTATCTGCAATTCTATTGAAACTTTGCGACTTTTGAGAGGCGGAATTACAATGGAAAGGGGTCAAATCGCTTTTTTAATCCTGTCTTTACTGAGTGTGATTCTACTGCTTGGATATATATTGACGATGTCCATCATCGATTATCCGGAATGGCTATTTGTGCCATTGAACATTGCCGTTATAACGTTCGTCTCAATCAATACAATCATGACTATTATTATGAACAGAAAGCAAACTAGTTGAAAGCTTCAAGTTTTTTAATGAGATTAAACCGTTCTTACCATGTTCGATCTAACTTCCCGCTAGGATGAATTGAGTTATAAAACCTAAAATATTCAACTAGAAAACCGCCATCTGGAGTCACATCCAAATCGCGGTTTTTGTCTATATTTTATTAAAAGTGACAATCACGTAATTATCCCTCTCCTGATCAACTCCGACACCGCATGGACCCGATTCGTTGCTCGGGTTTTTTTAATGGCCAGTTTTACATATTGCTTTACTGTGAATTCACTGATGCCAAGTGAATCCGCAATTTCCTTTGACGCGGCTCCCCGCGATATCTCTTTCATCACTTCCAGTTCGCGATTGCTTAATAGATCTCGATGATTGCAGGATATGAGCAATTTTAAAACGACTGGTACGTTTGTTGTAACGGATTTCAATTAAACCTAAAAGTTTTTAGAATGACTATACGCAAACGAAAGCAACCGCCATCCCCAAATGGGAATGGCGGTCGTTTTTGTATTTGAATCGATTTTCAGTCCAGAATTTCAATTCCATAATCGGCAGATTCAGCAAATAATTTGTCCACATCCGATTCAATATCATCCGGTGGCAGCTTGTATTCTGTTGTTGGGACACTGTATTTAATAAACAGCTTCTCCAATCCCGCAGGCGTCAACATGGATAAAATTTTGGCCGGCTGAGATCCCTCCACTTTGTACATATGGGCAATGTCGCGCGGTGCAAAAACGAAAGTACCCGGTTTCGCTGAGATGGTTTTGTCGCCAATCGTAAATGTTACTTCACCTTCCAGCAGGTAAAAACATTCATCTTCCTTATGGTGGATATGCAATGGCGTCACAAAGTCCGGCGCATCGATTTCTTCGAGTATACTGAACTGGCCGCCCGTCTCTTCACCTGTTACTTTCACCTCCATCAACGTCCCTAAAAACCAATACTTCTCCCCTTCACCGCTGGCAAGCGCAAACGCAAGGTTTTGCCGCTCTTCCATCGTTTCCTCCTCCAATCCGGATTTTAATATTGCATGTTTCCAAACGGCTGATGGCGCTGCTTTCCACATCTATTCTACCTAAAATTATACGTCGTTTTATCAGAATCAGCTATCTTTCCAACCCGCTTTAAGCAGCAAGAAAAACACAACGAATCTGTTGTTTGAAGATGGACATGCAACCAATTCCCCCTCCTCTGATTAGCGCCCCCTCATTTCGGGAAACCATTAAAGAGAATGCATTTATTTCAGAGGAGGAAAATCAATGAGTAAAACAGCAATCATCACCGGAGGCGGCAGTGGACTGGGACAATCAGCGGCACTGCGCCTTGCAGACGAAGGCATTAACATCTCGGTTGTCGATATCAGTGAACAAGGCGGCAACGAAACTGTCGAAAAACTGAAAGAAAAAGGCGTCGATGCGATTTTCATTAAAGCCGACGTTTCAAAAGCGGACGAAGTGAAAAATTACGTGGACAAAACGCTGGAGCATTTCGGCACGATCGATTATTTCTTCAATAATGCCGGCATTTCAGGCAGCGGCAAGAATTTCCTGGAAACGGACATTAAAGAAATCGACCAAATTGTCGGCATCAATATGCTCGGCGCGTTATACGGACTCCGCTATGTGGCAGAAGCCATGCTGAAAAACGGCGGCGGTTCCATCGTCAATACCGCTTCCAGCGCCGGTGTTATTGGCCAATCATCCGTTGTCACTTATGGTGCGACGAAGCATGGCATCGTCGGCATGACGAAAAGTCTGGTGGCGGAATATGCCAAAGACGGTCTCCGCGTCAACGCCATTGCGCCGGGCCCGACGGAAACGCCGATGGTCAAAAAATTCTTCGAAGACAATCCGGACATGAAAGCGAGCGCCGAAGCGGGCATTCCGCAGAAACGCCTCGGTACGCCGGAGGAAGTCGCCGAACTCGTCGCTTTCCTGCTGACGTCAAACGCTCAGTATATCAACGGCGACACCATCCGCATCGACGGTGGATTCACGAATACAAAATAAACCCGAGCTATTTTTGAAAAATTAATTGATTGATTCAAATAAAACAAGGAAAAAACACCTCCCTCGTCGTATGTAGTAATAACGACAGTATGGAGGTGTTTTTTCAGCATGACTGACAACAAAGACGTTTTGGATCCTGGCCCATTCTTTCACGGCACCAAAGCCCAATTGAAAATTGGCGAAGAGTTGAAAGCGCAAAACCAATCCAATTTTCAGGACAAAAAATCCAATTACATCTATTTTACGGCATCACTCGAAGCGGCCAAATGGGGCGCTGAATTAGCAGAAGGCGATTTAAAAGAACGAATTTACATTGTGGAACCCATCGGTGAATTCGACAATGATCCAAACCTGACCGACAAACGGTTTCCCGGCAATCCCACACGATCTTACCGGTCGATGTCACCTCTTAAAGTCGTTGCTGAACTCGGCGCTTGGGACAGGCATACCGATGAAGAACTCAAGCACATGCGCGACTCCTTAAAGACGTTGCGCGAACAGGGGAAGGACATCATTATTGATTGATCTTTCGAAGATGAGTAAATCGAAGACAAGAAAACCACTCAATTATAGATCAGCCAAAGGATTGTTCCGTACATTGAAAAAACCGCCATCCTCAAAAAGGATTGGCGGCTTTTTTGTATCAGTTCCCATTTATTCCTACTCTTCTTCCACAAAGCCATTTTCAACAAGCCAGTCATAAGCAACAACTGAAACGCTCTGCCCTTCAATGTCAACCTGGTAATTCAAATCTCTCATAATGTCGCTGTTCAGGTTTTCTGCCAAGCGGGCTGTGATTTCTTCAATTTCAGGATATTCCTCAAATACCTCCTGGTTAATCGTCACAGCTATCCGATATGGCGGGAAGAATAATTCGTCGTCTTCCAACACAACCAGATCATAATTTTTGATCGTGGCGTCTGTTTCAAAAGCCATCGAAACGTCAACCTGCTCATTGTTCAACGACCGTTGTGTCAAACCCAGATCCATTTGGTTTACTTGGCCGGAGCCAAATTCAAAGCCATATGTCTCTTCTACACCCGGCAAGCCGTCTGAACGATTGGCAAATTCGGCATCGGCAGCCATCGTCAACTCCCCGGGGTTCTCATTGATATATGCGGCGAGGTCACTGATGGATTCGATTCCGAGCTCTTCCGCCTGCTCACTTCTCATGACGAGCGCATAGGTGTTGTTGACTTCCGACATATTCATCCAGTGTATCCCGTTTTCACTGTCGATTTCTTTGACCTTTTGAAAAGCCTCCTCGGGATCGGCAATGGCTTCTTCGCCCATATAGGTGAGGAGCGCCGTTCCCGTGTATTCCCACATCAAGTCCACTTGGCCGTTTTCCAATGCCGATCGGACAACACTGCTGCCAAGATTGTTCATTTGGTTTACTTTGAATCCTTCTTCTACCAATAAGAAAGCAGTCATCTCTGACAAGATATATTGTTCAGTAAAGTTCTTGCCCCCTACAGTCACTTCTTTTCCTGTAAATCCTATGCCCGAACAGGCCGACAGGATCATTGTGATAATCAGCAGAGGGATAAGTTTGAGTGAGTTAACCACAAATTCTGATACCTCCTATTCGCTGTCGCTATGCATTCTCAATACGCCTTGATCCTTTTGGCACAACGACATATTCCACTTTACGCAGTATATAATCAGCTATTATCGCCAATAACGTCACAGGGATGGCGCCGGAAATCAGGAAGCCGTTATCAAACAAGCTGATTCCGGTAAAGATCCAAACACCAAGCCCGCCTGCTCCAACCACATAGGCAAGAGCCGCTGTACCGATATTCAATACGACAGCCGTCCGGATGCCTGCAAGAATTGAGTAAGCTGAATTGGGAAGTTCGATGCGGAATAGGATCTGATATGGTTTCATGCCCATCCCTTTTGCTGCATCGATCATGTTCTTATCAATGGAATCGATGCCTGCCACTGTATTTCTGAAAATTGGCAGAATCGAATAAATGAACAGCGCAAAAACCGCGGTTTGAAAACCGATGCCTAAAACACTGATCATTAATGCCAGGACAGCCAGACTTGGAATTGTTTGCCCCAAATTCGCGATATTGGAAAACAGCCATCCCACCTTTTTGAATTTCGGCCTGGTGACGAGGATGCCGGCCGGCACTGCCAGTATAATCGCGAGCAGTGAAGAAACAAGCACCAGTACAATATGCTGCCTCAACAACACCAAAAATGTTCCCGATTGCGTGAAGATATAATCAAAATAATTATTGGAGATCGCCCAGATAAAAAATGCAGCAACCAATACATAAAGTGAGTATCTGACAACATCGCCTATCAACTTTTTACGCTTCACCGAATCACCCTTCCTGGGAGGCCACCATCTTCCCTTTTATTTCATACTGCAAATATTTTTGGACCAGATCAATGGTAATCGTTCCAATGTTTTCCCCGTCATCATCTTTTACAATGACTTGATCAGCTTCCTGATTCAACAGCATCGACAAGGTATTGCGCAAATCCTGATGGACATTGATCGTTTTGGTATCTTCAATCTGTTCATCAACCGGACCCAGACCGATGATTTCCCGTAAATTTGCGACAGTATGCAAGCTTAAACTTTTTATGGCCCGGTCTTTGCCAAAGAACTGGGAAACAAACTCATTTTTCGGTTGCGACAGCATTTTCGAAGGCGTATCAAATTGCATGATTTTCCCGTCGCGCAGCAGCACGATTTTATCCGCCATTTTGATCGCTTCATCGATATCATGGCTGACAAAGAGAATCGTTTTTTTCACTTCCCGCTGGATCTGCAAAAACTCATCCTGTATCTTTTCCCGGATAATCGGATCTAGCGCACCAAACGGTTCATCCATCAGCATAACAGGAGGATCCGCCGCAAGTGCGCGCACCACGCCGATGCGTTGCTGCTGGCCGCCCGATAATTCGTGCGGAAAGCGCTTTCCATATTCTTTGGCATCCAACCCGCTCAGACTCATCAAGTACTCGAAGCGTTCCCGCTTATCATTTTTGCTCCACCCCAGAAGATCCGGAACGATCATGACGTTTTGTTCGATCGTCATGTTCGGGAACAGCCCGTTGCTTTGAATGACATAGCCGATCTTTCTTCTCAATTCAATGGGGTCCAGATCCTTGGAGTTTTCACCATTGATGATGATTTCACCTTCCGAAATGGTCTCCAGCTGGTTGACCATTCGTAACAGCGTTGTTTTCCCACAGCCTGAGGGGCCAAGCAACACGACGATTTTCCCTTCTTCAACCGTGAAATCCACATCGTCGATCGCTGTTATATCTTCTCCAAACCTTTTGGTTACATGATTAAATGAAATCATAGACTCACCTCTCTGCAGTTAATTGACCAACGCTTTTGCCGTAAAACGCTTTTGAATGAAGAGTAAAATGGAATCCGCAATGATCGCTAGAATCGCAACAGCTATAGAACCGCTGATGATCAAGTAATTATCATTTCTGCTGATCCCTTGTGTAATCAGGATACCCAGACCGCCAGCGCCAATGTACGCAGCGATGACCGCGATTCCGATATTCATGACAACCGAGGTCCGGATACCCGCCATGATGACTGGCAATGCATTCGGAATTTCGACACGCAACAAACGCTGATGCGTTTTCATGCCCATGCCGATCGCAGCATCACGCATTTCCGGATTGACATTCTTTATGCCGGTATACGTATTGCGGATAATCGGCAGCTGTGAATACAATACCAGCGCCACAAAAGCTGGCACAAATCCAATGCCCTGATTGATAAGCGAAAAGATCGGAATCATCACCCCAAAAAGTGCAATGCTCGGAATCGTCAATGTAATGGAAGCAATTTGAAGAACTGTATCTGCAAGGTATTTGTTCGTGGTCAAGTAAATGCCGAGTGGAATGCCGATCAATAGCGCAACGATAATTGCCAATGAAACAAGCACGACGTGGTCAAAGGTTAACTCCAAAATCCGAGACGCATTCACCTCAAGAAACCTGCCCCAATCTCCCATTGAAACACCTCCCTTCTATGACCAGTTCAACACTGGCGAGAGGAGAAAACATGAAAGCACCTTCCACGAAATCACTCCCTTTCTTCTATAATATAACATGTACTTCTTTTAAAGACTGATTTTTCTGATATCTATGACTTTTATGGTAAAATCAGTAGCATAGAAAAGATGATTAATGATGTGCATCGCCCGCTACTCCTTTTCACGAATTTCCTTACCCTTGTCTTTGCTACGCAATTTTACAATGACAAAAGCCGTGATTGAACCGCCGATCAATCCCATGATCATGTCAATCATCGTGTCGTCCGGATCCCGCCCCTGTGCGGTGAAGCTGAATAATTTATCGCCAGCGAACTCCATCAATTCCCAGGCAGCCGCAGCGGCCAATGAAAAACAGATCATATAGAGCGCGATAAAGGAGTTTGGCAGATTCGCCGCTCCCCCGTTCTGCAGCATACGCCGGAGGATGATCCAACTGGCATAGCCGATCCAGATACCCGAAAAAATGTGGAGGAAGTCATCGAAATTCCGGATCTGGTAGCCTCCACCGAACGTGCCGATAACAACCGAGAAAAAGACGAAGATATAAACGACGCTTGTGAAAATGGATGGCAGTGGATAATGGAAGTGCCTTTGCACAAGGGCGATGGCCACCATGACCGCGACGGTCAGAAAACCCATGAACACTTTCGTCCCATTGCCCTGGGTATACATGTAATAGATACCCCCCAACAATGAGGCCTGCACGGACCAATAAACAATCCGCTCCACCGCAATCACCCGCTTGTTTTGCATGGATTTCATGATTATCCTTCCTTCCGCCCTGCCTTGTCTTCTGTTGCTCTTGTTTTATGTATTCAACAAACTTTGGAAATCCCCTGTCGCCTTGTGCTCAATGCTGCGAATGTTTTAGTGAAGAAAGGAGAATTCAGCTGTGAAAATCTTCGTGAGGGTTTTGATCATCGTAACAGTGCTGATCGTAATCGGTGTCATTGCTGTCTTATATGCCATCTACAATTCGGATTCGGGACAACAGGACGTACAGGATGAACAAACTTTTGATGAAGAAATCGAAGATGTGGAAATCGAAGTGGATAATGCCCGTGTGGAAATTCTGCCGAGTGATGACGACACTACGCGCATTACCATGACCGGCAACAACGATGATTTTACATTAGAGACAGATATTTCCGGAAGCCGCTTGCAGATCGAAGTGGAAGACCGCTCCCCATTCTTCAATTTCGGCTTTAATCGCTCCTACTCGCTGCAAGTCTATATTCCGGAAAACGGCCTTGCATCCCTTACAGTAAATAGCGATAATGGCGCCATCCATGCGGAAAATATCGGCGCGGACGAAATTTCGATTGAAGCGGATAATGGACGCATCGAATTGGAAGCGGTCGACAGTGACACGGTTAATATCGAAACCGACAATGGACGCATTGAGCTGAGGGACATGGACGCCAATATCAGCACGCGCTCTTCGAACGGCCGTATTATTTTCACAGGTGTATCGGGTGAGTTGCTGGCAAGAGCAAATAACGGCCGCATCGAGTTGACCACCGTTATCCTCGATTCCCCGGTCGACTTTGAAACGGACAACGGCAGCATTGAAATCCGCACGGTGAACGAACCGGACAACGCCCGCATCGAAGCGGATATCGATAATGGCAGCATCAATCTTTACGGACAAGATACCCGACAACTCAGTTTCGGCAACGGCGATGTGCTGATCCGACTTGTTTCGAATAACGGCCGCATCGTTGTGGAATAACAGCAATAACGGCCTGTTACATTGGCACGCATCGTGAATATAAACTCGTGCTCTATTAATCAACAGAATTTTATGATAATTAATTGATATCACAGTAAAAATCCTTTATAATAGGATGCGAAAATATGAAATGGCTTGCTTCATTTAAATAAAAGTAATGAAGCTCAAGAAGCCCGCAAATCCCCTGCCCGCATTCACAGATGTGTAAAATTGATGATTTTCATCAGTTGGAGAGAAAGACAGAAATTTCCCGCTGCATGGTCCAGGGAGCCAAAGATTCTACACTGCAACTGAAACACGAGCTAAGAACGGTATCCGAAAATCCAGTCCCGTACCCGGATCAACATCTATTTGTTCAATCACCGAGGAGGAACATGGAATGTGGAATATCAAGAAAAGTGTTTTCATTGACCGGCCGATTGACGAGGTTTATCAATACGCAATCGACCCGACTCACTGGTACCAATGGTATGTCGGCCTTTCTGAGCCAGAGAATTTGGAAGGCAGAGGCGAAACCGGCACGACCATGGATTTGAAGTACACCATGCTGGGAATGCATCTGCCCATTAAGGTCAAAGTGTTGGAAACCGGTAAGAATGGCGACCAGTATTCGTGGAAAGGCACTGTCAAAGGCGCATTAAGTTCCGAACAGTCCTGGACATATGTTCCTGAAGGAGACGGTGTGACACTTTCTTTCGACATGAACTATGAATTGCCCGGAAAGCTGATCGGAAAAGTGGCAAATACGCTCATCATCAAAAAATTGATGGACAATTCCATGGAGCAAACGTTGAACAATCTGAAGGCGGTTTGTGAAACGTCCGACAAGTACAGCATGAATTAAACGAACACCAACTGATGAACGCATCATCATCAATTTAAAACAGCCGCTCTGAAGGAATTCATCCTCGAGAGCAGCTGTTTTTTTGCTTTTGAAATCAGCAGGCAGAGGGTCAGTCTATAACGCTTCCTCTTTCCTTCTCAAAACCAATTTGAAATCATGTTTCCATTTGATGCCATCCTCCGATTGTTCCCAGACACTGTCGATTGTATTGCCCCCCTCTTCAATTGTCCCGGTAAACCGCTGCAGAAAGCTGAGCGGCGAAAAATCGTCCGTGTCTCTCCACAATTTCCAGATGCCATCTTCTAAACTCATCCCGTATAAACGCGTCACGCCGCGCGAATCATAATAATGCTGCACGTACTGATCACTTTCCGGATCCCAATCATAAATTATTGTACTGCTCGGAAATTCAAATTTGTCTAAATTTGTGCGCTGAATGAGATAAGCGTCCTCCATCCACTCAAATTTAGTTTCGCCTACAATCGGACGCGGCCGAAGATGCGGGTGGGTCACTTCCAATATCCAGGTGCCTACAAAAAACTTCAGCTCCTCCATCCTGTCTTTGCGAGTCGGCGGATTCATCAACTTCCCCCCTTCAGTTTTTATTATTATACCTAAATTTCCCGGATAATAGAAAGAATGTTCAGTCAAAATAGACCTCCGTAAGACGCCCGTTCATTTACACCAACTTCATCACTGGGCCGCGACCCTTAACGGTTACCGCCGATTATGAATTTTTTGCCAATTTCAAATTTTTTCTCGCTAACGTCTTACTAATTTTAACCATTAATCCTGCATTCCTTATTTTTTCATGCAGCTAGAGCATAAGTTATATGAAATATCCCCTTCATAGTTATAATGAATGAGTTTAGAAGAAACACATTAAATATTCGAAATATTGTGGTATTTTTTTGATTTTTGTTATAGAATGAGCGTGTGCACATCAAATAAACATCATTTCCAGTAACTACAGAAGTGTAGCGCTTCTGTTTTACAATCAAATTTAAAGGAGGTCATATTCTCTCCAAGTGCTAAATGATGAAAATTTTTGGCTCTCCGCCTTCAGCCTAGAGAATGAACACAATCTGATTATGAAAAGGAGAGAGAGAGTATGAAAAAGTTTTTCACAATTATGATGGCTATTTTTCTAGTATTTGGCGCTAGCTCTGCTGCTTTGGCACATGGTGATTACGATCATGACGACAAACGCTATGACGATAAGCGAGATAAAGACAGAGACAGAGACGGAGACAGAGATAGAGACAGAGACAGAGATAGAGACAGAGATAGACACGGAGACAAAGACAAAAAAGACGATAAAGACAAAAAAGGAGATAAAGGCAAAAAAGACAGAGATAAAGGCAAAGACAAAGGCAAAGACAAATATAAAGACCGCTATAAAGACAACAAGAATGAATACAAATTCTTTAAACATTTCTATCTTCACAAACACTATTACTACAAAAAAGGTAAAAAACACTTCTACTGGCACAAACATTATTACAAAAAAGACAAAAAACACTACAAACACCGCTAATCAGGAATGAAGGAACAAGCGCCCTGCTCTAACTGGGGGCCTTGTTCCTTTTTTTTGTGCGTTCAAATACTTTTTGCTTTCAATCAACAGGGATCAAAATACTGGATCACCTTAAACCATATGCTCTTCTCTTTTGTCCAAGCTACTTTGAAATTCTCATTACTCCCTAGCAACAAAATGGGCTTCCGCGAATGTGTTGGCGTCTGCCCTAAACTTGGAATATATTCATGAAATCTTCATATACAACCCGTAGAGTTGATGTTGAATGAAACAGAAATGAGGAGGAACCAATGGCGACAGTCGGAATTTTGCCCATGTTCATTAATTTTTTCAGCATCCTCTTGGGGATTGCGGTTTTTTATATTGTCAGTGAAGTAACGAAAAAGCAAAAGAAAAAGCGGGCACAAGAAGCATTTTCCCAAATCATCAATTTAATCCTGTTCCTGTGGTTGGCAAAAATCCTATTGAACCTTCCTTTGCTGTTCAGCGATCCGCTGGCATTGCTTGCCTACCCCAGTGATTCCCAATCTTTCTATCTTGCCATTGCCTTCAGTGCTGCTTTGCTTCTTTATGGCGTGCGAAGCGGCAGAATCCATGCTTGGGAGACGCTCCAAACCTTGTTGTATATTTTATTGCCGGCATCATTTTTTTATGAATTCGCCCAATTAACCTGGTTTGATGATGGATACGCCTTTGGGAACTTGATTCTTTCTGGAGTTCTGCTGGCATTGTTCCTGATGCTAAACGGCAAGGCATCTCCTTACCGCCTCGGCACTGTCCTTATAGGTGTCTGGGCCGCCGGTATGCTGCTGATTTTCTCGCTCCAATCCTTCGCTTCCACATTCGGTTACGTGATGAAGCCCTGGTTTATCGTCACACTTTTCATCGCAGGTTATTTTTTTATGCTGTTAAGCAGCAGAAGGAGGGCAATAAATGAGTTCGATTGATGCGGATACACTGTTAATTTTAGGGATGCTCCTGGCTTTTGCCGCCGGAGCGCTGTCTTTTTTATCCCCATGCGTTTTGCCAATATTTCCAGCCTATCTTTCCTATATCACCGGCATCAGCGTAAAAGAGCTGCAAGGTGATCGGAATGTAAAAATTCAAAAGAGGCTGATGAGCCATTCTCTGGTGTTTTTATCCGGTGTGTCGCTGGTTTTCATCAGCCTGGGCGCAGGCGCTTCTTTTTTCGGTCAATGGATCCAAGATTTGCTGATGGGAGATTCCGGTTTGTTCATACAGCGCATTGCCGGCGTCTTCATTTTAATCATGGGACTTTTTATCGGAGGCTGGATCAACATCACAAGCTTGATGAGAGAGCAACGCTTCCAATTTAAAAGTCGGCCATCGGGCTACATCGGCACCTTTTTTATCGGACTCGGGTTTGCTGCGGGATGGACGCCTTGCATCGGGCCGGTGTTTGGTTCGATCCTCCTGTTGTCCGCCAGCAACCCCAGCCATGGCATGTTTTATACGCTGATGTATGTGCTCGGTTTCGCGTTACCGTTTGTGGTGTTGACGTTCTTTTTGGGTTCGACCAAATGGATCGTTCGCAAAAGCCAATTCATCATGAAAATCGGCGGCGTTACGATGGTCATTATGGGCCTCGTGCTGTTCTTCGGGCAGATGCCGGTCATCACCGGCGCAATATTGGAATTGATCAAAGATACTTGGTTAGCGAAACTAGGATAACTATGGAGGTTTAATCTAATGAAAAAAATGATTCTGGGTGTTATCATAACGGCAATGGTCGGCTGGACGATGTATGATTTGCTGCTCTCTGACCAAGAGACGGCACAGGAAACCGGGATTTCGGAAACCGAGCAATCCGGAGAGACCGGCCTTGCAGTCGGAGATTTTGCTCCTGATTTCGAATTGACGACATTGGACGGACAAACGGTGCGTTTATCCGATTACAGGGGCCAACGGGTGTTCATCAATTTTTGGGCGACCTGGTGCCCACCTTGCAGAGCGGAAATGCCGGACATGCAACAACTTTACGAAGAGCAAGAAGTACCGGTAGAAATTTTGGCTATCAATTTGACGCCAACTGAAGCAAACGAAGAAAATATAGTGAATTTTGTAGCAGATTTCGGCTTGACTTTCCCAATCCCAATGGACATAAATTCGGAAGTTTCAGAGGAATATAGAGTACAGGCCTACCCGACTTCTTATATGATTGATTCGGAAGGGCGCATCTCATTTGTAGCGCCGGGCGCCATGAACAAAGAGTTGATGGCCCAGGAAGTGAAAAAAATGAACTAGCTTTTAAATTTATCAACTAAGAGGTGTAAGAGTTGAAGACTACCATATTGGTCGTGGAAGACGATCAGATGATCCGAGATCTCATTTCCATTTACTTGAAAAATGCCGGCTACGAAGTGACTGCAGCGGCAACCGGCGAAGAGGCAAAAAAATCTTTTCTGGATATTCAACCTTGTTTGGTGATCCTCGACCTCATGCTTCCCCAAATTAGCGGAGAAGAATTATGCGGCTGGTTCAGAAGCCAAAAACGCAACGAAGTGTCGATCATTATGCTGTCAGCGAAAGCGAAAACCCAAGACAAAATCAATGGATTGAAAATTGGCGCTGATGATTATATGACAAAGCCTTTCGAGCCGGATGAACTCGTCGCCCATGTGGAAGCGGTGCTGCGGCGAACAGGCCAATTCTGCCAAAGAATCACACACGGCGCCCTATCCATCCAGCCGCGAAAAGGTGAAGTCCAATTATTCGGCAAGAAGCTGGCGCTGACGAAAAACGAATTCAATCTGCTGTTCCACTTTATGGACAACCCGAACATCGTGCTGAGCCGCGACGATTTAATTTATCAATTGTATCCGTATAACGACAAGATGGTGATGGACCGTACAATCGATGCGTACATCAAAAATCTGAGAGAAAAAATCGAAGATCAGCCTTCTGCCCCGAAACGCATTTTGACCGTCCGGGGAATGGGGTATAAATTCGTCCATGAGTAAGTTGATCAAGACGCTGTGGCCAAAACAGATCCTTTGGCGGCTGACCTTTTTAAACACCATTGCCTTTGCTACGGTCATAATATTGAGCAGTTTTACAATCTATAATGCAGCGTGCGCATTGGTCAGCGGCATGGAACCGGATGTCCAGCGTCAAAACCAGTTTAACGCCGCCCTCCTGCAATACCTTTGGATTTTCAGCGCCGCAACAATTGTCGGCGGCAGCCTGCTTCATTTTTATTTCACCAAAAAGTTGATGAATCCTTTGAAAGAACTCATCCAATCAACAAAAGTCATGAAAGATGGCCGATACCCCAACACCATCCAAACCGACTCCGAAGGTGAAATCGGCGAATTGATCGGCCATTTCAATGAACTCGTCTTGCAATTAAAGCAAAACGAACAGTCCAGACAGAAAATCGTGTCGGATCTATCCCATGAATTCAGAACACCGTTGTCCAATCTGAACGGTTATATGAAGGCCCTCAGCAATGGCGTTATTCAGGGCGATACCGCATTGTTCCAATCGCTGCACGGGGAAGCGAAACGTCTGACGGCAATGGTCGAGCAACTGGAACAATTGAAAGAATGGGATATGGCCGCCGCGAAACCATTGGCTGAATCTGCGCCGGAAGACATGAATCAGCTGATCCGGCAAATGGTCGAAATGTTCCACTGGCGGCTTCAAGAGAAAAATATTCAGGTCGAAATCGATGCTGTGCCCGGAATTGTCACCGTCTTTAAAGGCGGTATTCAGCAGGTCCTTGGCAACATTATCGACAATGCCATCCGCTATTATGATGGAACAGGCGCGATTCGGATCAAAGGAAGAATTTCCGGCACCGATTATCGTGTAGCCGTCATCAGTGAAGGCCAGGAAATTTCGGAAAGGGATGCGGAGAAAATCTTTGAACGCTTTTACCGCACCGACCCTTCCCGCAATCGCGAAACCGGTGGCAGTGGACTCGGACTTGCCATTTCCAAGGAAATTGTGGAACTTCACAAAGGAAAAATCGGTTTGGATTTTGATGATGGCCGCTACGCATTCTGGTTTGTGATCCCTCTAAAATTTTAGCTCAATAAAACAATATGAGTACTCAAAGTCAGCCGATTTCGGCTGGCTTTTTGCTTGTCTGGATTTTTACTGGATAAAAAATTTTCGTATTTATAATGGATATTTACATAAATGACAGAATAGTGTTACTATTGAGATAATTCTTTCCGTTTCCTTACGCCAATGTCATTGGGTTTATTTTTTCATCACATGAAAAGGAGGAAAAGCAGTGACTATTTTCGAAGAAAAGCAACCGGCAGTATCCGTCGATAAACTGGAATGGATGTATGAACAGATGGTGAAGATCCGTTATTACGAAGACCAGATGGTGGAAGCGTACACCGAAGGCAAAACGCCAGTCTTCAATATCGGTGCAGGACCCATTCCCGGTGAAATGCATTTAGCAACCGGACAAGAACCAGCGGCCGTCGGTATCTGCGTCCATCTGACGAAAGATGATACCGTAACGGCTCCCCATCGACCGCATCACCATGCCATTGCCAAAGGCGTCGATTTGAAAAAGATGACCGCGGAAATTTTCGGCAAGGAAACAGGGCTTGGCAAAGGAAAAGGCGGCCACATGCATTTGTTCGATCCGGCAGTGAAATTCTCTTGCGGTGGAATTGTCGGTGCCGGTATCCCCCATGCACTTGGCGCGGCATTGACCAGCAAGATGAAAGGAAACGATTGGGTGGCTGTGGCTTTCATCGGTGAAGGTGCAGCGAATGCTGGCTCTTTCCATGAATCGCTCAATCTTGCAGCCCTATGGAATTTGCCGCTCATCGTCGTCGTCGAAGATAATTCATATGGCATTTCCGTGCCAAAAAAATCGTCAACTTCCGTCGAATCGAATGACTTGCGGGCATCTGCTTATGGAATTGCCGGCGCTCTTGTGAAAGACAATGATCCGATTGGCATGTACAAGGCGGCAGAAGAAGCGATAAACCGGGCACGAAACGGCCAGGGACCGACAATCATCGAAATCGAGACCTACCGCTTTTTAGGCCATTTCCAGGGAGACCCGGAATTATACCGGGATCCTGCGGAAGTACCCGGACTGCGCCAGCTCGATCCAATCATCAAGCTGCGCAAAGTATTGGCTGAAACCGAAAAGATCAGCGAATCGGATCTCGAGGCCATGGAAAAACGCGCCAAACAGGAAGTGGATGAAGCGTACCAATTTGCGCGCGACAGCAGCTATCCTGCTCCGGAATCCGCGCTGGACGATGTTTTTAACTCATAACAAAGAAAAGGAGCCGATCTATTGTGGAAACAGCAAAAAAACGTATCCTAACCGGCAATAAAGCGATGGCCGAAGCGATTTCGCAGGAAATGGAAAAGGATCCAAATGTTTTTGTACTGGGTGAAGATATCGCGAACTACGGAGGCATCTTCGGTTCCACACAAGGGCTGATCGAAAAATTCGGCGCCGAGCGTGTACTGGATACACCGATTTCCGAAACGGCATTTATCGGTGGAGCCATTGGTGCAGCGGCGGAAGGAATGCGGCCGATCGCGGAATTGATGTTCGTAGACTTCTTTGGCGTCTGCATGGACCAGATTTACAATCATATGGCGAAAATCCAGTATATGTCGGGGGGCAATGTCAAACTGCCGATGGTGCTGATGACAGCGGTCGGCGGCGGTTACCGTGATGCGGCCCAGCATTCGCAGACGCTGTATGCGACGTTTGCCCATATGCCGGGGATGAAAGTTGTCGCACCGTCCAATCCCTACGATTTGAAAGGCATGATGGTGTCAGCAATCCGCGATGACAATCCGGTTGTTTTCATGTTCCATAAATCGCTTCAAGGGCTGGGCTGGATGGAACAGCTGGATGCCGCCGTCGCAAATGTGCCGGAAGAATCCTATACGGTGCCGCTCGATAAAGCAAAAGTCGTTCGGGAAGGCAAAGACGTGACGATTGTTGGCATTCAAATGATGACGCATTATGCGGTCGAAGCAGCAGAACGGCTGGCCAAAGACGGCATCGAAGCAGAAGTCATTGATTTGCGTTCATTGGCACCGATTGACAAGGATACAATCCTGGAGTCGGTCAAGAAAACGCACCGCCTGCTCGTGGTCGATGAAGACTACTTGTCCTACGGAATGACGGCGGAAGTGTCAGCGATTGTCGCGGAAGAAGCTTTCTTCGAAATGGAAGCACCGATCAGCCGCCTGGCGATTCCCGATGTCCCGATTCCGTATAGCGGCGTGCTGGAAGATTTCGTTATTCCGGGGCCCAATAAAATCTATGAACAAGTGAAAAAAATGATGGACGAAGCGTAAAAGTGATTCTGGAGGTGGAAGAATGATTGAAGTCCGATTGCCACAGCTGGCCGAGGATGTGGATGAAAGCCTCATGGTTCTGTGGTTTGTGTCTGAAGGGGATTTTGTGGAAAAAGGTCAGCCGCTGGTCGAAGTCCAAACGGAAAAAGCTGTTTCGGAAATAACAGCCGAAAGCAGTGGCACGATCCAGAAAATCGCGGTGAAACGAGGCGACACTGCAAAAGTCGGTGATGTGCTCGCCACTATCGATCCTGAAGGGGTTGCTGGAAACCAGGCAGCCGGCCAAGATCAGCCGCCGGCGTCCGAACCTGACACGGATAGCGGAGGCACAAGCCCCGAATCCAGCACATTCGTCCGGGTGTCGCCAAGGCTCCGAAGACTCGCGAAAGATCTCGGCGTCAATTTGGATTCGGTAAAAGGAACAGGCCCCCACGGCAGCATCACAGAAGAAAATGTCCGCGACGAAGCGGGGCTTTGAAGCTGCGAAAAAAACCTTGTGAAAACCGCCATTCCTTTTTGGAATGGCGGTTGCTTGTTTGTTGAGACGGATGCTATTTGCAGGCGCAGAAAAGACAGAACGCTCTGAACGCCGGATTATCTCGTTGAACGCCGGAATAACTTCCTGAACGCCGGATCAGCGGATATCGGCGTTCAAATGAATAATCCGGCGCTCAGGATGAAGAAATCCTCACAAGTTTCTCATGCTAAACTTTATTTTGATCAATATCCCTCCAAAAGTTAAGGTCAAAAACCAAAACGGATGCTTTTCGCAGGCGAAAAGCGAAAAACCCATTTGAAACTGATAACAAGCACTGGGCAGAAGTTGGCACCCAATTAGAAAAAGCTGGCGAGAAATTCTCTCGACAGCTTTTCATCTTTGTTCACACTTTATAATTTCGCTGTCATCCCGCCATCAATCACGAATTCAGACCCTGTAGAATAGCTGGATTCATCTGAAGCTAAATAGACAACCAGATTGCTCACTTCTTCCGGTTGAGCTGTCCGCTTTAAAGGAACGTCTTTAGCCATCTCCCTCACGAGATCTTTTGCATCTTCCTGCATGATCATCGGCGTTTCAATAATTCCCGGGTGGATGGAATTTACGCGGATCCCCTCGGCCCCGAACTCGACTGCTGCAGTTTTCGTCATGCCTCTTACAGCAAATTTCGAAGCATCATAAGCCACCGAACCACTGTTTCCTTTTAGGCCACTAACGGATGAAATGTTGATAATCGAGCCATTTTTCGCTTTGGACATGGACTTATGAACGTATTTCATCCCCAGAAATACCGCTACTTGATTGATATCAATAATTTTTCGGTAATCCTCTTCTGTTATTTCGTCTATCGGCTTGAGCATGACAATACCCGCATTATTCACCAAAATACTGACGGGGCCAAAAGCTGATTCCGTCTCCGCAACCACTTTCTCCCAGTCAGCCGCTTTCGTAACATCATGCTTCATAAATTTAAGGTTGTCACCAAGCTCACTTGCCAATGCCTGACCTTCTTTTTCCAGAATATCCGTAATCATGACTTTTGCGCCTTCTTCCAGAAATTTTCTGGCGTGAGAAGCCCCCATTCCTCTTGCTCCTCCAGTTATAATCGCCACTTTACCGTCTAATCTACCCATCATCAATTTCCTCCTCTTTTTGTAGTGATTCAGCAATTTTTATTAAAAATTTTCATTACTAAACAAGTATATGTTCCAAAATCTGAATATTCAATATACAATGGAGGGAGATATGTATGATAGTAAACAATAAAGCTTAGAAAGTAATTTAACTTCCCATTGATGAACAAAAGGAGCTGAGGAATTGACACAGGACCGCCGAGTCAAACGAACAAAAAGAGCTTTTGAAAGAGCGTTTCTTGAACTTATGCATGAGAAAAACTACCAGGACATCACCATCCATGCCATCTGCAGAAAAGCTGACTATACACGGGGTGCCTTTTATAACCATTTCAACTCAAAAGAAGACATGATCCATAAAACTATTGAACATCGGGTTGAAGCTTTATGGATCGTCTTAAAAAATCCTTACCTGACCAACCGCCAATTGGAAATCGATATGTATCACCCGGCTGCATTGTTGCTGTTCGATCACATCTATAGCAACAGGGATTTCTACCAGCTGATCAAACACCCCGATTTCAAGCTGATTTTGCAGGAAAAGATGGTGAACATGTTTATTCATCATTTCCTTTTTGACCTCAGCTTTGAGTATGCCGACAGCACACAGACCATCGAAAAGGAAATAAAAGCCTACCATCTGGCTTACGCGACGCTTGGCGTGATTTCATACTGGATTGATCAGAAATTCCGGTTTTCCTCGCAATATATGGCAGAGGAATTGATGCGAATCACCACCACCCCGATGTTTCGCGCGAATTATAAAGTGCGGGAATTTGAGGGTTGAGCTCTTTAACCAGTTGCCTCCAAGCAAATACAAAACAACCGCCAATCCTTTTGGGACTGGCGGTTGCTTCTATTAGATTATTATTTTCTGCTACTCTATCTCGTTGACAGCGAAATATAAAGAAACACGATCAGGCTCACCGGAATAACAATCAGCGTGATGATTGAAAATGTTCTTTGCTTTTTTCCTGGAGTCATCCGCATGGCAATGTAAAACAGAATCAGCGCCAATACGAAAGTCAATCCCATCGGAATTAGGAAAGGGCTCAGGATTCCCCAGAGGTGACCAGATTCAACGGTAAGTAATATAGGCAATTTCATTAACTCCTTTTCCAAATATTTAAAAGATCGTAACCGGATGTTTGGCAGGACGATACTGCCGACATCTCGTCTACACTTAGTATAGTCTATTCCGCGTAGCGCTTGAAGGATTTATTCGCATGTGCCTCATTTACCGTGTGGAAATTTCAGTGCAGGGGCTGACATATTACACCAGCGATATTTTTGACCGATTTATTTCTGTCACTTTTAAGGCACCGGAACAGGGTTATGCATTAACCCTCAAAGGTGCGCATGCTATAATTAACGGAGTTTGGGAAAATAACAGGTCCCCATCCGTTTCCGGAATAAAACCTGCAATGAACTTACAAGGAGTCGTCCCCTCAGTTATGAAAGAAAGAATGATACGCATTATCGAAGGCAGAAGAGTCACCAACTTCATCACCATCCTCATTGTCATCAACGCCATTCTGGTCGGCCTCGAGACGTATCCGGAGTTCGCCGAGCAATACCGCTCCTGGTTATTGGCAATGGATATCATCGTTCTCGGCTTGTTTACCGTCGAAATTTTGATTAAGCTCATTCTCTACCGTGCCAGTTTCTTCAAAAACGGCTGGAATAATTTCGATTTCATCATAGTCGTCGGCAGCCTGATTCTCTATACCTCTCCGTATATAAGCGTGCTGCGAATTTTCCGGGTGCTGCGGGTACTTCGGACAATTACCACGATTCCGTCTTTGCGCAGAGTCGTGGCCGCATTATTCATGGCCATTCCGACCATCACCAGCGTCATTTTGCTGATGTCGATCATTTTTTACGTCTACGCAGTTATCGGCACGTTCTTTTATGCCTCGGTTGAACCGGAATTTTTCGGCAATCTCGGCTTGTCGTTCATCACCTTATTCCAGGTGTTCACGCTGGAGTCCTGGGCTAGCGGCGTGTTCCGCCCCATTTTCGAAGTGGTGCCGTGGTCGTGGCTGTATTTCATTTCCTTCATCGTCATTTCGACCTTCCTCATGATCAACTTGATCGTCGGGGAAATTGTCAATAACGCACAAAAGATTTCAGAAGAAATCGATGCGGAAACCGCGGGAATAATAGATGAACTGTCGGAAATCGATGAGCTCAAAAACGAAGTGGCAGAGCTGAAATCCATGGTTCAAACACTGGTCGACCGAAAATAAAATTCTGAAAACCTCAACTAAAAACACCTTCAAAACGGCACTTAACTGCCGGGTTGGGAGGTGTTTTTTGTATGGCTATAAAATGGTAAGATGCGAATCATCTCCATCGTTCAATGCTGATCCGCATACAACCACCAAGCCACCGTTCCCGCAAAGCCGGCAATTGCCATCAGCCCTACAATAAAAAAGCTAATCATTTCCAAGCCGCCTGCTGTTCCGGTCATGCCGCTGAACAGAGCCGGAACTGCCCACGGAAAATATGCACCATAGCCGATGGCCGCAATGATCTGCGCACACACCACCATAAAAATGACAAAGCCGATCGGCGCCAAAAATCCTCTTCCGTAACAGGCAAAGAAAGCGACCGGCGGGCTCAATGCCACCGTCAGCGCGGTTGTGACCAATAAGAGAGACAGTCCCTCCATCGCTGCAGCAGAAGACCATTCCGGCAAACCGACCAGCATACCGATCAATACGCCGACAATAATGACATACAAACTCAGCAGCAAACACGTTACAAAGACGGCGATAAACTTGGCGAGCACCGTCACACTTCGGTGAACCGGCAATGACAAAAGATCTTTAATCGTCCGGTCTGCATACTCCCGGCCGAACACCCAGCTCGTCACAAAGCCAAACACAATCAGTCCACCGACTCCAATGATCTGCGCGAGCAGGCTGAAATACGCCGGCCACGTCGCTTCCCCGAGAATCTGCGCTTTGTCGCCGAGCAAGCCTGTCGTTCTCGCCAGCTCCGGATCTTTCAGCACGAACATGAAAAAGCCACCCATTAACGGCGCCAACGTAAAAATTGCCAATGTGATCCAAATCATTTTGGACTTCTTGATTTTTGTGCTCTCTGCCTGCAGCGCCGCTCCGAAATACCCCATCGCTTAGCCCCCTTCCCCGCGAATCGACCGCATAAAATAGGATTCCAGCGATTCCACTTCGACATTTAAATAGGTAGGTGGGAATCCCATTTCCGAGAGCTTGCCCGACACAATTTCAGGGCGCTCCAACAATTCGTTGTCCTCGATTTCAATAAGCCCGTCCTCGTTTACACGACAGGCAATCTTTATTTCCAATAAAGCCTCAGCCGCACCTTCGTTATTCCGGGTGTCGACCAGCAGCTTGCGCTCGATCAGGCTATTCAGTTGATCCGTTCGAAATTCTTCTACTAAACGCCCATGATGAATGATGCCGATTTTATCGGCAATGAGCGCCACTTCGCTCAGCAGGTGGCTCGACAGAAAAATGCTGACGCTTTTATTTTTTGCCAAGTCCCGCAGCAATTCCCGCACCTCGACGATGCCCGCCGGATCCAGTCCATTGACCGGTTCGTCCAGAATCAGAATTTCCGGCCCATGCAGCATCGCCTTCGCGATTCCGAGGCGCTGGGCGTTGCCGAGCGACAGATGCTTCGCTTTTCGTTTGGTGTAAGGTGTCAGTTTCAACTCATCGATAATCCGCCCGACCGCGCCGGAATCCTTGATCTGCCGCAACCGTCGGAACAGCTCCAGATTCTCTTCCACCGTCAGTTCGGGATAGGCATACGGCGTCTCCACCAGGTAGCCGACCTTTTCCCATAATTTATAATTGGCGAGCGAAACTTTTTTGCCGAACAGCGAACAGGATCCTTCAGTCGGCTTGATCATTCCCAGCATCATGCGGATCGTCGTGGTTTTGCCGGAGCCGTTCAAGCCGATGAAGCCGTAAATCTCGCCCTTTTTCAGTTCCAGTGACAGACCATCGACGGCCAGCACGTCTTTATACCGTTTCGATAAATTTTCAACCGCAATGACCGTCTCCATCTCAACCACTCCTTTACCTTAAGTATTCGATAGTAAGAAAGCTTTTTTTATAGATTGCGGATTACAACATTGCCTTTTTTCGCTCCACTTTCCACATAATGGTGTGCTTCAGGCAGCTGTTCCAAGGGGAATATTTGATCAATGACCGGCTTGATCCTGCCATCTGCCAACAGTTCGCTCAGGTAACGCAAATCTTCGGCTTTGTAACCGGCCGCTGCAACTACGATTTTT
Organism: Planococcus daihaiensis; assembly: GCF_049262615.1. GTDB lineage: Bacteria > Bacillota > Bacilli > Bacillales_A > Planococcaceae > Planococcus. The sequence continues at coordinate 2,328,649 of NZ_CP175504.1, read as the reverse complement.
CGATCGCCTTTCTTCGCCGGCAATAGTCTCCGGAATATTTTGGCGAGGCTCGGATTGCCTATCAGGTAGACCCCTTTTGGCGTCAATGATTTGAGGGTTTTTGAAAAATGACTCTTGCCCACAATATCGAAGATTACATCATAGGTTTCACCATTATCAGTAAAGTTTTCCTGCCGGTAATCAATTACTTTATCCGCACCAATAGATAAGAGCATATCCAGCTTTTCCTTGCTGTCGATGGCCGTCACTTCAGCGCCTGAATTTTTGGCAAGCTGAACGGCCACCATGCCAATGCTACCGCCGGCTCCGATAATTAGAACTTTTTGGCCTGCTTGAATCCTGGCTTTTCGAAGAAAAAACAGAGCATTCATTCCGCCTGTCGGTATGGTGGCGGCTTCTTCAAAACTAAGCCCTTCCGGCATATGGACGATGGCATACCTGCTGGGAAGACAGAGGTAGTCGGCATTTGCGCCAAACTTCAATTCAGTCGAACCAAATACCCGGTCGCCTTTCTTGAATAGCGTCTGCTCATTGCCCACGGATTCGATTTCTCCGGCAAACTCTTGCCCCAATATTTTCAGTCTCGGTTTCCGTACGCCGAAAAACAACCTCAACGGAATCCACAAAAACAATGGGAATTTAAAGCTTCGCAACTCACAATCCCCTGCTGTTACGGTGGATGCTCGGACTGTTATCCCAATTTCATCGGATTTCGGTTCCGGCTTCTCCAGTTCCTGAAGCTCCAAAACTTCCGGCGGTCCATACCGCGTGCAAACCATGGCTTTCATTTTCCGTCCTCCTTTTTAGTATTGTCGTAAATTCGTCCTTCAAATTTGCTAATGGTAATAAAATTCAAGACAGCCAAGTCCAATCCCTCCTTTCAATAGGAACGAAAAGAAATCCGCTCTATTGTTGAATAGGCGGATTTCATAATGCAGATTTATTGTCTAACTCGTATTGTGTTTGTCACAGGGCGTCTTTTAATCGAAAGGCTTTTGGGCAGCGAGCTGGATGACGTGCGATAACCCATTATGCAGCTTTCCTTCATTCCGTTCGACTTCGCCCGTAAAAAAATGAACGAGGCGGAAATCTCCAAATGCCGACAGCACTTCTTCCGGACGGTACAGGAAGGATTCCGTTTTCGGTCCCCCTTTGCCGAATTTGAGCTGCTCGGTAGAATACACTTCCATCAGGAAATAGCCGCCAGGTTTCAAGGCACGCCGCACGCCCTCAAAGGTTTTCTGTTGGACCTCTTTCGGGAAATGCCCAAACACACAAATGATTTCATCCCATTTCCCCTCAGGCCATTCAGCTTGCGCCAAATCCACTTCCTCCACGGAAACGCTGACCTGCCGTTCTTTTGCCAGCTTCTCCGTTTTTACCAGGCCACTCCTTGCAAAGTCCCAGGCGGTGACGCGCATGCCCTGCTCCGCGAGATAGACCGCATTGCGGCCTTCCCCTTCCGCGATTGCGAGTGCATCCCCTTTGAGTCCGAGTTTTGCTTGCATCATTTCAATGAATTCGTTCGGCTCTGTTCCATATAAATAATCGTCTGTTTGAAAGCGTTCATGCCATGAAGTCATATTCGTGCCCCCTACTATCGTATTGCTATCAGCATAACCTGCAAACAAAACAAAAGAAAAGATTGTGCTTTTTAATATAAGGGGGCGAGCAGGTCACCATTCCTTTCCGGTGGTCGCTGCTAAAAACCGGGTACAGAGAAGCTTCTTCTTACTTAAGAATAAAACTCCCATATGATAAGCAATGCAATAAGAATAAACGTGTTTACTAATGAGATAAAATATAAAATCTTCTGCGGTTTTGTTAAAACCTCTTTTTTCCAATTCAGTCCAACCAAAATCGCAAAGGTCAGGCTGAGAATTGTTAACCCATAATTTAAAATGAGTTGGAATATCATTTCGGTGTATGCACGGTCATACCTAATCAGCATCCTTGCAGCAAGCACAACCACATTGATCAATAATGCAGCTGCCGATAAATTCAGCAAGTAATGCCATTTTGAAGGAGTGGATATTGGGCGTTTCTTTCTTTTATTCCACAGAAATCTGATAGATAAAACGATTGAAGAAATGAAGAAGTAAGCCGTAGAAATCAGGAATAAGACCAAATAGGTGATTAATAGCGGCATGCTCCTATCCGTCGGCAAAAAATCAGCAATAGAGGTGGAAATCTGTGTCACTTCGCCATTCTCCACATGAAAATACAGGGCATTAATGGGGATGAACAAGTTATTGTCATCACTCAATTTATAAACATAGGGACTTGTCTGAGTATATGTGGCCGGCATGCCTGCCATGCTGACTGTAATTTCGTCGGGATCGGTGGAACTGACAGTCATCGACGTCAAATAATAATATACATTTAAAAATCCACTGTGCATCCTGCGCGCAGTTATAAATGTACCTTCCACCTCTTGTGAATCCGGCAAATCATCCTCTATAACCGGCTCGGCCTCTCCCACTAATTCTTTTACCAACCCATAAGAAATATCCGATTCTCCAGCTTGGTTGGTTAACACAACAACAGCGAAATTTTCTTCCGGCACAACATGGAAGTTACTTGAAAAGGAAATGGTGTTTCCGCCATGAGTCACCCCCCTGAACTTCCCGTCATATTCCCAAAATCCATGGGCTATTCCCGGAACATCTTCATGGACAGAATAACTTGTCGAAAACATCTCACCCAGCGTATCGTCCCTTTCAAACAAAATGGAATTCCCGTTTTCTTCCGGCATAAGTGCCAGCGCGAATTGGGCTAAATCCTCCCCCGTGCCATTTACTGAACCGCTTGGATACATGGAAATATAAAACGACGTGGATTTCTCAAAATTTGACGGTTCTAAAAGGACGTATCCTTCTGCCTTATTTTGAATTACGGATTCTTTTTCTTCGATTGGTAGAAATGCCGTCGAATTTTGGATTCCAAGTTCCGAAAAAATGTTTTCCGAGACATATTCAAAGAATTCCTGCCCTGTTAGTTGTTCAATAATGTACGCTGCCAAAGATGTGGAATAATTTGAGTAGGCGACAACTTCGCCCGGCATATATACTTGTTCCGGTTCAGCAATTCTAAGCCCTTCTTCCAGGGGTTTCACGCGTTCTTCAGTGGAGTAGCCCAGATCAAAAATACGATCTTCGAAGCCGGCAGTATGGTTCATTAAATGCAGCATCGTGATGGGTTCATCGTATTTCAATTTCGTTAAGAATTCTTCCGGTAAATAGGTTTGTATGTCAGCATCCAAATCTATTTCGCCCCGTTCCACTAATTGCATGACGGCGGTCCATACAAATAATTTCGAGACGGAACCCCACTCAAAAACTGTATTTCCGGGATCAACAGGAGTTTCGTTTTCAATATCAGCCCAACCATAACCTTTTGACAAAACGATCTCATTGTCTTTTATGACCACAATACTGGCACCTGCTACTGTTTCACCAATATACTCATCAACATATTGATCAACAAAATCCTCCAAGTCCTCTATTGCGATGCCTGATGGTGTTGTGCCTTCCTCAGCCAATGATTTTTCGGGAATCAGAATAGACGAAACCATCAGCAAGATGATCAAAAAAAGCTTTTTCATATAGCTCCTCCTAAATAATCGATTTCATAAATCATCCTGGAAAGAGTAAAAACTGCTATGACATCTTATTTCGTGTAACTATCTGATCTATTTGAGTAAAGGATATCAACTGTGTTTCTTTCTGCTCATTACGTTAAGTATATAGTATCAGTAATAGAGATGGATTATGGACCAATTGCTTTTTTTCTATTATTATTTAATTTATATGATTCGAACCATCGATGTTCCAATTCCTGCTTGTGTGCCGTTCAAATTTAACTAGTCATTTACCGATGAAAAATAAACTATAAATGAGTGGAGTGATTTACATGGATGTAGGTACCGTCCATGCTTGGCAACCCGTAACAAACCTTGATAGCACTCGGGTCCAACTGATCGAATTTATCAAAGGCCAAGATAATTTGAGCATCCACCTTGCAGACTTGTCCGGCAACCATGTGAAAATTATTTATGACAGGAATGTAGTGAATTTAGGGGACTGGGTATGGGCAGCGCGCCATACGCCCGAAGCGCCAAGCAGCCATTTAAGTGCTCCTTGTATGGAGTCCATTAAGCAAAACCCGAATTTGGACAGAAACGCATACTGTTTTTACAAACTGACCGATTCTGAATTTATGTCCTGGTTCGACCAGCTATCCTTTTTTGAACTTAAAGACTTCCCGGAGGTTGAACATCATCTCTATTATTTAATGGATGATGTCGTTGAAATTCTTTCCGATTACGAGCCAAAATTTATAACCTGGAAAGAATGAAGTACGGGGTGTTAGACACATCGATAAAATTTCTTTTTTAATTTTCTTGCATTTATCAGAATCTTCCCTTATTGTTAACAACAACTAATTTAATAATCTATTTCTTATCAAGAGAGACGGAGGGATTTGGCCCTGTGATGTCTCAGCAACCAGCCTGCAAAGGCAAAGGTGCTAATTCCAATAGGCGCGAGCCTAGAAGATAAGAAGAATGCATTTCCTTTTGAGGGGCTTTCTTCTTTGTTGAAGAAAGCCCCTTTTCTATTTGGAAAGGAGCTCTGGAAAAGCAAACTCAACAACGCGAACTAAAACGCATTCCAAATAAAAACTAAAAACAGAAAGCAGGAATTCACATGACAAATCCAATTACTGAAACAACAAAAACAGCGGTAAAAGCACCATTCAAAGCAGATCACGTCGGCAGCTTGCTCCGTCCGGACAGCATACATCAGGCACGAAAAGAGTTTAAGGAAGGCACGATTACCGCAGGACAATTGCGCGACATCGAAACGACGGAAATCAAACGCATCGTCGACAAGCAAATCGAAGTCGGCCTGAAAGCGGTGACGGACGGCGAATTCCGCCGCACATTCTGGCACACCGACTTCATGGCGCACATCAACGGCTTTGAAGGCTATACACCGGAAAAGGGTTATCAATTTAAAAACGTCGAGACCGAAGCCTATGACGTACGCAACATCGGCAAAATTTCATTCAATGAAAAACATCCCTTCATCCAGGATTTTATTGAATTCAAGGAAATAGTCGGCGGCCGCGCCGTTCCGAAACTGACGATTCCGAGCCCGAACCAATTCTTCAACCAGGGCATCCGCGACGAGAGCATTTACCCAGACATTGAAGACTATGCGAAAGATGTCATCCAGGTTTATCGCGACGCTTTCCAGACTTTCTATGACGCTGGCGTCCGCTACCTGCAAATCGATGACGTCTATATCGCCGGCCTATCAGCACCGGGCATTCCGTTCAACGACGGCAAGTATAATAGAGAGTATTTGATCGACTTGGCGCTGCGCGTCGCTAATGGCGTACTTGTTGGGAAGCCGGAAGATCTTACGGTCACAACGCATCTCTGCCGCGGCAATTATCAGTCCGACTGGGCGTTCGAAGGCAGCTACGCGCTGATCGCGCCGACCCTGTTCGCCAAAGAAAGGGTCGACGGCTTCTTCCTCGAATATGACGACGACCGCTCCGGCAGCTTCCAGCCGCTCGAGCACATTCCAGCGGGCGGCCCGCGTGTCGTTTTGGGAGTCTTCACTTCGAAAAACGGAGAGCTTGAAGATAAAGATGCTATTAAGGCGCGCGTCGCGGAAGCCGCGCAATATGTGCCGCTCGAACAGCTCTGCATCAGCCCTCAATGCGGTTTCGCGTCAACGCATCATGGCAATAAACTTACCGAACAGCAGCAATGGGATAAGTTGAAGTATATTGTGGAGGTTTCTGAAGAGATATTTGGAGAGTGAATAGGGAAAGGCAAGCGCTGAGAGAGATGCGCTTGCCTTTTTTGATGGGTATGAAGTTTTATCGTCGATTTTTGGAGTTTTATCGTCGATTTTTCTTAGTTTATCGTCGATTTTTTCCCATTTATCGTCGATTCTCAATTTATCAGCGATTTTTGAGTTTTTATCAGCGGTTTTCTTTAGTTTATCAGCGATTTTTTCCTGTTTATCAGCGATTTTTAAAGCTTTATCAGCGATTCCTCTATTTCAGCTCACAAACACCGCCACGCTCTTCCCTCTATTTCTCCGCAAGCACTTCCACCTTCTCACCAACCACCTTCCTCGCCACACCCGTCTCAACAGCTGCCCGGGCGACGGCTGCAGCTACGGCTTGGGCAACGCGCGGATCGAAAGGTGCTGGGATAACGTAATCATTATGAAGTTCCTCTTCTTCCAGCAACCCGGCAATCGCTCCAACGGCGGCAATTTTCATGGCTTCATTGATATCGCTCGCCCGCACGTCGAGTGCGCCGCGGAATATCCCCGGAAACGCGAGAACGTTATTGACCTGATTCGGGAAATCCGAACGGCCGGTGCCGACAATGCGCGCGCCGGCTTCTTTCGCCAGATGCGGCAGAATCTCGGGATTCGGATTGGCCATGGCGAAGATAATCGGCTCGGTGTTCATGGAACGGATCATGTCCTGCGTCAATGCGCCTTCAGCCGAGACGCCGATAAAGACATCTGCTCCCCGGATCACATCTGCCAGTTTACCCTCTTCTTTATTAAAATTAGTCATTCCCGCAACCTGCACTTTATACGGATTCATGCCATTCGGGCGCCCTTCATAGATCGCCCCTTTGGTATCGCACATGATGACGTTCGAAAAGCCGAAGCCACACAGCAGCTTCACCACCGCAATTCCGGCGGCACCTGCTCCGTTGACAACCACTTTCGTTTCTTCCACGGCGCGGCCGGTCAGTTTCATGGCATTGATCAAACCTGCCAGCGTCACAATCGCCGTACCATGCTGGTCATCATGAAACACCGGAATGTCCATTTCCTGCCGCAAACGTTCTTCGATAATAAAACACTCGGGCGCTTTTATATCCTCCAGGTTGACCCCACCGAAAGCCGGTTCCAGCAATTTCACTGTCCGAATAATTTCCTCCGGATCTTCAGTTTTCAAAGCGATGGGAAACGCGTCCACACCTGCAAAATTCTTCAAGAGCACTGCTTTTCCTTCCATGACCGGCATCGAAGCATCCGGTCCGATATTGCCAAGGCCGAGCACCGCCGTGCCATTCGTCAGTACAGCGACGGTATTGCCTTTCATCGTATAGTCATATGCTGTCGTTTTGTCCCGCTCAATTTCTTTGCACGGTTCCGCGACTCCGGGAGAGTATGCCAAACTCAAATCATACTCATTTCTCACAGCGACTTTTGAAACAATCTCCAGTTTCCCCTGATGTTCCCGGTGCATCCGCAGCGCTTCCTGTTTCAGTTTCGTCATCGCTTCCACTCCCTCTGTCATAATTGTTCATTATAAAGAAATTGAGGGAGAATAGAAGGGTTTAGGCTTAAATTAAAGAATATTCAGACTTTTGACTGAGGTGAAAGAAAAACCCGGCAATATACCGAGTATAAAATTTATTCCGCTTTAGATGTCAGTGAGATTATTTTCACTTCCCAAGGACAGGTTCTCTAAAAATCATAAAGACAATTTAATATTTATTGCACCTTTGACCATTTCATATGATTTGATATTACCTACAGGAGTTTTTTCTACAACATCCCACGCATTAAAATCCATCTTGATCGTTCGATTCGTATATTCTGCAAATGGTGGTTTGTTAAAAATTTTGCTGCTAATGAAATTTATATCAAAAGGCTTCATATCTATTAATTCAAACTGAATTGTTCTTTTATCCAAATGAATTGGCTTTAATGTAATCCTGAATGGCATGTTTTTCTTGAACATCATTTTTTTTACTTCTGTAGTTCCATGAAGAACTATATACTCTGGTGTTATTTCTACTTTAACCTCTCGATTACCCAATTTCATCTCAATTAATTGTTCTATCATCGAAGAAGAAATTGAGATGTTCAAACCATTCGTAGATATATTTATTAGTTTTTCCTTAAATTTGTTCAACATGCTTTTCATCTCAATTCGAATTTTTTAATATGCATATTTATAAATATCTTCATTATTTCCTATTCTACTTTAAGTTATTAAATGGATCGCCATCTGGATTAGAACGAATATATCCTCCGCCTTGATCAGCGGTCCGGTTAACACTTGTGTTGCCATCTCCGTCCCTGTAATAACCCTCCACTAAAGTGCCATCTGCACGGATGTATGGTTCTACGTAATGGGGCTCGACAAAGTGGTTATTTCCCATTTCAAGATTTAATGGTTCAAACTGAAATAAATGAGAATGTTTCAACGGATCGTTGAAGGAAAAGACATCTTGTACTCCTGAAAACGTGGTTGGCTGAATGATTTCTGTCTCCAAAGAGTTGTCGGTTGTCATGAGGTCCGTGTTCCCGCTGAAGCTATTGTCTATATTTAATCCATTTGAGTTATGATCCCAATTGTTCATGAAGTAATCTGCTCCCTTCCTGTTCTTTCATCCATTGCTTCAGTTCAGTCCGTTTCTTACTTTGGTCGTTCAAGCTTCCAGTTTTCGTCTGATGGTGTGAAACTTCATTTTGCAAAATTGCTTCATAGGAATAAAGAAGCCGCTTAAATTCTTCGATTGAACCCTCACAGATTTGATTAATAGACTGGTTAATGTACATTTTTAATTGATCTTCCAAATCTTGTATCATTAAAGTTAATTTCTGGCGGACAGTCCGAGAGAGTTCAGGTTTAATTTTGTTTAATTGGTATTCAGCAAACTTTTGTGAAAAGAAAGGTAAACCTGCCATACCAATAATAGGCAGAAGAATTGGCGCACCGACCAGCACAACCAAGGTGCCAGCTCCACCAAGCATGAGACCTGCTTTCACATGAGCATTCCCGCTTTTTGTTTCAAAAATAGGAATCGTTGACAGATGATTAAAAGAATCCGTTCGTTGGCTCTGGAATTTTACACTTTGATTGAACGACCGTGCTAATCCCTGGGATACTTCTTTCTCCAGCTTCAGTAATAATTGTTGGATGGCATCTTCGTTCTGATCAAGCCACTGATTCACCTGCGAGCGAATGGCGGTTGGCAGCTGAACTTCAACTAAATTTTTTACATCTGCTCCCTGAAATGTTTCAATTCTGTTCTCCATATCATTTTTAAGCCGATTTCCGAAATGATGCACCGATTTCCCCACCATATAATTAATCTCAGCTTCGCGGTCGTAAAGGTAATTCTGTATTTGCAACTCCTGTTCGGATAACTTTTGGAACCATTCCTTGACCACCAATATCTGATTTTCCTGTTCTTCCCGTGTTTGTTGAGAAGCGAACTCAGCAGTTTTGATTTCCTGATGGATCACTTCATTAATATTCGCGAGGCGCATATTAAAGTGAGCATTTTTTTCTTGGGATCTGGAACCGGAACTGATGCGGTTCTTGATTTCATTTTCCAGTTCAACAATGCCAGAATAACCAACCAATTCTTCATCATTTTGCAGCCTTCCATCCAATGCCTCTTTTGCTGAAATGGGGAATAACGAATTTACTCTTTCTCCTGTAATGTGTTCCAGCCGACGTTCAACAAACTCAATCAGTTCTTCCTGTTCATCCTCATCAATGATGTCAATAAAATTCGCTGCATAGATAACACGATCCATTCCATTTTTCATCAGCCGTTCTTTGATAAATTTCTCTTCTGATTTTTTTATTGGAGAAGTCAATGAGCACATGAAAATTACTACATCCGCTCTCGGGAGGAATTGATGGGTCACCTCTGCACGCTGTTCACTTAAATCATTGACTCCGGGCGTATCAATCAATACTACCCGGTTCTCAAGCAATGGAGAAGCAACATCCAAGTTGATCAGTTTTACTTCGTTGACATCAAAATCCTCTGAAGCTGTATATGACTTCAATGCTTCCAATGAGTCATGAATTTCCTCAGAACCGTCAACTTTCACCACACGCACTTGTTGGACTTCACCGTGTTGGACAATATTGATGGTCGCAGTTGTGGGTGTGACTCCTGTCGGCATGATGTCCTGTCGTAAAAGCGCGTTGACAAATGTGGATTTCCCATGTTTGAATTCACCTACTACCATTATGGAGTATTGGTCAGCTGTAATATCTTCCTCCAATTCTTTAAGCGGTTTCAGTTGAGAACTGTTTGGAATTGCTGCAGTAAGCAGTTCTTCTGTCCGCAAAACACGTTCGTGTAGTTGTTCTTTCTCTTCCTGGCTATTTATCAAAACGCACCAACTTTCCCGGCAGCCTGCTGTTGAACTTTTCTTGCGAGCTGTTGTAGATTTGTTTGGATACTATCCAATTCTTGCTCCTGCAAGACGAGCACAGACAGTCTCCGATCAATTTCTTTCCCTTCAAGTTCCGTCGATTTCACCAGTTGTTTTAACTGTCCGTCAACCTGTTTCAGCTGTTTCTCAACAATATCTTTAAATTGCCCTTCGACAGAGTTGCTCATGGCTTTATATTCCGCTTCAATAATTTTCATCTTATTTTTATTACTGTTATCGTAATGATTTTGGAGTTCTATTTTGAATTTTGCTTTTTCGTCATTTCGCTTGAATTTCGACCAGGTCCAACTGATGGATTTAGTGATGCCATATGCTACAGCATTTCCGACAATTCCCACACCTGCACCGGCCTTCATCCAAAATCCACTGGGATTATGCCAAGTCTCTTCCAAACTATCATGGATCGAATCAAAGTAATCATCGATTACATAATCCGGTTGATGATTGCGGTATAAAGAAGGAACCAGGGAACCCACGCTTTGTGGTGCAGTCATGTTCGTCACTTCGAGTTCCATGCTTGCCAGCTCGGCATTCATTTCTTTTGACGCTGAAGTGATCACCCGCTTTGCTGTGGCTTTCATCCTTTCTTTTTTAGCTTCAAAAATATTCCGTTCCATACTGCCAACTGCGGCATCTACTTTTTGGCTTATTTCTGCCAAATCGGAACGCCGATTTTCTTCAAAAGTACTAAGTGCTTTATTTGTGATTTTTTCAAGTTCCCACCCATACCATTGCAACAGTTCTTTTTCTTCAAATTTCAAATTCTTAACTAATTCTTTGCGCGCTTTCTTACCGTTCTCACTTGCTACTTTCACTTTAGGACGGAAGGTCGCCACCTTTTCCTTTAAGCCTTTGGTCCTCGAATTAAGGGCATTGCGTTCAAAGTCAATCTGATTTTTCTTAACTTCCTTAATACTTCCCACAGTCCGCTTCAAAGGTTTAAGCAGTTTGATACTGCCGCGTTCATACTGGAGAAAATCAGCCAAGCTCATCTCCAGCTCTGGAAACCCGGTGTCCTCAAAATTCCACACCTCAACCGGACGCCTCCGTTTCGTGGCCATTTCTTCCCCTTTTTGCTTGCGCCTTGCATTCAAGGCATGCTTGGCTGAAACCATAAAAATTTTCGGTTGATCGAGAATTTCCTTCAAATGTTCATAGGCAAACTCCAGTACCTTTCTTTCTTCCTCTTTTGATCCCAGTTGGTCTTTGAAATTCACGACAATGAAGACTTTCTGGATATCGTTGGCCAGGAGGCGATCCCTTAATAAGCTCATCTCTGATTCTGACAAAATCTTCAAAGCACTGAGCAGTAGTATTGCTGCATCGGAACGGGGAATAATTGTATTGGTAATTTCTTCCCGTATCGGATCCAGGTCATTTGTGCCCGGTGTATCAATTACTTCCACACCATTCGCACAAAGCGGCAGGTTTCGACCTATTTCTGCATACTTAATCTTTTTCATATAATCTACAATTTCTTCATATTCTTTTTCGGATGCCTCATCACCTGCTATGGGATCCATTGGTGCCACCAGTTTTTTAAATTCTTCTTCAGTGATCATATCCGGTGCTTTCATGCCATTGTGATAATACAACTTAATGAAAGGATAAGGACTATAGACAATTTTATTCAAAATCGTTGTAGTTGGCTTAGCAGATGAAGGCAATATCTGTTGACCCAACAACGCATTGATAAACGTCGATTTCCCTCTTGAAAACTCTCCGACCACAGCCAATTGAAAGTTATCATTCAGAATATCTGATTCATACTGATTAACTTTCTGCAGCTCATCTTCTAGCACCATTTCCTGGAGCGCACGTTTGTATCGGTTTATTTCATCGATCAATAATGAGCGGTTTTCCTGGTACTCATTCAATTCGATTCCCATTGCAAATCCCCTTTTGTTCATATTTCTGTTTCAGATAGAATCTCCAAGTTGAGCAGTTCCTCTATTTTTAGCTCTCCCTCTTCGGTCACCTGTAATAAATATTCGGCTTTTACTTCCTTTCGGTCACCTGTCCCATCCTCATAAAGGTACTCATCTTCCACATAAAGTGTAGTCACATAATGGGATGAATCATAGACCTCAACCGATTCAATCCAAACCCCGTGGTTTTTCATCCACATACTTTTCTCTATCGCGTTCGATATATACGCCTCTGTCTGTGCATATTCAGGTCCATCTTCCGCAAAGTAGACGGCTATTGCTTCAAAACCGACTCCATTGAATGCCGACTCCAAATCCATATAGAAATTTTCCATCATATGAACTACATCCGTTTCCGTAGCCAGACCAATTGTTCCTCCATCAATCTCAGCCTCTTCTGCAACTTCCTCTGCTTCCAAGTAATCGACAAGTTCCGATGATTGCTCCAATGTGAGAATATCTCGGATCAAAAACTGATAATCCGCTATAGTATCCACCAGATATTCTTTTGTACGTTCGTTATAGGAAGCTTCCTCAGCGCTTGCGATTGTATAAGTTTCATCGGTGATAACACTGAAAAGGTTCACACCGACCTCTTCAATCGATAAGACCTCAATCGAATGGAAGTCATAATAAAGCCCCTTTCCTTCAAGCGATTCGATATAGCCAGCCAATTCGGAGTAAATACTCGTCTTCTGGCTTATGTACTTCGGCAGTTCTGTTACATTGGCGTGATTTAAATCTTCCAAGTAAGCTGCGCGAAAGTTTTGCATGAACGAAACAATCGTGGCTTCATCTGCTCTAAAAATCGGCATGTCGATTTGTGAATCTGCTTCGCCTGAAGGCAAGGTTTCCGCTTCGACATTTCCCAGTTCATAATCATCTTCAAATTCATCTATCTGTGACTCGGTTGTCGGTGCTTCAAAGTTATCAAATGTTCCTTCCCAAGTATTTACTGCTCTATCCCAACTCGACTCCCAGTCGATAGAAGAAAGTGATGGATATGAAAGAATTAGCATAGCTAAAGCGGCCGCAGCGAATCTCCATCTTATCAAGGACCTGCGAGTATCCAGGATTTCTCTAGTATTCTGCTTTTGGGTAACCGGCAATTCCGAATAATCCATTGGCTTAAAGGCCGCTTCATCCACTGCTTTGAATGGGATCGGACTCAAGTCCGGTTTTTGTTCGACAAATGAGCTGAAAATTGAAAGCTGACCAGCCAACTCAGCATAATCCATTTCTGCGTATACCTTTTCCGTATCTTCAACGATTCCCATCGCCATTTTATAGCTGCTCAATTGCGAAACCATCAGCCGCTTTGCTTTCAATAACGAGGGGACTTTCCCCAGAAATTCATTATGATTTTTCAAGTGACGCTGAAAATCCTCAACGTTTTTATTTTGAATAGAACCATATACTTCATCCATGTCTGCCCGTATTTCCCGCAGATCAATAATTGCTTCTTTATAGGCTTCCCGATCTACTTCAAGGTTCTTTTCCATTCTCTTCCTTGCTTTGAGATTAAACTTTCCAACTGCTTGCTTCAGTTCATGGGAATCCTGATTAAGGTTATTGACCCGATTGTTCCAATCTCTTATTTCCTTATTCAGCACGGCTTCCTGATCAGAGAATTTAAGTTTCTTGCTTAACTTGAACATCGAAAATTTAATGTTAATCCATTTGTCGTCCAGTTCTTTCCGCTCTCGCATAAGGCGTGTGCGTTCTTGGAGAAGAGAAGCTTCCCTCCGGCGGTGTGAACTTATTTTAAACTTCAATGAGATGCTCCACTGGTCAGCCAAGTTGCTCGGGGAACCCAGCTTTTTAATTACTTGAGATGTAAAGTCTTTGTCCAGTCTTCTTTCTTCAATAAACTTCCGCCACGATTCCAGATATCCCACAAGTTTGCTCTCCAAGAGCCGGACTTTTTCCACTTGTTCCATGAAATCCGGAAAATGCCTGATTTGAAACGTCCACATTTTATCTGTATCTTCCAAAAAAGCAAAGGAGTTTTTCATCTCATGAAGATGATTCAAGTATTCAGCAAGTGGCTTTTGCAGCTTTCGATAAAAACCTTCCATTTTCCTCAAGTGAACGGGAGCGATTTCTTCAAACAATTCGTCAATTGCCTGGCTATTCCCCCATTCGAGCAATTGCAGATTCCCTTCCAGTTTCCCTTGCAGAATATCTCTTGCTGAAATTCCGTATAGCTTTTGAATAAGAGGTTGCATGCGCCTTTCATTGAATTTCAAAAATGAATCAATGTCTTCTTCTTCATCAAGAAGATCAATAGCGTTTACAACACCCAACACCGGCACTTCCAAATCCTGCATCCGTTGCAACCACACCATTTCTGAGGCCGTCCCAACACTCAGAGCATGAAATAGCCATATCCCCATTTCATTTCTTTCCATAAAGTCTTCAGTTACACGGGTATGATGTTCATGAAGCGCTGTCAGCCCCGGACTATCTATTATGGTATAAGTTTTCAGCATTTCCGAAGGAAGTTGATACTCTACAAATGACAATTGCCCTCGAATTTCTTCTCCGCTTCCGCTGCGCTCAGCCGTGAGCTGTTCGAGCCAATATGGATCAAACACAGCAGTTCTGCCATCTTGATAATGGGCAATGACTTTCTTCACTTCTCCGTATGTCAGCTTGGTGATCACTGCAGTCGCCGGGGTAATATCCGCCGTTAAATACTCCGCTCCCAACAAAGCATTGATAAACGTCGACTTACCGGCATTAAACTCTCCGCTTACCATCACCATTAAATTTTCCTGTAAGTCTTCCCCAGCCAGTTTCAACTTCTTTTCTAATGAATGGAGTTCTTCGCGTTGTGCGATTTCCCCCCACTCTTCCAGGCCTGTTAAGAGTTTTTCCTTTTCCATAACACACCTCCCATCAAACAATATTATTTTATTAGAATATAGTCATCAGCAGGGCAACCCCTGCAGCCACCACACCAGGGTCTTTTATCAATTGAGGACTCAATTTGACGAATTCTTCCTTTAAATCCAGAGAAGCTGACAGTAGCTGAACCTTTTGCAGGGAAAATGTCTTCTCATTTTTTAGCACCCTTATTGTAAATTGTTCTATTGGTTCTTTTAATGTTTCCATTTGAACAATTCTATCCAAGAGATGGGTGCGGTTTTCCTCTTTATATAAATTACTTAATTCATGTAAAATCTCTTCAACGTTTCCAACAGCATGCGGTCCCTTCTGCTTTTCAAGGGCTAAGTGAATATATGGCAGCACTTTCCTTTGGAAACTTTTGATTTCTCCCACATATTCTTCCATATTTAAAAGACCATCAATTTCCCATTCCCCCACAGCCTGTTTAATCGGCAACAATTGCTTGTGCCAGTTAAGGGTTACTTGCTTGATCCGCTCATTGATAGGAACTAGTTCATTTTTCACTTCCTGCTCAATAACTTTTGTAAATCGATGTATTGATTTCTCCACTTCTTTTTGGTCCATATTCAAAAAATCGAATTTACGATTCAGTGCATCGGCTTTGGAACGATATTCCTTGTCAGCCTTCACATATTTATATGCCTGCATAAATTTGAAATAGACTTCATCGATGTGGCTATAATGTTCTTCTGCGGCCAGTTTTTTTAAGTTAATCAGTTTTCGTTCCAGCTGGAGTTCCTCGAATCGCTCCAAATAACTTCTCAATTGGGGCATCACCATTGCATCCCATTCTGCTCTTAATGTTGCCGTATTTTTAAATTGGGACATAAAAGGCTCAATATTCATCGGTTCAAACATATTGTTCTTGAGAAATATCTGCCAATCATTAATCAGCTTTTGCTTATCCTGATATTCAGCTTTCAAATCTTCCGATGCCTTCATAGTCAGTGAGTCTATCTCTTCAAAAACCATGACGAGCTTCTCACGCTTTTTCAAAAATTTTTTATTTTCTTGCTCCTTCACTAAGAGGCTTTGAAAATCGTGAAGCGGCTTTTCGATTTGATTATAAAATGCTGATAAGTAATGGTTATCGAATCCTGTAAACAATGTGTCAATCACTTTCAGATTACCCCACTCCAAAAGTTGCTGATCTCCTTTTAACTTTCCTTCCAGAATATCTTTGGATGAAATTCCAGACAATTGTGTTACCAATGGTGACAATCTTCGCAAGTTATATTCATAGAAGGCATCCAGGTCTTCATCTTCATCCAACCGGTCAATTCCATTTACTATTCCATACACAGGGATACTACCATCAGATAATTTCTGCAGCCAAGGAATCTCGGAAGCTGTACCGACATTTAAACTATTGAACAGCCATATAGCAACATCCGCTTCTTCTAAAAAACTGTCCGTCACATCTGAATGCTTTTGAAAAAGTGAGGTTAGCCCCGGACTGTCTATTAATGTATAAAATTTCAATAAATCAAAAGGCAGCTGAATTTCGATGAAGTCAAGTTCCTTCCTAATCTTTTCCCCGTATTCATCACCTTCCGCTGTCACTTGCTGCAGCGAAAAATAACCATATTCCTGAACAGTCTGATTCTTGAAGTGCAATAGCAGCTTCTTTTCTTGCCCATATGTCAACTTGGTAATCATCGCCGTAGCCGGTGTTACATCACTTACTAATACTTCTTCTCCCAACAAGGCATTGATGAAAGTCGACTTTCCGGCATTAAACTCTCCAGAAATTAAAATCGTCTTTTTTTCCTTTAAATCAGACATTAAGCCACCCAGTTTTTTGAGTGTATTTATTTTGTCCTTTTCATTAATCAAGTAGCTTTGATTTAGAAACTCTATCCAATTCGCTACTCCTTGCAACGCCACTTCTCTTTTATCCATGTCATTTGCCTGCTTCCAAAGATTGATATATAAAATTATAAGGGAACCTAAACAAATAATATATATTTATTTTCAATATATTCCATAAAAGTAATCATAAATAACTTATAAAATTAAATAACTCAAAGGTATATATACTTATAAAATCCATTGGAAGCAACCTTAATAACCTGGCATCTCTTTCTTAAACTGCAAGTAAAAACATCTAGAGACCTTTTTATAAAGGATTCTGGATGTGTTGGCACGCATGTTTTCAACAAAAGAAGAAAACTCATCTCAGTCTTTTTCAAAGGTTTGACTGGGCACTTGTGTAATATAATCAGAAGTCTAACAACCGGAGTAAGTTGCATAAGGATCTTCCAGCAGCTCCTCCTTCAGACATGACTAGCACCCTTTTAGAAAAAAAATGCAAAAGCCGTATCCGAAAACCGGTAAGGTCTCTGGATACAGCTCTTATTGCAGAAATTTGTGGTTTATATTTTCTGTTCTCAGGGAGCTACAAAATTCCCAAACAGCTTGTATAGATGAATAAAATAGAAAGGGTTTCATTCGAGATATTGATAAATCGTGGCCAACTTTTTATAAAGTATAAAATGTAATGTCAAAATCGATTAGAATTATTTCTTTCCCAGGAAGCATTTTCAGTTTCTTCATCGCTTCCACTCCCTTTTCCATAATTGTTCATTATAAAGAAATTGGGGGAGATTAGAAGTGTTTTGGCTTAAATTAAAGAATATTCAGACTTTTGACCGAGGTGAAAGAAAAACCCGGCAATATACCGGGCATAAAATTTATTCCGATTCAACTTTCGAAAAGATGATTTTCACTTCACAGGGGGGATACAATTGAGGGAACATGATTATTTCTCACCATATTTTCCATCTTGCTTTGCAATTCGATATTTATCATTTTCTTCAACAGCAATCGCGACCTGACTGCTAACCCCTTCAATCTCATAATATTTTGTTCCTTCCTCATATTTATTAGAAAAATTCCCTGTATATGTGGCTTCCTGATCCGAGTAATGAGTGACTTGCCCTAACACATCTCCGACATCTTCAGTATACTCATCACTAACTATATAAATATATTCATCCAGAACAATAAAATTAGACGCCCAATCCGGTGATGAAGTGGATGTACATCCAACTAAAGTTAAAAGCAAAAATGATAGCATTCCCAAAAGAAATTTACTTATACGCATTAGCGGTACTCCCCTTCTATCTAATCATTTCGGTTTTAAAGGAGCGATACAACAAGCAAACATTTCACACCATTTCAAAATGTTTAAATGCAGCCAGAATATCTGCTTGCTTATTTTCCGGACATGGGTGTACCCGATGGTCAGCCGATATTCTTCTAGCTGAGATCCTCGGCTTCAACCCGTGAAGCTCTTTCATATGAGCAATCCAACATGATTTCGCCACATATCCATTTTCATTTTTAATATAGGTTTGAATATCTTTATAAGTTGCCATTATTTCTCCCCCTTTGATCTGTCAAACCCGTTTAGAATTTTTTCGAGACTATCGACTTACTTTCAATCTCTCCCAAAACATACTCCAAATCCACATCCTCTTCCAAATGCCGCGGTGTCCACGGAATATGTATATCCGGCTCTACCCCTGTTTCATTAGTGTAATAGTTTTCGTCCATCTTGGAAATGCTGTAACCAAATTCATAGTCGCCGTAATCCATCGTGACCACGTTACAGAAGTCCACGATTCCCATGGTTGGCCTTCCGATCACTTTGACTTTCGAAGATTTCTTAACGTTGCTGGCAAATGTATCTCCCGAACTCGCGCAAGTCACATCGGTTAAAACATACACATTTGGGGGAGCAGCTTGCCCCTGGATTGTATAATCCATTTCTTCCTGAACAGCTTGAAAACCACTTCCTTTATTCTTTGCAAATAACGCAATTTCTCCTTGAGCCCACTTTTCAGTCTCTGCATCGAGCTCCTGTTCAAGGTATCCTTTCAATTCGTTTATCCAAAGTCGGCAATTCCGCTCCGTGTAATTTGTGTACATGATTTCACCTTCTTGGAACAAACTTTTAAATGGTGTCGACCCTTCAAATACATAATCGAGAAGGGGAAAATAAAACAGATCGTTCCCTCCGTAATTTACACGGACGTCAATAATCAGGTTCGTGGAACGACTCAAATCTTCCCTATGCTTGTCCAGCAAATCTAACATCGGCTCCTCCTGCCCAAAGTCCGTGAGTTTCATATATACAGTATCAGGATTCAACTTTTCCAGAGTATAGACGGGCGTATAAGGAGTCCGTTCATACGTTGCCAATGTCAGATTAAACTTCACTCCATCTCGAAGAACAGTTAAGTCTTTCGCTTGGCGTAACGCGACGTTCCAAAATTGCCGATCAAGAACATTGTCTTCCAGGACTTTTGCATGGCGATTTCCGAAATCCTCAATCGTTAATCCATCCATTTCAAGAATTTCATCACCTTTTTGCAAGCGATTTTCTTCTGTCGCCTCCGTGACATATAATTCGTTTTGATGCCGTCGCACTCTAAATCCCAAGTTGGGAATAACGGCACCTTTTGCATTGAATGACAAATGGCCATCCTTAAAATCCAATAAATAGGATTGGACAGTTTCTATAAAATCGCGGTCTGCCATGTCATCTGTAATAAGATAATCCTCCGGTCGATTCATATCCTCTTTTTCTGAAGCCCCCGCATAATCCGTTTTCATAATTTGAATGATGTCGTTAAAGATTTCTGTTTTTGTAGGCATGTAAACACTCCAGTCATTAATTAAATAACATACTTTTATAAATTTCAGCCACTATGAGACTTCTTTCTTCCTATATATAAATTAGTGCAGCGAACCTCTTATTGCCTTCCAACCTTAGCGATTTTCTTCAAATAAAAAATTCCAATTACCGCAGCAATAATTCCTATCATACTTACTGCTGCATTTTTATAAGGCTCGTTATCCACCGTAATAGAGAACAGCAATAACCCTAAGCAGATAATTAATAACCCGATCACTGTATGTATAATTTTTATCGTAATCACTTCCTTACAAATGATCTAATGTATGCCAATTCATATGAATACTCTAGATGGACAACTGTTTTTGGTGCATGACTCGTAACACGCTTTTCATTGTAAGATTATTCTTTCTTTTCTATTTTAGCATTGACTAAGAGTTTCTGGTGGAAAATTTGGGTAAATATTACTTTCATAAAAAGCGTAATACTTTGGGTATTTCTATTACATCGGTACCTCATTCCTTCAAACCAAAAAAAGACGCGCCGAGTACAAACCCGGCGCGTCTAAAAGTACGATAATTAAATTTTATAGGATAGAACCCAACCAAGCTATTTACAAAACGGTCGCTAACTACCTATCCTAAAACTCCTCATGCGTAGCCGGATCCATATCAAACAACCTGCCATCCGGACGTGACAACCCTGCTATCGCAGTCATTTCCGCATCGCTCAAGGCGAAATCGAAAATAGCCAGGTTTTCCCGCTGCCGCTGTGGAGAAGTGGAACGCGGGATCGACACAGAGCCGATTTGGTATTGCCAGCGCAGTATCACTTGCGCAATTGTTTTATGGTGGCTCTCTGCAATCTTGCTTAAGGTTTCATTCTTCATAATGTCTGCTGCCTTGGCGATCGGGCTCCACGACTCCGTTTGGATATTGAGTTTCGCGTGGACGCTGCGCTGCTCTTCCTGATTAAAGAAGGGATGCAATTCAACCTGATTCACACTCGGCGTTACACCGGTCTCCCGAATAATGCGCTCCAGGTGCTCAGGCAGGAAGTTGCTGACACCGATCGACCGGACGAGTCCCCATTTCTTCGCATCGATCAGGGCTTGCCAGGCTTCCACGTATAAGTTTTCATTCGGCAGCGGCCAGTGGATCAAATACAGATCCAGATAATCCAGATTTGAACGGTACAGCGATTCCTGAATTGCCACCATTGCTTTGTCGTAAGTATGATAACGGCCGGGCAGCTTAGAGGTCACCCACAGCTCTTCGCGGGAAACGCCGCTGCGCTTGATGCCTTCCCCGACGGCGCCTTCGTTTTCGTAATTATACGCCGTGTCGATTAGCCGGTAACCGGCATTGATTCCGCTTGCGACCGCGTTGGCCCCTGCGTTGCCCCAAAGTCCGTATGTACCGAGTCCGATAACCGGCAACTTGGTTCCGTCGTTCAACGTTACTTCCGGTATTGCCTTTTCCATCCACTTTCACTCCTTCCGATTTTACTTAAGATTACTCTTCCCTGATTGAAAACTCAAACAACTCTGCCGGTGAAGTCCGGGTTGCTGACTTTTGCAAATTAAATTTGATTGAAAATGAAAAAAGGCAAGCGCAGGAGTTTTGCGCTTGCCCCTGTAGCTTATGAAGTTTTATCGTCGGTTTTTCAGGGTTTATCGTCGATTTTATTCCATTTATCGTCGATTTTTGAAGGTTTATCGTCGATTCTCCATTTTATCAGCGATTTCTTGACGTTTATCAGCGATTTTTTCAGGTTTATCAGCGATTTCTAACCGTTTATCAGTGATTCTTCTATTCATGCCTTAATTTCCGCGGCAGACTTAAAATATCTAAACCCTGTGTCCCGGAAAAAGAGCATTCCCGTTTTTAATAAATGTCCATACTGCAGCAATCAGAAAAATCACGATGCCCGCCAACAGAATCCATTGAATAGCCGTGGACATGGAGGGATCGAGCTGTCCATCAGCATAAGCACTATAGATTCCAAAGAAAGCCCATGCGATAGGAATTGGAAAGGCAGCGTTCTTATACAGGGACAGGTAAAAGAGAACAAATGCTATGGCAATTCCCAATACGATCATGGTCCAGACGGAATCGGAAATCCCGAATCCATCCCATTCCAGTTGCACTAAAAACACTGAGATATTGACGATGGTCGCGATAAAGACCCATGAACCATATAAGGTAAAACTGAGTCCTGCAAGCGAAGAAGGAACCTCAAAACGATTTTTATAGATGCGTTCCACAATAATGAGCAACGAGAACAACATAGCCAAGATCAGCAGCGTGGAGACGCCCATCAGTTCATAAGAAAATGCAACGATCCATCCCATATTGAACACCGAGCTTGCGATGAATAAAGGAGAAATCAGCAATACCAACCGGCTGACATCCCTTTCTTTCCGTTTAATAAATAAGTAAATCAACGTAATCAGCAGCAAACTGTAAATGACTCCCCAAATGGAAAACGTAAAAGGTGCCGGCGAAATGAGCGTCATGTATTTGTCGGAGATATCTTTCTGGCTCATCCCATTAAAAAAACCTGAAGACCCGAGGTAATTTACGCCGAGCGTTAAAAAGTAGAAAACGAGATTTAAGATCGTGAAGATTTTTGTTTTTTTCAGCGTGCTTTCATCCATGATGAGTTCATCCTTTCGACAGAAATTTTCTTTTGTTCACGAACCTCTCTTAACTCCTTCCCCGGACCTCTTCCGCTTGTTCCATTCTATATAACTCTTGTTCAATATCTATTCCCGAATTGGCAATACGGCAAAACTGGTTCCTGCAAAATCCTGGCAAAGCCAAAAAACCGCCGAATGGAATAATGTCCACCGGCGGTTTTCAGTTTCAATATTTTCTTCGATTGGAGTTGATGTCCATCAACCCTTCCGATACTTATCCTCAATCACCCGGTGGTTTTCGTGATGGATCTTATCCCACTCCGTCTTCTTGTACATCCGGCTTTTCAGCATGCCGTTGATCCAAGCAGGATCATACTCTCTGAAATATTGGCTATCTGCCCATGCTTTTGTTTCTTTATGCTCCGGATGTTTTTTATTCCGATAAATTTTCAGGAACTCATAAAACCCTGGAATGCCGCCTACGTCTTCCGGCGGTGCCGTCTCTGCACCATCCAGCAGCGTCGGGAAACCGAAATAATAATCCTCGACGACTTCTTCCAGTTTGATGCGGAACTGCCAGCCGTCTCCAAAATCGTAGTTGTAGACGAGCTCGCCGTGCTTCTCCAGAAATTCATCAATTTTAATGCCAGTTGGCTTGCGCACGACTGCCTTCAGCCGCTCCTGATAAGCCTCTTCAAACCGCTTATGCTCCGGCTTCATATTCTTCAGTCTTTCCGCGAACTCTTTTTTATTCTTCTTATAATACTGATGTTCCTCGTAGGCTTCCTCGTCATTCGTCACCCAGATGCCCTCTTCGGCCAAATCAAATTCGAACAGATGATAGCCACCCAAAGGATAGCCGCTCTGAAAATTGCTGACCTGCTGCACAATATCGTGGAGCATATTGAACGTGGCTCCTGCCGGCATGATCACCTTGCGCCAAATCAGCGGATTGGAGTTTTCAAGTTCGATTCGAATAATGTATGATTTCACTTTTGCGCTCCCCCGCTTTCCATTTTGAAGGTTTTATACCGTTAAGAACATCGGCAGTTCTGCTTAGCTAAATTTCACAGTTTATCAGATATTTCTTGAGAGTTTCGTTTCCCTGCAAGCATCCCACCAAAAATTCGCCGCCCCAAAAGGAACGGCGGATCACATTTGCATTTAAATTATTTATCGCGATTCGTGGTTTTGTACTTCTCGCCCTTGCTGTCATAAGTGATCCATTCGCCCACAGGCTCGCCCTTATCAAAGGAACCTGACCGCTTCAATGTCCCGTCGGTACGATACCATTCCCAATACCCCTCCGGCTGATCATCAACCACTTTGCCCTTTGACCAGATCGTTTTTCCGCTGGCATGGTATTTTATCGTATAGCCATCAATCACCTCAAGGTTCTTTTCCTTCACACCTTTCGGCTTCGCCAAATCACAGTTTTCGTTGTCCATAAGTTACCTCCTGTCTCATTCCGGATGATTTCGCCATCACCTTTTTTGCAAATAGATTCATTTCTTCTATTCACTATACTTTAAATGAGTTCTATTTCCAGGTATTTCAGGAATGACTTAAAGTGGTGCTGATGTTTGGCATCACTTTTTATTTTGGCCAAAAATATATATTAAAATATTTAAAAATAAAATTTAAGGCTTATCCCTCCAAAGAATTAGAGAAGCTAAATTCCCTCAAACCCAATGGCCACGCTTACATTTCCCTTTTCTTACAAAAATCCTCCTAATAAAACACATAAAAAAAGAAAATTTAATTCTTTCGAAATATTATATTTCATTTTTCAAAATGGTGGTATTATTTGTATACGATATATCGCATACACCGAAAGGAGAAATAATATGGTTACATTTTTCGCTGCACTCGCTTTCTTGATTTTAGGTTACATCTTTTATTCGAAGTTTATCGAAAAGGTCTTTGGCATCGACGATGAAACACCGACTCCAGCATATACCAAAGGCGATAATGTCGATTTTGTCCCGATGAGCTGGTGGAAAGGGAACTTGATTCAATTGCTGAACATAGCTGGACTCGGCCCGATTTACGGAGCTGTGGCAGGAGCATTGTATGGTCCGGTAGCATTTTTCTGGATTGTTGTTGGGTGCATTTTTGCCGGAGGGGTTCACGATTACTTTTCCGGTATGATGTCGATGCGTCATGGTGGCGCGCAATTCCCGACATTGGTTGGTCGTTATTTAGGAAAAAATGCCAAAGCCTTTATTAACGGATTATCTTTAGTGTTGATGCTGTTGGTTGCTGCTGCTTTTACGGCAGGGCCGGCTCAGTTGATTGCTCAAATTACACCCATTAGTTTTATCGTCGCATTAGCTCTTATTTTTGGTTATTTTATTGTGGCAACAATTTTCCCGATCAACCAAATTATTGGCCGTATTTATCCGTTGTTAGGCGGGATTTTATTATTCATGGCGATTGCTGTGGCAGTAGCATTGGTGTTCTCCGGAAAACCGATGCCCAACTTGACCTTCAGCAATTTGCATCCAGGCGAACTGCCGATTTGGCCGTTGCTGATGGTCACTATTTCGTGCGGAGCGATTTCAGGTTTCCACAGTACGCAAAGTCCGATTATTGCCCGCACGATGAAAAAGGAATCGGACGGCCGCAAAATTTTCTATGGCGCAATGGTCATCGAAGGTGTCATTGCGTTGGTTTGGGCGGCAGCTGGAATGACGTTCTTTAACGGGACGGATGGCCTCGGGGCAGCACTGGCAGCTGGCGGCCCTTCAGGGGTTGTCAACGAAATCTCGATTTCCCTGCTTGGCACGATGGGCGGAATCCTGGCGATTTTCGGCGTAATCATCCTGCCGATCACCACCGGGGATACAGCGCTTCGCTCTTCCCGAATGATTCTAGCAGACCTTTTGTCGAAGTTTTACAAAACGGACGGGAAATTAAAAATTCTGTTGATCACGATTCCATTGGCTATCCCGACCTTCTATATGGCCACAATCGATTATACGTTCTTGTGGAGATACGTCGGCTGGACCAACCAGGTGGTCGCAACGTTCATGCTTTGGACGGCGACGATGTATCTATTGAAAAACTTCAAATTCCATTGGATCAGCGGTGTACCGGCAATCTTTATGACAGGTGTCGTTTCCATGTACATCTTTTATGCACCTGAAGGCTTGAATATGGATTACTATATTTCCGCGATTATCGGCTCGGTCATCACCCTGGTTGTGGTCTTGTGGTATGCAGCACAAATTATCCGCCACCGCCCTTCCAAAGAAGTCGATACAGAATACGAAGGAGTTTAATAAAAAGCACCCTGCAGCCCGGCTGCGATGAGATGACTTCGGCATTGTGCCGAAGTCATCTGTTTTTTTGGTTTTTATGGGGTCAGGTGAAGTTTTATTGAACCACAAGTTATATGGATGAATAAAAAGAAAAAGCCATACCCAGATTGCTGATACAGCGGGCATGGCAATGTATGGGCTATAAATTGTTTTGTGTTGTTTGAATTGGTTGGTGCTGTTTTTACACATGGTGACGCTTTATTGATCTCTCCACCAAGCGAGCGAATTGAGTACCAATATGTAAAATGGATACGCCAGCGTTCCGCCCATCGCTAAAAGGCCAACAACCGGATTAGGATTATCTCCGCCGTATGTTATCGGGAATCGCAAAGCAAACACGAAAACGAAAAGAACAAAGTAAGGCAGCCACAGAATCATGGTGACAAAATTAACTTTTCTCTCATCCAACCACTTTTTGGTGAGGAAGTAAATCAGGATCGAGCCTCCTATAAATACAGCACTCAGAGCTGTCCCACTCCAAACAATCACCGTATCAAGCTTCACCTCTGTCAACCTGCTGATGCGATACACATTCAACATCAGTTCAAAGGGAATAAAGACGATCAGAGCATACAGCATACTGATTGCGTTCAACTTCAGGAAATATCTCATTTGATAAAACACCCTTTTGCAAGTATTGGGAACTTCCTTAGACGGATTTACTCGTTCCTTGACCTGTCATAAAAAATGTTAAACATCATGAAGTTGTTTAAAAAACTCATATGAAGATTACCGAATTGAATATTCAGCGTTTTTCTTGATTCGGCTTTGCCGGTTTTTATTTCCTCAATTTGCTCTTCTAACCACAGCAGACTTTCGATGCTATCGACTAAATTTTGTCTGTGTTCTTTTGCGTAATCCTCTGCAGCTGAAAGTTCCAGTAAAGTAGTTCGGGCGCTTCTGACTTCTAATATAAGGTAATCTAAATCATCCATACTCCAACTTACAGGCTCTTTGCTGAGTAGCCAATCCTGTTCAAACAACGGAAGCACATACTGTGTCCGGTCAATTGTTAGATCTACTGCGCTGGCCGCTTCCATTTCCGCGAAATCCTTTTCATAAGAACTTTTGAATTCATTTAAATCCTCTTCATATCCATCGACAACAACGGGATCTGGCGTAAACGAATAGCTTTTCGAAATACCGAAAGCTGAATAGGGATAAAACCAGGTCATTAATAGAAGGAATAAAACAGCTGTCCCCGCTAAACTTAAAATGATTTTTTTCGTTTTCTTCGTCACATGAATACCTCCAACCTTTTAAACAACCATGCCATTGAGTTTAAGAACAATCCTTCACTAACTCTATACATATTTTAACATAAATGGTCAGATTCCCATATAATGCAAAGGAAATCCGCCCTATAATTAACTAGGCGGATTTCCTTTGCAGGTTCATTGTCTATATTAAATTGTATTGCCGTCCATCTACTTAATATAGTAGGAACGCTTCTTAGTCTTTTTGATTTAAATATTCAATAGCAAACCCGCTCATCGCTGTCACTCCGGCTGGAATCGCTTGCTCGTCAAAAACGATGCCTGCGTTATGGAGTGGACGTCGCGTCCGTTCGTTATCCGTGCCCGTTCCGAGGCGGAAAAGCATCCCTGGGATATGTTCCAGATAAAAGGCGAAATCTTCCCCGCCCATAGAAGGCTCTTTTAAATAATCAATATTAGCTTCGCCCAAATGCTTGGTGAGCGCTTGTTCCATCGTTAAGACGAGTGCGTCATCATTGATCAGCGGCGGACTGCCCGGCTGGAATTCTACTGTAGCTTTCGCATTTGATGCCAGTGCGGTATGTTCAGCAACCTCTTCCATCCGTTTTTTCACCATTGACCTTGTTTCTTCATTTAAAGTGCGAACGGTCCCCGACAGAGTAACGTTATTGGCGATAATGTTATTGGCAGAACCACCATGGATTTGACCAACAGTGATGACTGCAGATTCCAGTGGGGACAAGTTTCTGGATACAATTTTCTGAAACGCCGCTATCATATCAGTAGCCACTGGAATTGGATCGATGCTTTTATGCGGATGGGCCGCATGTCCACCGGAACCAGTGATTTCGACTTCAAACATATCGCTTGCTGCCATGATTGGACCATTTTTTACACCGATTTTTCCGGCATCTGTGTATGGCCATGTATGTAGACAGACGACATGATTCGGAACAGGATTTTCCAAGACTCCCGCTTCAATCATACGCTTAGCACCACCCATGATTTCCTCGGCAGGTTGAAAGACAAATTTGATGGTGCCTTTCCAGGATTCTCTTAACCGATTCAATACCAGTGCTGTTCCAATCAGCACCGTCGTATGCAGATCATGACCGCAAGCGTGCATGACACCGGAATTTTTAGAAGCAAAAGGAAGTTCTGTATCTTCCACAATCGGCAACGCGTCAATATCTCCCCGCAACATCAGCACAGGATTTGGTCCATCCGCACCGTGCATCAAGCCGATAAGCCCTGTTTCCATTCCCGTCTCCTGCCACTCTATTGAAGTATCTTTCAAGATTTCCCGAATGAACTTGGTTGTATTGAATTCCTGCATGCTGAGCTCCGGGTTTTCATGCAAATGCCGACGCACTTCAATCAACTGATCTTGTATTTCTTCTACATATTGTTGTAAATCCATAAAATCCTCCTCCATAAAAGAATAAAAACGGGCTGT
The DNA here is from genome assembly GCF_049262615.1 of Planococcus daihaiensis. Classification (GTDB taxonomy): domain Bacteria; phylum Bacillota; class Bacilli; order Bacillales_A; family Planococcaceae; genus Planococcus. The sequence continues at coordinate 2,300,273 of NZ_CP175504.1, read as the reverse complement.
TCTAAAGCAGCCCGTTTCTTGATCTTAGTCTAAATCTGCTGTGCCCATTTCCACTACCTGGTCATAGACTTCTTGACCCCATACATCTGTACCCAGTGAATCTCTCACTGATTGAGTAGCTTCTCTGAAAGCTTCGATATCCGGCTCGATGAATTCCACACCTGCCGTTTCAATTTCTTCACGCATCGTTTGTTCGCTTTCATCCAGTTTTTCCTGTGTGAATTGTTCAGATTCCACTGCCGCATCCAGCATCACTTGCTGATACTCTTCCGGCAGGCTATTAAAGAACTCATCATTGATTGATACAAACGATGGTTTGTACATATGGTTCGACAAGATGATGAAATCTTGAACTTCATGGAAACCACCGGCATAGATGGTTTCGAGTGGGTTTTCCTGCCCATCAACGATTCCTGTTTGAAGCGCACTGTAAAGTTCACCGAAATCCATTGGTGTCGGACTAGCACCTAAAGCTTCAAATGTTTGAACGTAGTAATCTCTCGCAGGAGCGCGGATTTTGAATCCGGCCATGTCATCCAAATTTGTGATTGCTTGGTTCGAAGAGATGACACGAGGTCCACGCGGCAAAATCCCGATAGTGCGGACGCCCATTTCTTCGACCAATTTCTCATTCCACTCTTCACCAATTTCCGATTCAAGCACGTGCATCCAATGAGCATTGGATTCCATCAAATACGGCAAGGACAGGTACTCGATTTCGTCTAAGCCCGGGTCACCACTCGACATCATTTCAATTGACCCGAGTCTGACTTGCTCCATTTGTTCTGCCGTGCTGCCAAGCTGATTGGCCGGGAAGATTTCAATCGACACATTGCCATCCGTCTCTTCCTCTACAATCTCCTTGAATCGTTCCATGCCTTCAAAAGCCGGCTCACCTGGATTTGCCCAAGTGCTGTAAGAAATATCAAACGTTTCCCCTTCAGTAGTTGAACCGGAACCCTCTTCATCTCCTGTTGAACAGCCAACTAATAAACTTCCCAAAACGACAGAACCCATCAAACCTTTAACCATCTTCTTCATATAATAACCCCTCTCATTTTTTCGATTTTTTAGTAACCATATCGCTTTGCTGCATGCTCTTCACTACCTGATTGCCAACTTCAACTATATAATTAATGATTTTCTCACCGCGTTCTGCTGACGCTTTATATGGATCTCCCATGATTCCTTCTGGAGAAATATCCTCCATGTTCAGATAAGTGTTTATTTTCGATTCACCAATTTTCAACTTGGTAAGTCCATCGATTTCAAAACCTTTCCAGCTGCTGAGCTGGCCTGTCTCAGTTGGAAGCAGGTCCATGCGCATATCATCCGGATACAGATACGACATCATGGATGACAGCGGTTCGCCGCCATGGCCTGATGGATCTTTTCCTTCGCCATAAACTTCTTTTTTCTGCTCAGGATTCAGCATTTGCCAAAGGTCCATCGATAATATAGCAACTCCATCTTCGCGTCTCACTTTTCGGGCCACATTATCGATTGCCGGAGCATTGCCGGCATGGCCATTGAAGAACATAATTTTTGTAATTCCATGTTCAATCAGGCTGCGGCAGATATCGTCCAGCAAACTGATGACAGTCTCCTGTGAAAGGGAAATCGTCCCCGGATACCCCCGGAAATATTCCGAGTTGCCAAACGGCACGGTCGGTAAATAATAAGCTCCTACCTGCTCGGCGACTTTTTCGGCGATGGCTGTTGCAGCCATGAAATCGCCGGTCAACGAGTGAGGCCCATGTTCTTCCATCGATCCCAGAGGCAAGATGACAACCGGGTCCTCCTTAAATGCCGCTTCCACTTCTCTCCACGTCATGTGGTGAATTGCTCTTTTGTTCTTCTGCATTAATTCCACTCCTATCAGTTAGTTAAAAGAATAGTTCTACTATCGATAATGTCAGCCAAGGAATATAAGCTGTCATCAGAGCCACAATTACCAGTGGGATATACATCGGCATTAATTCACCAACAAGCTTTCCGAAAGGAACTTTCGCAATATCCTGCACGACATAGAGCAGGATACCAACTGGCGGCGTTGCCCCGCCAATGGTTAAAGTCAGAACCATCAATACGCCGAAGTGTATTGGGTCCATCCCAACTTCCATAACAATTGGTGTCAAAATAGGGGCAAAAATGACAATCCCTTCACTTGGCAGCATAAACAAGCCAATGATCAGTAAGAACACAACCATCAATGTGATAATCACTGTCGGATCTGTCGAGAAGCTGAAGATAAATTCTCCAATGACATCAGAAATCCGAGCACGTGTAACGACCCATGCGAAGATGGTGGCCGCTGCAATTATAAAGAGGATCTTTGCCGATTCATAAGCTGAATCTTTTAAGATGGTCCAGAACCCTTTCAGCGTCAAATTCTTATAATAGAAGAATCCGATTACTATGCCGTAAAGCACGGCGATGGCAGCTGCTTCAGTTGGAGTGAAAATTCCACTGACGATGCCGACCACGATGATGACCGGCAGCATAACAGCCGGGATGCCGGCACCGAATGCCGACCGCGCTTCACGAAAGTCAGCGCGCGGGTAACTCGGGTACCCTCTTTTTGCTGCTACAAAATACGTATAGACCATTAATGAAATGGCGATTAACACCCCGGGAATGATACCTGCAATCAGCAATGGGCCGATTGGCTGTCCGGTAATGATACCGAAAATGATCAGCGTGATACTTGGGGGGATAATCGGTCCAACTATGGATGATACCGCGGTAAGTGCAGCCGCAAACTTCTTATCGTAGCCTTCTTTTTCCATCGCCGGAATCAGGACGGAACCCAAAGCTACTGTATCAGCGGTCGCTGAACCCGATATCCCCGAGAAGATTAAACTCGCCACAATGTTTACTTGGCCCAGTCCACCTTTAAAATGTCCTACTAATACTTTGGCCATCCGGATAATCTGGTCGGTGATTCCCCCTGAATTCATCAGGCTGCCGACCAATAGGAAGAATGGAACAGCCAATAATGTGAAGGAATCGACGCCTCTGACTAAACTTTGCGTCACCATACTTAAATCATGTCCTTCTACCACTATGTAGAAAACTGAGGAAAGCCCGAGCGCAAAGGCGACTGGCATTCCCAGCAGGATCAATCCGAGCATGATTACTAAAACTAATATAATCATTTTTTCATCTCCTCCATAACTGACCGGTTAATGAAAGTACCCGCGCGGTAACTGCGGATATCCAGGATCGATCTGATCACGACGTAAAAGATCATCAATGCCGCCCCGACTGGAGCAGCTATGCGCCAATAAGAATCCGGAATACCAAGTGCGGCCGAACTCCGCATATGCGCGATCTGGATTAATTCGAACGACGAAAAAATGGTGATGAACAGAAATAACAAAATGAGTAAGCGGATAATCATGCTCGAGATCAACTTCACTTTGGGTGACATCTTTTCCTGGATGAACTCTACGCCAAGGTGCCGATCATCGAACGATACAACGGCCGCGCCGATAAACACCATCCAGATTAATAGGAAGCGCCCTAACTCATCAGGCCATGTCAGCGGCTCATTGAAAACGAATCGGGAAACAACCTGCAGGATCGTCACTCCAACGATTGTCAGCAACATCAAAGCAATAATGGTGCGGAATGGCCTTGCATAATCTCTTTCCTTCACTTTTTCCTTCATCTGGATCCCCTCCACTCTCGAATTCTTTAAATATCCATGTCCGCCTGGTCGTCTCCGAAAGTAATCTGGTACGGCCATTCCTCAGTTTTCACATAATACTCAACGTACTCTGCAGGTTGAAAATTATTGTCATAAGAAATTCGCTCGATTTTCAACAATGGATGACCTGGTTCGACTTTGAGGTAATAACTCAATTGCTCATCCGCGACTACAGCTGAAAGTTCTTCACGTACATAGGAAAATTCAATACCCAGAACTTCCTTGGCGAACTGCCGCATGTTAAAGATATTACCGGCAGCTTTGATCACTTCGACATCCGCATCCACATAATAATTTCGAAGAAGAAATACCGGCGTCTCGTTTTCCGTCCTGATTCTCGTCACCCGAACAACCGGCTGGTCTACAGGAACTTTTAACCTGTCAGCAATGGCTGTATCAGCAAACACTTTAATCGTTTCTAAATTATGGACTTGAAGCTGATTCCATCTCTTGCTGAATTGTAAAACGAAACCACCCATCGGCATCCACGGCCCGGAACCCGGCGCCTCAACCACCACCGACCCGATTCCTGGTCTTCTTTCTATAAACCCTTCGGCCTGCAATTTGCCTAAAGCCTGTCTTATTGGTGCCCGGCTTACGCCATAAATCTCTTGCATTTCCAATTCAGTCGGCAACTTATCTCCAATTTCGAAATAATTGCTTTGGATTTTCTGAAATAAATCTTCATATACATGCATATTCAATAGTTTTTTCATATCCTACACCCCTAGAGTCACTGTCATTACAAACTAAAACTTTGTTATAACAAAGTAATTTAAACTCATATTACAAGGACGAATTGTTATTGTCAATACTTTTTGAATATTATATTTAAATGAATATTTTATAGAGTCGGTCTATTCTGAACACTGTTAAAGTATGACATTTCCTTATTTACCCGCATCCTGCCTCATATTCCGGAGGTATTAGGAATAATGAAGTGTTATACTTTGTTAGTTTTTCATGAATAAAATCAACTTAAAGTGACTGCATGAATATGGGCAGAAACGTTTCAGGAGATCGGCTCTATTTATATGAAAAACCAAAGAAACCCGGCAAGAGAAAGTGAAGTCCTTTCTCTTGCCGGGTTTCTTTAATTGAAGTTTAGACAGTGATTCCACTTGGATTTTCCTTTCTCATTCCCTAGCATGCAATCTTATTTCTTTTCCACCTTCGACCATTCATCCAGCAGCGCTCTGCATTTCGGGTACATTGTATAAAGGAAAACCTTCTACTACGAAATCTGATATAGACAAAAACCCTAACTAATTCATATGCGAATCGCCCACACTTGCATCTTATGACATTGCGGGCGATTCTAATGGGTGCAATTTGCGATTGCGGCATCCTTAAATCTGTAGAAGAGAATCCGGCGCTGCCGCATTTGCCGCTCTTGCATAAATATTGGCGCAGTGGCACAATTATAGAATGAATTGTAACGAAAGGGGCGGAATCGATGGCTCGGCGTTCACGTCACATACCAAAAAATCAGCTGCTGTACACGCAGCAGCATCTCGCAAACGAACGCACCTATCTTGCATGGATCCGGACGGGCATTTCCATCGTTGGTGTCGGTTTCCTGGCGACCAGCCTCCACTTCACCATGGGAATCATCCGCCACCAGTTTGTTGATATCTTTACCATCACCCTTGGCATTTTCTCTTGTATTTTCGGGCTGACCATCATCTTTTCCGCCACCCAGAACTATAAGAAAAAAAGGCTGCAGATCATCAACGAAACCTTTTATCCATCCAATATCCACATATCATTAATTTCTTCCATGCTCGCCATCATGATTATCATGGTGATCATCTATTTTTTCATGATCATGTAATGACAGGCAGTTCCTTTTCTTCAGAACAATCGGGAGCGGTACCTTTCATGAAAATTTTAACCAATAAAACTCCCTCGCCCAGAACATTCTGTTCACGGCGAGGGAGTTTTTTTCGAATTGGAGCGAGAATCGGGATTGTTATTACGGTGCCGAATTTCTATGAGCGGTTATGGGGTTCTATGAGCGGTTTCTGGATTCTATGAGCGGTTATCGGGATTCTATGATCACTCAGCCGTTTTTCAGACTGCTTCCGAGGGCGGCACAATTATTTATTTGCAATAAAATAACCCAGTTCAATAAGAACTGAGTCATCCCCTTTTATAACGTTTGTTGAATTAGTCCGCTTCGTTGACTTGAGGCATTGTTATTGAGTTCCCCTCTAATTCAACAACTCTTTTTTCAAGTTCTTTTACATTTCTAATGCTGTTTAACGCTGTCGTAAAACCGACAACTCCGAACGAAAATCCTGCCATTCCAAAAATGAACCCCACAAGTGCGAAAACCTCCATAATAATCCCCCTATTTCTACTTAAACTCTATATCTCTTCATCTATCCTACAACTATTCCGTTACGTCAGTTTGAGTATAGTTCATACAAACGCTGCATTCAGTTTATCACACCTATCGCAAAGCCTAAAAAATACAGAGAATGTCTTTGCGAATAAAAACGAAAAAAACGAGTTTGCGCTTGCTTTTCCATTGCCCATTATTCAATTGCTCATTCTTTTTCCTCCCTGTTTTTTAAAGTAATAGGAGAAGGCTTTCCAGAGCAATGCGTAAAGGATCGCGAAGACGGCAAGGATCAGCAGGAAGCTTGGTATGGTGAAGGAGAACCAGCCGATGCCGTATGCCAACACGAAGTACAGCACCATGATGGTGACAAAATGCGCCGCCGTTTGTTTCAGCAGCGACCATTTATGGATCTCAAAATACAGTGTGCTCGCTGTGAAAAACCAGCCGCATAGCATGTTGCCGATCGAGTTCCGCACAAACTGTCGGCCGTCCAAAGTCTCCTGTCCGCTTAAGACCATCGTGCTGGTAATGATGACACTGAGAAAAGCCCCGAAGAAGATACCAATTATGCTTCGAATCACAAAGGATTTCATCTCCCTTTCCTCCTGTTCGTTTTCAAGCATTCCTTTATGGCGTTGACGTAATTGCGGAACTCGCTACTGCCTGCTTGTGATGCATGCCATTCCATTAACCTTTTTTCCAAGTACTGAATTTCTGACTTGTTCTTTCTTTCATTTTACTCTCTTTTCCCGGTTTCTCTTTCACGGTTGCTTTGCCGAAATCAATTTCTGGCTTCGCACAATTTATACGGATAAATTAAAAAAACCATACCCAGATTGCTTATCCAGCGGGTATGGCAATTTAGAGGCTATAAGTTTTTTTGTTTGAATCGTTTCGAATTCACTCAAAGCAAATGCTTCCGGCTATGCTTCGGCTTCTCATAGCGCAAATAGACCAAATAGCCATCTATTTTGCCGGTGTCAAACCACGGCAGCGGTTCGGGCCAGGGAAGGATGACATTTTCGACATTCGTGTTATTGAGTTCATTTTCCAAAAAAGATGAGAAGAATTGGGTGTTGGCCACGAGGACGGCCTCAAGTTCATCTTCATGCGCCTCGTCATCGAAATAGGCGGTCCACTGGGAAAATTTCGTTTCCTCGTCCATCGTAATGACCAACGCCCGCAAGCTGGTCGGCACATTGCCGAGCAGCGCGTGGAGAACATTTGTAAATATAGCGCTGCGTTCGACCATATTTCTTCTCCTCCGATTCAGGTGAGTTTTATTCAACTAAAGCCTAGCGCCAATCTTCCCATCCAGAAAACGGCTGACCGCCTCACTGTTCCCCAGCTCTTTCTTCGGAATAATCAGCGCGGACAGCCCGCTATTGTATAAATAAAAACCGGATGGGTCTTCGCCGAAACTTTCGATGCCGCTCCAGGAAATGGACATCTCGCCTTTGGGACTGATTTCACGCAAACCATCTTCCGTAAAAATCATCTTATGCGCCCCCAGCACGCCTTCATTCTTTCCTTCCCGCATCATCTTGGTCGCATTCCGCTTGATCAACCGGTAAAAATACGAAGGATAGAAAATAATCCATAAAATATTAACGATCAGCACGGGAATAAATATAATGAGGAATGGCATGTCCAGCACCACTGAAACAAGAACCGCCAGTACCAGATAAATCACTGGTACCAGTATGCGCTGGATAGTCACTTGCTTTTTAACCGCTTTTGAATTTTTCGCATGAAATAGATTGAAATCGATATAGTCTTCTTCTGTGAGTTTGTAGTTGAGTTCCATCGTTGGGTTGACTCCCCTTTTTCAAATTTCTTTTTCCATTAATCATTGTATACTTGCTTGTTAAATAATACAATATTTTACAATAGGCGAGTCGAAATATTTAAATCGACGGTACTATACATTTTTCCAGCAGTCCCCATTTGGACCTTTCATTACTTTTCACTGTCTAAATAATACCTTTGGACATTCGGCCATAAAGTGACAATCAGAAGGAGCAGACTGTAAGCCATATAGAACAAATGAAGGCCGCCAACCACTTGCAGGAAGTATACCTGAACAGTTATCCAAATGATTAAAGCGAACCCAATATAGAGGGAAAATCCCCATGACCAATGTCTGTCTTTAAAAACATTCAGCGAATCTCCAAACTTGGAGGGCCTTTTACTGAATAAATAATAGGCGATTAACAATGGAAACACACCCAGCACAGTAAACAGGAGGATTCCGGGAATCAGAAAACTACGGAATGGACTATTGTCCAAATAGGAAATGGGGAGTTCCAAATAACTACCGCTTCCTGTTGGTGCCATGATAAAAGACAATCCTCCCAAGATAGCTCCAACCGCTAAAAATACATGTAGAAAGATTAAAATTTTTACAGAAGCCGGCCGCTTGTTGTTAATTCCCTCCATGATCTGCACCTCTTTCTATTTAATGCATTTATTGATACCAAACTACGTTTTTATTTATCTGAATATTATAAATAATTAAGGCGGTTATGTAAACGTATGATTTAAGGCAGGAATTGCGAAAGGGCAATCATCAACAAGCGGGCTATATTATATAGAGAGAACCACACCTTGAATGCTGCAGCATCCGGCATGGCATTGTTTTGACTATAAAATATATTGTATGGTTTGAATCGTTTAGAATTGTTTTTTGGGCATTTCACTAAACTCCAAAAGTATTAATTATCTGATTTTTGTGTTAATATTACATCAGCAATAAAAACTAAGGGGGCATTCATCATGAATCAGCAAGAACCTTTGGAAAAAGAGGAACTTCAAGCCGCCCGGGACTCTAACGAACCTATCGAACCAAAGCAGTTTGATCACACCATGGAACATCGAGATGGAATAGTAGAACCGAAATTGAAAGACTATGTGCCGCTGCAAGTCGGGATGGTCATTTTTACAATTATCATATTGGTACTGGTCTTTGTCGGAAGCATCTCCAATATGTGGGGATTAATAGACTGACAGTTGGAGCGTTATCCGGTTTATGTCATAGCGATCGAAACACATCTAAAACACCTTTATTAAGCTGTTTGTTCCTAGGATGACCCAATAAAAATGAGACAAGGAAAACACCCCCAACGTCGTGTGTCGTAACAACGACAAACTGGAGGTGTTTTTTGGGTGTCTCAAATTACTGGAGAGTTCATTAAATAGGCGGATATCTCATTCCGGTTTATTGTATAAAGTGAATTGTGTTTGAGTCAGGAGAGCGCTTCACCCCTCCACTCCTTCTCTCAACCACTTCGCCGTCAACGTGTCCGCCTGCAGCATGCTTTCCGGTGTTCCTTCAAACAACACTTCGCCGCCTTTTTTGCCTCCGCCTGGTCCCATTTCGATGACCCAGTCGCTCGCAGCGATAAAGTTTAAATTGTGCTCGATGATGATGACAGAATTCCCTTTGTCTACGAGGCCCTGGAAAACGGCCAATAGATGCGCATTGTCTTTGGTGTGCAGACCCAACGATGGTTCATCCAACAAATAGATCTGCCCTTCTTTTTTCAGGTGGCTGGCAAGTTTGAGTCGCTGCACTTCGCCGCCGCTCAACGAACTGGTCGTCTGTCCCAAAGTCAGATAGCCTAAGCCGACATCCTTTAACGTATCCACTTTTTTGACGATTTTCGGCATTTTTAAATACTGATTGGTTTCGTCGATCGACAGTTCCAATATTTCCACGATATTTTTTCCTAAGTGGCGATGGGACAGGGCTTCATCCGAATACCGTGTGCCCCGGCACGCTTCACATGTGACGGTCACGGGATCCGCAAAAGCCACGTCCGGCGTGGTGACGCCTTTGCCCTCGCAGACCGGACAGGCTCCCGTCGAATTAAAGCTGAACAAGCCCACTGGCTGTCCTGTTTCTTTGGCAAGAATCGACCGGATGTCATCCATGATCCCCATGTAGGTAGCGAGTGTCGAACGGCTCGAAGTTCCGATGCTGCCTTGGCTGACCGCGATCGTGTCGGGATAGTTGTCGGTAAATGCGCCGAACAATAAAGAACTCTTGCCGGAACCTGAAACGCCGCATACCGACACCAGGACATTTTTAGGAATTTCCACACTTATATTCTTTAAGTTATTGGCAGAGGCGTTTTTAACCCCGAAACTGTTTTCTGATCCTCGCGGATTTTTATTGATGGTGATTTTATGATCCAAATCGGTGATGGCCGAAGCCTTCTTAAGCCCTTCCTGTGCACCTTGATAGACCACTTCACCGCCGCTCACACCCGCGCCTGGTCCCATTTCGATGATTTCATCGGCTGTTTTGATGACGGCTAAATTGTGTTCGATGACGACAACGGTATTATAATTGTCCCTTAAATCTTTCAGCATATGCGTCAACATCTCGATTTCTTCGGAATGAAGCCCTGCACTGGGTTCATCGAAAATATAGGTGATGTTATTTAAACTGCTGCCTAAATGGCGGGCAATTTTCACGCGTTGCGCTTCTCCGCCGGACAAGGTCCCCATTTTCCGCGCCAGACTCAAATAACCCAGTCCCAAATCAACCAGCTGTTTGACATTCGGATACGCCTGCTGCGCAATTGATGTTCCGACCGGATCCTTTATTTTCCCCAGCTCCACTAACAAATCTGTTAGTTCCAAATGATCGTAATGGGCAATATTCAAACCGTTGATTTTGCATTCCAGCACTTTCGGATTCAATCCCGAACCCTCACAGGTCGGGCACGGTGCGTGCGTCGACATCGCCAGGACATCTTCCTGCGAAGTTTTTTTCAGCTTCGTGAGATCCCGGTTAATATACAGGCGAATAAAGCGAGGAAGGATGCCGTCCCATTCGATCTCCGTACTGCCTTCTTTATAATAATATGTTCCAAATGCCCGCTCGCCGAACGGTGGCCCGTGGACTAAAAGGTTATATTTTTCTTCCGAGAAATCTTTGATGGGGATGTCGGGGTCGAATAATCCGCTGTCCACCATCCATCTGCCCTGCCAGCCGGGCGGCGACAACGGTTTGAATCTCACTGCAGAGTCCCGGAGTGATTTCGTGTGATCAATGATTTTATTAATGTCCGGCGCCACGATTTCCCCGAAGCCATTGCATTCCGGGCAGTTGCCGAAAGAACTTTCACTCGAAAATTCGGTGGCTGAGCCAATCGGTGGACTGCCGATCCGTGAGAACAACAACCGGATCAAGGGGTCAATATCCATGTAGGTGCCGACCGTCGAACGGGAATTGCCTCTTATCGGTTTCTGTTCCACGACGACCACCGGACTTAAGTGCTGCATCAAGTCGGCATGCGGCCGTTCGTACCTCGGCATCTGATGTCGGATGTAAAGCGGATAGTTCAACGTCATTTGTCTTCTGCTTTCTGTTGCCAAGGTATCAAAGACGACGGAGCTTTTACCTGAACCGGACAGGCCGGTAAAAACATTGATCTTTTCTTTCGGGATATTCAAATCTATATTCTTCAAATTATTTTCGCGAAGCCCTCGCAAAATGATTTCATCTCTTTTATGTGCCATGTCGACCTTCTCCTTTTTCAATCAAATCCAGGAATTATCCTACTAGTAAAAGGTTTCCCTGTTTTGGCCCGGCTCACACAAATCTGCATCAGAAAATCACGTTTGTTCCGTGTGCGCTACTCAATTCATCCGCTATGCCGATTAAAATTGTCTTGTATCACCTATAGAAGTGGGTGATATACTGAACTACAGTGGAAATACTACGTAAAAGAGAAGGTGGTCCAACTATGATGCGCTCCTTTCATTTCAATGGCAGCCGCATTGTGAAAACAGGTATTGCGATATTTTTAACAGCCACGATTTGTATATGGCTGGGCTGGCCGCCTGTCTTTGCGGTCATCACGGCAATCGTTACGATTGAGCCAACTGTCAGCGATTCGATTAAAAAGGGGCTTGTCAGGTTTCCGGCATCTGCGATCGGTTCTGCATTCGCTGTTTTCTTTATTACCCTTTTCGGGAATGCCCCGATCACCTATACGTTAGCTGCTGTTGCTACGATTTTAGTCTGCTACAGACTTAAGCTGCATGCCGGCTTACTCGTTGCCACTTTGACAGCCGTGGCGATGGTCGAAGTCATCCATGACCATTTCTTAATCTCTTTCTTTATTCGTTTAGGTACAACGACGATTGGTCTGCTCGTATCCATCGCTGTAAACATGCTCGTTTTCCCGCCAAATTACAAATCAGATATTCTGAAAAGTATCCAGAGTATCAGTGAACGTGCAGGAACGATGATGGAACACACTTTCCATACGATTCTCTTTGACGGGAATGCGAACCTTCAGGAAGACAAGGAGCTTGTGAAGAGGCTGACGACGGAAATTCGAAAGACGGAGCAATTGATTCATTACCAGCGGGATGATTTCAGTTTATATCCCTGGGTTCGTGATCGTGAAGCCGGACTTCGCATGGCAGAAAGACAATTATTATTTTTACATAACCTGGAGTTCCATTTGGATGCCATACTTCGTATCCCGTTCCATAGCATCAAGTGGTCGCTGGCCGAACGGAACATCATCATGCAGGCAGTTACGGAACTTGCTCACGACCTGCAGAATTCGGTTGAATACGACCACGAAACCCATCAGCATCAATTAAAGATTATTACCGACCTGTTCTGGGAAGACAGTAAAGGCGTCTCGACCAGTGATGCCCTGGATCCTACCTTATTCCCGCCGGAGTTCAAGATTCTTTATGAACTCATCACGATTTATGATCTAGTGGATAATTTTTTTGATCCGAATAGCGTGAAGGCTGCTCGGGAAGCGCAGTAATGACGGGATCACTCGATTGCGATCCAGTCTTGCATTAACGATGGACTGATTTTAAAAAAGGCCGTGCCAGAAACTGAATTGTTTCTGGCACGGCCTTTTTGTATTAGTGAAGCTAGTTTGCTGCCCTGCGAGCCACATAATCATCTGTGTTCTAATAGTTCCTGGACAAAAATGAAATCACACCATGTTATTATTAAGTCAGAATATTATCATTATTGAAATCCATGGAAAGGCGGCGATTCGGATGTTTGAGAAAACGAGGTCCAGGATTGTAATCGGCTTTATGACCGGCGCGGCCCTCGTGTCGATTTCCCTGCTGCTGCAAGCCACTGGAAACGCCCTTCTTCACAATGTTGTCATGCTGCTGGTTTTTTACACCGTGCTGCCCTATTGGATTTGCAGTTATTATTTCAAAAAGAACGGCATAAAACTGCCCAAAATTTTATTCTTCACCGGCACCGCGCGCTGGCTGCTGCCCGTATTTGGACTCACCTTGCTGCTAATGGCATTCTCCATCAGCATCTATTGGCTGATGTTGCGGGGGCTCATGTCCATTTCCCCCACCGCTGTCCAACTCGCGTTCACGCCTCAGCCTCTCCCCGATGAGTTATGGTACGCGGCGGCGACAGGTTTCATTATTGCGATAATGGCGCCGATCGCGGAAGAGTTCGTGTTCCGCGGAGTGATTATGCATTGGCTGATCGCATCAACTGGATTATGGCAAGGAATCGTTTTTACCAGCCTGATTTTCAGCATTTTTCATATCAATATAATAGGTGCCTTCCTTTTTGCCATGGTGGCGTCGCTGCTGTATATAAAGACCGGCACGCTGCTGGTGCCTATTTTGCTTCATATCTTCAACAACACCCTTTCCGTTTTTCAATACTCCATCGACCCGTCTTTTCCGGAATGGCTGATGGTGACGAGCATAAACGACCTGTATACGAAAGCCGGTCCAAACCTGGTGGCGTTAATTGTCAGCCTGGTGTTGTTGCTCTTCTTTATAAACTGGCTTGTTCGGGATTTGGAACGAAGCAGGGGCAATCTATAGAATAAAATAAGGAATTCTTTATATAGTAGGAACGCGATTTAATTGTTGATGAAAAAAAGGCCTGAAGTCAGAAGAAATGATTTCAGTATACCGGACTGCTATACTCCTCTATGTGCAAACTTGCAAGTTAAGAAAGGAAGTAACATAGATGAAATTAAGCGTATTGGACCAGGCACCCGTCACGACAGGAAACACGGCAGAAGATGCCATTCAAAAAGCGGTGGAACTCGCGGTTCTCGCCGACAACTTAGGCTACAGCCGCATGTGGATGGCGGAACATCACGGCTCGGGCGCATTTTCCAGCTCCGCTCCCGAAGTCACTGCCGCCTACTTAAGCGCCAAAACAGAAAATATCCGAATCGGCACAGGCGGCGTCATGATGATGCATTATTCACCCTTGAAACTGGCCGAGGTGTTCAAGACTCTGAGCGCACTCGCGCCGGGCCGCATCGATTTCGGTGTGGGACGCGCGCCGGGCGGCGACCACAGCTCCATCTACGCATTGTCGGAAGGGCGCCGGGCGATGACAGATGATATGTACGGGAAATTCAAGACGGCATTGAAGCTGATCAACGACGAAGTGCCGGACGACAGCCTGTACAATAAAACAATCGCCGCTCCGACCAATATCAATTTGCCGGAAGCCTGGCTGCTTGGTTCGAGCGGCAACAGTGCAGTCGAAGCAGGACGCATGGGTGTCGGCTATTCGTTTGCCCAGTTTTTCCAAGGCGGCATGACAAAAGACATTTTGGATTCCTACCGCGCCAATTTTGTGCCGTCCGCTTTCATGGAAAAACCCGAAATTTCGGTGTCGTATTTAGTGACAACGGCTGAAACGGCCGGAGAAGCGGAGTACGAAGCCCTGCCGCAGGACATTGCGCGGCTGATGTTGATGAAAGGCCGCATCATGCCGCTCATGACACCCGAACAGGCCCAAAATTCCGCGCTGACGGAAATGGACCGCATGCAAATCCAGGATAGCCGCAAGATCCATTTGGTCGGTTCCGCAAAAGATGTGGCAGACCGATTGCAGCGTGAGCAGCAGGAATACGGTTTTGAAGAAGCGATGATCTGCAGCATCCCCCATTCCCAGGAAAAACGGTTGGCTGTCTATCAGTTATTGGCAGAGAAGTTATTTTAATTGATGAATTTAAGAGCATACAAAACATACTATTGACTAAGCGTAAGAATGCCGTCCCCGTTAACCCTTGAGGTCAACAGAGACGGCATTTTTTGATGCAATTGCAGTGAATATATTGAATCCTTTTTGACACAGGGGCGCAATTCATTATTAAAGCGGGGTCATATAATGTCTTTGAACATTTGGCCATAAAGTGGCGATCAGAAGGAGCAACCCATATGCCATATAGAACAAGTGAAAGCCGACAACCATTTGCAGCAAGTAAACCTGGACAGTTATCCAAATGATTACAGCAAACCCGACATATAGGGAGAATCCCCATGACCAGTATTTATCCCTAAAAACATTTAGCGCCTGCCCCAACTTGAATGGCTTTTTACTGAATAAAAAATATGCAATCACTAATGGAAATACACCAAGCACCGTGAACAGAAGGAGGCCGGGAATCAGTAAATTGCTGAAAAGGTCATTCTCTAAATAAGAAACGGGAATACCCAAAGAATTGTCTTCTATTGCAGGTGAAAAGATCATACCAAAACCTCCCGCAAGAGCTCCAGCCGCTAAAAACAGATGAAGAAAAATTAAAAATTTGACAGAAGCCGGACGTTTTTTATTAGTCCCCTTCATTATCTGCACCTCTTTCCAATCATTAGCCGCTTCCCAATGGACTCCACAATTTAAAAAGTACTGAGAACACTCCCCTGCCAGCATTCTCCGTACACTTATTTTGAATGATTGAAATTTTTTCTTCTCTTTTAATAAGGCAGGGACACGCATTCCCTGACGATTCCCTGCTTTTCCCGGCGACTGTACTCACCATTCATTTATTCAGCTGCCAAATCGAAGCGTTTAATCCCATTGCAAACATTACCCAGGCGATGTAAGGAATCATCAGAATGCCCGCTAATCGATCATATTGATAAAACTCATACGCTGCCCACGTTATCGCAGCGAGCATCAAAACCATTTCTGCAAGCGCGGTGCCGCGCAGACCCCATTTAAAGAAAAGAAATGACCACAGGAAGTTCAGGCCCAATTGAAGATTGTAGGGAACGAGTACTTTCGCCGCTTCGTTCTTCAACCCGGCTTTTTTCAATGCGCGGTATTTCGCCACTCCCATTGAAGTATATAAAGCGGTCCATGCCACTGGGAAAATCCAAGGCGGCGGGGAGAATGAAGGCCGTTTCAATTCAGCATAATCTTCTTTAGTGCTGCTGTTTGCTAACGCACCGGATAACGAGCCGCCGACGAGGGGCAACATTATGCTCCATGCCAGTTTTCCGGGTTCGATCCTGTCATCCGCTTTCACGATTTCCATGAACTTCCCTCCTTGGAATTCAAACACATTTACCGTCAATGTAATTTTCTCCTTTTTCTCACTCTGCAAGCTGAGTCTTAAGAAATCACATCTCTCATTTTCCACATAATAGCATATACATATCATTTCACCAAATTTCCATCACGTATATTCACAATTCATTGACAGCGACATAATAGGTAACATGGTCATGCAAAGCGTCAGGGGTTTTCATTTGTTTATACTTCATTCATTTAAGCAGTTTCCAGTTCCACAAGATGCGACTGGTGAAACCAAAACTGATCCCGCACGTTTAATGAGTATGACAAGTATAAAGGAGCCGTTCTCTATGAGAGTAAAAACAATCTATGCCTGGAGCGAAAAAGGAATGGACCGCAAAGTAAATGAATTCCTTGAAGGCGCTGCTGTAGAAGTGATTGATATTAAATTTGCCACACCGATTTTCTTCTTCAGTGCGATGGTGATGTATAAGGCCTCCGATTCATCGAAAAGCATTTATTAAAAAAGCAGTCTGCCTCGGCAGACTGCTTTCATTGTTTTAACAAATGTGCATCGATCAGTGAACATGACAATGTATAGGCTATAATTTGTTTTGTTTTGTCTGAATCGTTTAGATTTGAAATTTATAATCCTTCGCATACCGCATATCTTTCACAAAAGCTTTCAACAACTCTTTCGTAGCTTCCAGATCATTCAAATCAATCACTTCATTCGATGAATGCGCATTGCGGGACGGAATGGATAACACACCCGTCGGAATTCCTGCATGAGCTAAACTGAGTGCTCCTGCATCTGTTCCAATCCCCGGGAAAATTTCCAGTTGGTAGTTGATCTCATGTTCATTCGCGAGCTTCACCAAATGCTCTCTTAATTTTTTATTTGCGATCAAACTGAAATCCATCACTTTTATGCCTGTTCCGGCACCAAGTGCCAGCGTGTTGTCCATCATCGCTTCCGGTGTATCACTGACAGCTGTGGTATCCAACGCAATCGCCACATCTCCGTTCAGATGTTGGCTGGCTACCTGAGCTCCCCGCAACCCAACTTCTTCCTGGACGGTGAAAATGCCGACAAATTCGCCGTCAAAATCTTCCGCTGCCAATTCTTCCATCGCTTTTACCAGGACCGCACAACCCGCCCGGTCATCAAAGCTTTTTCCTGCAACCCTTGTTTCCGTTAAGAAATCAAAATTCGGGAACCAGGAAATCGGATCGCCGATGCCAATGCCCAACTCTTTCACTTCCTGCGACGTGGCCGCTCCCACATCTATGTACAATTCATTATGCTTTCTCACTTTGCCCGGATCATCAAATTTCACCATATGAGCCGAAATTGTTCCGATGACGCCTGTACGCAGACCGGCAGCCGTCCGGATTTGTACACGCTGGGACAATAGGACGCGATCATCATGTCCGCCCAGCTTTTCAAAACGAAGCAATCCATTCGCCTCAACCTTCTTGACGATAAAGCCCACTTCATCCATATGGGCGGCCACTAAAATTTTCGGCCCCGGATTTTTGCCCTTTTTGGATACAATTAAGTTTCCAGCGTTGTCGACTTCTACAGAGTCGACTGAATCTCGTAAACGGTTCGCAATATAAATGGCTACATCCTCTTCGAATCCGCACGGACCTGTTATTTCGGTTAATTCTTTCAGTAATTTCTTCAAGCAAAACCCTCCTTATAGATAAATATCGTGAATCCAATTTGTTGTGTATTTAAAAATTGAATTGATTAATACCAATCATACTTAAGACAAAAAAACTGGCGGCTGTTAAAAAGTAGATTAATAACTTTTCCCGCTGTGCGACTTTCTTTTCAATAAGAACATACAAATTGAAAGTCAAAACGATAGACAAAAATAAAGCTAATATCATATCCAATCTAATTCTCCCCTTTAGAAGTGTTATTGCAAAAGGACGCTCTTTTAATTTATGGATTTACTTCAATATCCCCTTGTCCTTCGCTTCCTTCAACCACATCGGAAACTCGTTCAACAATTGATCGTATAATTCCGCGTCCGATACTTGGCTGACATCATCGAGGTGGAAGAAGTTGGCGTTGTCGACCACGCGGCCGCCCATGGTGTCGAGCCTCTTCAGTACCTCGAAGTTCGCGTCGCCGATCCCGACAAACTGCCAAAAAATTGGCTGGCTTGATGAATCCTTAACGAGTTTCTTGATGCCGGATTTGCATCCGCCATCATTGATGAACACAAGAAAGACCGGATCACCATTTGGCTCTTCTTGTGTGTACTTGCGAATCACGTCTTCCATCACTTTCGGCTCGTCGTTGCGGCCGAATTTATGGACGCTGTCATTCGACAGGATATTTTTCTCCACATAGCCCGTGAAAGTCGCCTCGGTCGCTCCTGGCAGCCGGGAGAATTCATTGTCGTAGACCCAAACATCCAACTCGCCGTCATCATCGAACTGGCTCGCGACCGCCAGCACCCGCTCCACCGTTTCCTGCACAACGCCTTCCTTATACAATCTTCTCATGGATCCGGAAATATCAAGGACAATGCCGACTCTGGCAGTGACACCGGTCAATTTCTTCTTCTCCAAAACGATTTTCGCCGTTTTTTTCTTTGATGAAAGCTTGCTTATGACCGCTTCTTTTTTTTCCGGTTTTTTAAAAATCTTATCGAATAAACCCAAAACCTTTGCCCCCTGTAATGTTCTTTTTTTAAAAGTATACCTGCTGGTTAATGGGAAAGACAGGTCTTTACTGGAATTGTAAAGTATTAGGGATTTCCCTTCGGTTTTCCAGAGAGCGAAAAAATTATTTTTTTCGGATAATTTCCTGATTTATTTAAACAAGTAAGGGATACTGGAAAGAAACAAGTTAATTTAGAGCTGAGTATACTTGGGAAATGTCAGTTGATAATAGAATGGGGGTATGAAAGTGAAGCATTTATTGAGTACAGGAGTTTTGGCTTTGATGCTGCTGTTGGGAGGTTGCGGGAATGATGAGTCGGAAGTGCAGAGCCCTCCGGATTCCGATGCGAACGTGACAGAGGAAGAGCCGGAAGAAGTGGAAGGAACCGAAGAACCCGAAGACCCTGCTGAAGAAGAACCAAGCGACGATTCCATTGATCCGCTGTCATTTTTCATGGCTGACGGCACGATAGCGCATTTCGAAGGGGTAGGCAATGAGTTTGCCACACTTACGATCCGCACAGAATATTTGGAAGAGGGTTATGTGGCGCTGTACGAAGATAATGGCGGCACGACAATGTTGAGGGTTTATCGCTTGTCTGAGGACCGAGTGGATTTAGTCAAAGAAGAAGGCGAATTTTACGAGGACTACAACACTACTTTTGAAGAGCTGGAAGAATTGGCGGTAATCTCCACCTATTTGGAATTTCCGCTCGAAGAAGGCAATACAATGGGTGACCGAACTGTAGTCCAATCGGGCGCTATCGTTGAAACACCTTATGAAACATTCGAAGACGCAATCGTTCTGGAGAGCAAAGGCTCGGAAGACACAACCAACATCTGGTATTTTGTTGAAGGATACGGGGAAGTGAAACGTGAATTTGTCATGCAGGAAGAAGGAGAAGAAGAATTTAGAGTCACTTCTTCTTTGGAATCGATAGAATGAAGCTTTTGTTCCGGGACAAAAAGAAAATCCGCCCTCTTAGTGAAAAGGGCGGATTTTTAATTGGCATAGAAATTCATAGAGAATCCGCGCCACTACTGGATTCGGCCCATTCTTCATGAAAGAATCTCGTCCAAATGAAATCGTGTATGTCACAGGGGCGACTCGATTTACAATTCTATGAGCGGTTTTGGCACTTCTATGAGCGGTCTTCCGGGTTCTATGAGCGGTTATCTGAATCTATGAGCGGTTATCGCCATTCTATGATCACTCAGCTATGTTTGCTCCCTGAAATCTCGCTTTCCAGAGAAGGAGACAATTTTTGTTTTCAGAAGAATTCGAAGGGTATTGGCATAGAAAAGAGTAAAGTTACTTCTATTTACTATTAACGGAAAATGCAGAAAGGAAGTGAACCACACATGACTTACCTTTTATTATTAGTAGGCTTCGCTCTTTTGATTAAAGGAGCTGATTTTTTTGTAGAAGGTGCTTCAAAAATTGCGCAAAGCTTGAGGGTATCCCCTCTATTAATCGGCTTAACAATTGTGGCGTTCGGGACAAGTGCCCCGGAAGCGTCCGTCAGTTTTATCGCCGCCTTCGAAGGAAACAGCGCTGTAGCGATCGGGAATGTCGTCGGCAGTAACATCTTCAATATAACGTTTATATTAGGTGTGACCGCCCTGGTTTTCCCTCTGCTGGTTCAGAGCGAAACAATAAGAAAAGAAATTCCATTCGCCTTGTTGGGTGCAGTTGCATTGCTGGTTCTGATCAGCGATATTCAACTCGGGTCCTCAGGCAGCAATCTGATTACACGAACCGAAGGCATTATGTTGCTCTTATTCTTTGCGGTTTTTCTTTACTATATCTTTGAGGTGGCAAGAAAAGATCGCCTGAACACAGAAGCAGCTCCCAACGATGCCGCAAACGGGTCCAAGTTGAAAAATTCACTCCTGACAATCGGTGGACTGGCCGGCATCGTGTTCGGTGGCAGCCTTGTTGTAGAAAACAGCATTCAGATTGCGCTTTCGCTTGGCATGAGCGAAACATTAGTCGGCTTGACCATAGTTGCCGTGGGGACTTCACTTCCCGAGTTGGTCACTTCAATAACCGCTGCTTTGAAGAAACAGGTGGAGATTGCTCTAGGAAACATTATTGGCAGCAATATCTTTAATATCTTCTTTATACTAGGTACCTCCGCCGCGATCCATCCGTTAACTGTCGATTCGAAGATATTTCAGGATGTCTGGCTAATGATCCTTGTGTCCATCCTATTGATGATTCTTGCAAGAACCAAGTACACGATTTCCAGGGTCGAAGGTTCGGTTTTGACCGTCATCTACATCATTTACGTCGTTTATATTATTTTGCGGAATTAAATGGAATAAATAGGAGCAGCGCCAGGGAAAATTCTGGCGCTGCTCCTTTCTAATTAATCTTCCCCAACTCATCCAACAGCGCTGTCCGTTTCGGGTACATGAACTTGGGAGGAAACAACTGTGTCAGACAAATTTATGAACATTTAACTATTCTGCTAAAAATACAAAAGCCGTACCCGTTAACCCTTGAGGTCACTGGATACGGCTTATTTTCGATGCAAAATGCAGTTATTAGACTAAGTTGGGTATGACACGGGGAAACGATTTTATTCGACTATGTCACCCATCACTTATGAATATTCGTTATCTCTTCCATCAATTGAACCCATTCTTCTCTCTTGAAATCATACAACGCCAGCTCCGTTTTTCTCAGGACCAGGTGGATGCTGTCGAACTTTTCGTCCCTCCGGAATCTCCACCAGCTTTTCACATTTGAAGTCTTTTTGCCTGGCGCGTAATAAGACAATGTGGCTTCGGGATCTATGATGTCCTCCACCCTGTCAATATCCAAATAATTATGCGGAAAATCAATATAGAGACCAAGCGCATCTTTATGAGGCGTAATGTACCCAATTTTATGCGCCGATTCCGCGTCCCCCTTCTCAAGCGCGTCACTCCAGGAAACTGGTTTATTGCTGGCAATCAAAAGGCGATCGCCCTCATTCGGTTCAATCTTGCAATTCGGCAGGCTGTTAAACACTTCGAGCATCTCGCTCATTTTTTGTTCTACGGTTTTGTTCACTTTGCTATCCATCCCTTTCAATTCATCTATCATCCATGAATGTTGCAATCCCTTATAAGCAAGATAATACCGCTTACTAGAAGAAGATTTATTGTTCTCTAACTGATATTCTATCACGTTCACCTGATTGCTCCGTGTTTCATTTTCTTATTTGTTAAAATTACTGGTGCCCTCTAGCGGGACAGAACAAATGTGGCAATAATAGTAAGACCCACCATCACAATGTTACTAATACTGTGCATCATCATCGGGTAATAGATACTCTTGGTTTTTTCATAACAATCGCCATAAAACAGTCCTAGTACGATTGCCATGACGACTTGGAACGGATTATAAACAACTGCGAAGGGTGCAAAAGAAAAACTCATGTGTGCCAATCCAAAAATAACCGCCGCAATGATATTGGCTGCACTGACTTTCCCCTTAAACCATCGATTTTTTATGACAATTCCCAGCATGGTAATCGCAAACGCCCTGAAAATCAATTCCTCTGACGGGCCTGATAAGAAAAGCTGAAAACTAAGTTGCCCCAGGATATTACTCGCCGCTAAAGGATAGGGGAAATGTTGAAATGAGCCGGTAAGAATCGTCAATACATGGGACACAAGTGAGCCTGCGCCGAAAATAATTGTAAAGGATACAACATATTTCTTGCCGACTTCTTTGTTGCCCCAGCCAAAACCATATTTAAGTGGCCTAACTATATTAAGAATGACAATAAAAATGAGAATGATAAGCGCTTGAATCATATGCCTTACTGATATCCAGGCATATGCGCCGTCCGGATCAATTGCTTGATAATCAAATAAGTTTGCAATTATGCCGGATAATCTGGGTACAGCCAATAGAAGGAAAGTAAAAAACAACACCCATAAAATGCTTTTCATCGCTTTTTTCATGCTCGCCCCCCTGTCCCTTTTGGCAAGAAATACGTTAGTAATATTTAGTCAGCCAAAGATCCCTTGCAATCGCAATCGGATAATCTATTTCACCTTTACTCTCCCGGGAGCGACACAATTCTCAGCAGTTCCCAAATTGCCCCTGGGTCGAGCTCAATTATGAATATTTAAATTCCCAGATAAAAATATTAAAGCCGTATCCGTTAACCCTTGAGATCACTGATAGGGCTTTTCTTCATGCAATTGTTGCTAATAAACTGAATAGAGTTTGACACAGGGACGCGATTATTACTATAGGAAGATTTAGTGTCTCACTAACTGATATTCTATCACGTTCCCCTTATTTGCTTCTTAGGGAACGACACAATTTCCAAACAAATTATACGGGTGAATAAAGAGAAAAAACCACACCTGACATATTGATGCAGAAGGTGTGGTTATGTATAAAATATACATTGTAGTGTATTGTCAAAATCGTTTAGAATTGTTTCTTTCCCCGGGACGCGAGTTTAGTCCTCCATAAAAAAGAACCTTGCTCGCACAAGGTTCCTGAACTATTTTTTGAAAGATTTGATGACATCTTTAAATTTAAGACGGTTGCCATAATTCAATGCACCGAATTTATAAATGTGAATGGATAACGCGGCAAATAACGCTACTGTTATCACCATTATCGCGCTTGATATTAAAAGGGATGCGATTGGCACGCTTGTCAGCATATAACGAATCGGCATCGTAAATAACGAGATGAACGGGATAAACGATGTGACTTTCACAATGGTATTATCTGGCGCATTCGTCGCAAATGTTGCAGCAAAATAAGCCAGGACAAACAAGAATGTTATCGGTGTAACTGCAGAGTTCACATCTTCCACCTTTGAAACCAAACTTCCTAAAGCAGCATAGATAAACAAGTATAAGATGTAACCTAATACGGAAAATAAAATATAAACAAGAACCACATCCATCGTCATGGTTCCTTGGAGCATATCAATCAGAAACTCAGGATAGTTCCCTTTATTCAGCATAAATCCAATCACAGCAAATATAATTATTGACGCAACCTGTAAAATGCCGGTCAATCCGACCGCCCCGACTTTTCCAAGTATCAATGTTCGCGGGTTACTGGAGGTGATGAGCAGCTCCATCGTACGCGAGTCTTTTTCTCTGGCTACCGAGGTCGCCACATTTGCTCCATACAAGAGAATGAGCATATACATCGTGATCAAGACACCAAAGGCAATCGCTGTTCCTGATCCGGAATCTTTCCCCAAAAACACGGTTTCCTGTTCGATGGGCTGATTCAAAATTTCGCGGACCCTTTGACTATCTATGCCGTTTTCGTCAAACAACCGGTTTTCATTGAGTACTTCCAATTGTGACTCAAAAGACATTTGTTCAGCTGAAAAAGCGGTGCTGTCGAAAGAGATGTAGGTATAGCGATTATAATCCTCCACGACAAATCCGGAAGCAACTTCCTCATTCTGAACTGCATCTCTCAATTCCGTTTCCGACGGATAGGTTTCTTCCCCCAACACCGGACTGAGGGCTTCTCTCAGCTCATCATTGTCGTATACCAACGTAAATTCTTCGGCAGCTCCCCCGTTTCCACTGGGATCCTCTTCTGTTTCTTCCCCTCCAAACCAAACCATGAAAGTGGGAATTGATGTTAGCAGCAGCGTAATCACGCACATGATGGCCGTTGCTACGATCAGACTTTTCTTTTGGATCATTCCAAGCAATTCAAAGTTAAATACTGTTTTAAGCTTTGTCATTGTTATCACCTGTTTTCTCAATGAATATTTCCTGAAGACTTGGTAAGTAATCCATAAACATCGAAAGTTCGATCCCTTGGCTGAGTAAACCTTCAATAAATGATTTTTTCGTTTCAGTTGGAGGAAGCGTTAAAATAACGTCTTCTCTGTCAATTGTATAATCATAGGCGGCTAAAAAATCCAGGTTTCGCTGATCCGCAAATCTCAAACGAATTTTGCCTTCGCCCAGTTGTTTTCTGATTTCATTCAAATCCCCATCCAATACGATCTTCCCGTCATTGATAATGGCAATATCGTCGCAAAAGGATTCGATATACCCCATCTGGTGGGAAGAAAAGATGATGATCCGGTCTTCTCTTATGTAGTTCAATAACGAATCCTGAAAAATTTTCGAATTGACAGGATCCAGCCCAGAAAAAGGTTCATCCAAAATCAAAATATCCGGTTCACAAATAAAAGCTTGTGCAATTTGAACTTTTTGCTGGTTTCCTTTTGAAAGCGTCTCAAGTTTTTGGTCTAAATAAATATCAATCCCAAACTCTTCGGCCCACTTCTTCATGGAATGCTTAGCTTCTTTTTTGGTAGCACCCCGGAGTTCAGCAAAATAAACCAATTGATCTTTCACTTTAAATTTCGCATACATCCCACGTTCTTCAGGCAAATAGCCAATTCGATAATCAGTTGGTTTAAACTCTTTGCCGTCGATCAGAATCGAGCCACTGTCTCCTTTGAATACATCCATCAGAATTCGCATGGATGTCGTTTTCCCAGCGCCGTTTCTCCCCAGATAACCAAAAATCTGTCCTGAGTTAATCGTTAAATTAATCCCTTTTAATACCTGTTTGTCATTGAATGATTTTGTTAACTCTTTGATGACTAAATCCATTTTGACACCTCCATAAATTAAGTCCGTGCAGATTTTTTAAAGGTTTACTTTTCTAAGTCCCAAAATATATCTTAACATATAATAATTTCCATTAAATGAGCGATTTTTATAATCAAAACCTTATATTAAAAAAATACCAGGCTCTTCTTATAAGAATTAAATCTTGCTTCCGAGGGAACGTCACAATTCCCAAACAATTCATTTCAATGCATAAAATGAAAGAATCACTTCCGAAATGCTGATGTAGTTGATGGGTCTTAGTATAAAATACAAATTGCACTGTATTTCAAAATCGTTTAGAATTGTTTCTTTCCCAGGGATGCGGTTTTAATTTTTAATTTTAAGCATCGCTTGCTTGAAATGGGTCGATTAAGGATATAGTAGCTGTATAAGAGCTTTTTCGTTCGGTATCACGTGCTTTTTCTTATAAGAACTTTTCCTATACACGATTTTATAGCTTTACATGACACTTGAAACCCAATCGATCAGCAGGCGTGATACTCATTAGGAGGTCTCCATGATGAACCCACAAATTTTAATCGTCGGAGCTGGCCCCACTGGCCTGGCTCTTGCCTATAGCCTGGCGCGTCAAGGCGTGCCGTTTCGAATTATCGATAAAAACGCAGGAACCGGCACAGCGTCACGTGCGCTCGCTGTACATGCGCGCATATTGGAGCAGTACGAGCAACTTGGCCTGGCCGAACGCAACATCAAGCGGGGGCATCCCATTTTGTCGCTTGATATCAGCAACGGCAAAGAAGTGAAAGCCACACTGAAATTCCATGATTTGGGCAAAGGACTGAGCCCGTTTCCGTTTATCTTGAGTTTGCCGCAAGACGAGCACGAAGAAATTCTCGTGGACGAATTAAGTAAAATAGGCGTCGAAGTGGAATGGAACACCGAGTTGCATTCTTTTGAAGACATGGGAGAAGGCGTAAACGTCGTTTTGCAACAACAAGGACAGCCGGTAGAAACAGCGGAATTTACCTATTTATGCGGCTGCGACGGGGCCGGCAGCATGGTCCGAAAAGGACTGGGACTCGAATTTCCCGGCGGCACGTACAAGCAATTATTCTTTGTCGCCGATATCGAAACCGAGAAACCGGTAGACGACATGGAAAAGATGGACATGTACATGGACGATGATGGCTTTATGCTCTATATGTCCGTCCGGAACGCCAAAACCAAACGAATCCTCGGCATCGTGCCAGAGGAATTGAACGAACGCACCGATCTCCAATACGGTGAAATCAGTGATTATATTGAAAATAAAATCCGTGTGAACGCCGCCAAGGTCAATTGGTTTTCGACGTACCGTGTCCATAACCGCGTAAGCGAGCAATTTGCCAAAGGGCGTATCTTCATCTTAGGCGATGCCGGCCACCTGCACAGCCCGGCCGGCGGACAAGGCATGAACACCGGCATTGGGGACGCCATCAATCTGGCATGGAAGCTCGCAGCGGTGATTCAAGGGAAAGCCGCTCCCAGAATATTGAGCACGTACGAAAAAGAGCGAATCGTCTTTGCGCGTCGGTTGATCGCGACGACCGATACAGCGTTCAAAACGATCGTCAGCCAAAAATTGCGCGGCACCTTATTGCGCCAGTATGCGGTACCCTATGTCCTGCCGTCGCTGTTCAAATTTTCATTTTCCCAAAAAAATGCGTTTAAGATTTTGTCTCAAATCCACATCAATTACCGCAACAGCCCCTTGAGCAAGGGCAAAGCCGGCAAAGTCTACGGCGGCATGCGTTTGCCTTGGATCGAAACCGCAAGCGGCGATAATTTCGGGCCGCTGCGCTCAGTCGATTGGCAAATTCATATATACGGCAAAGCGCAGCCCGAGCTAATTGACTTTGCCCGCTCGCAGTCGCTCCAGCTCCATGAGTTTGCATGGGAAGCTAGAATGCAAGACGCAGGATTCAAGCAAGATGCGCTGTACCTGATTCGACCCGATGGGCATGTGGCGCTTGCGAGTGAAAAGCAGTGGCTGCGTGTGTTGAAAATGTATTTGGAGGCTTATGGGATTGTGGCTTTTGGAGTGGAGTGAGGCAAGAAATTCACTGATATTCGCTGCAGTAAATTTTTCGCTTTTCTTTCAAAATGTCATTAACTTCGCTTCCCAGGGAACCATTCAAAAAGAAAAAGCCACGCCCAAAATGCTGATGCAGCGGATGTGGCAATGTATACAATATAAATTGTAGTGTATAGTCAGATTCGTTCAGAAATGTTTTTTACACAGCGACGCGAATTCTAAACAGCATAAACCCGCATCTCTCAAATCCAAACGATTTGATAGGTGCGGGTTTATTATTTTCTTCATAAAAGCTTATTTATTCTGCTGTTTGGCGTTATTTTTTACAAGTACTTTCAAACCTTGGGCCATATCGGAAGCCAGCACGTAATTGCGGTCCACGAATACGCCCCAGACATCTGACTGGTCAGGTGCATATTGGCCGATCTGTTTCGGATTGGCCGGGTCGGTGATATCCACCGCATAGACGCCGCCCGCGTAATGGCTCAAGTAAAGCGTGTTGCCGTGCACTTTCGGATCGTGCACCGTATTGGCGAAAGTCGGGCCGTCTTCGACTTTTTCGGTCAAGTCCGTTTTAAACTCGCTCAATAAAACAGGATTCGCTTTATCCTTGATGTCAAAAATGCGCGTATAACCGTAAGATTCTTCGTATCCCGGGCGCACAGGCGAAGAGACTTCCCGTGTTTCAATCAGCACATTGCCGCCTTTTGCCAAAGCTGCCGAATGGGCGGAGCCCTGCTGATTCGAAGCATAGTCGGTGCTGCTCAAGTAGACCGGATTCTCAGGGTCTGTAATATCAAAGATGATCGTGCCGAGATCCCACATCGAGACATAGGCGTATTGCGCATTATTGTCGGTGATGACACTGTGATTGAACACGGGACGGGTTTTGCCATCCGGTGAATCCCAGTGATAACCGTTGAAGTCAGCCGATACTTCATCGAGGATGCGCGGATCGAATTCCCACAGTGTTTCCGGTTCTGCAGGATTGGAAACATCGACAATCGTAAAGTCTTTGTGTTCGCCGTTGCTGTAATAATCAGCGTATGGATTGGAAGTCAGCACAAGCGCTCTGTTGCCTTGCATCGTCAAATAAAGTTCGTGGGTTCCGCGCGTGTTTTCATACGTTTCCCAATAGCCGAGCTTTTCAGGATTGGCCGGATCGGTCACATCATATAGAAGGAATCCGCCGGACGTATCTTCCGCATTACGGTTCAGCTGCTGGACACTGACAACGGCCAGGTCACCTTTGAAGTCAGGAGTATTAACACTTTTTACGATGACTTTTTCCTGCCACGTATTTTCTACGTCATCATTTGCAAAGACCGCGACTTCCACCGGATTGGCGGGATCTTTCAAGTCAAAGACCCGGACGCCGCCGTTGCCGCCATTGGCGGTATGGGTGCCGACGTAGGCATAGCCTTTATGGGCGAAAACATCAGCTGTGTTGTTCTGGACGCCGTCAATTTCTTTTAACTGCGCAGCGCCAGCTTCCTTCAGGAATGAAAGATTCTTGGATCCTTCCACCTTCGCTTCGCTCAGATTCGCAATTTCTTCATTGGAAAACACTTCGCGCTCTCCTTTTGAAACACCCGAACTATCGAGTTCATCGTGCGCAAACGCGGAAGGCACCGCTGATAGCGCCAGTAC